>CAZAWQ010000427.1:0-3266 GCA_964488585.1 uncultured Roseivirgaceae bacterium
TCCAAATTCTAAGTAAAAACTCGGTTGATGGTCATCCCGTCTTCCTAAACTCAAACTTATAGATACTCCACTCATTCCAGAAGATAGGAAATTTTCGGTTCCTGAGTGGTCGCAATAAGCACAATTTACATCACCCATAACTTGACCCGTTGCAAAATAAAAACTGTAGCCCCGGCAAGAATCGAACTTGCATCTAAAGTTTAGGAAACTTCTATTCTATCCATTGAACTACGGGGCCGGAAGATCGAAGATCTCAAATAATCTCAGATCTCAAAGCTTAGATCTCATATCTTAAGGATTGCGAAATTAAGAAATCTGCTCTATTAATAAAACGTTATGGTTTGATTTAGCTAGTGACCTGTGCCCTCTTGCGCTGACACTCAGCCAACTGAGGTAAATGATTAAATAATTGATTGACAGCAGGATCCAGTGACTCACTCCCGCATTCCTTCACTCATTCACTCATTAATTAAGATAGTTGGGATACATTCTGAAGTACTTTTTGGCCACCTTATCATAGATGACCTCTCTCAGTTCATCAATATTCTGTTGAGCCAGGGCCGAAACAAATACGGTATCCGATTCACTAATCATAAACGTAGCTTTTAGCAGCTCGAGATTGACGGGCGGCTCCAATTCTTGACGCTGTTCAAACTGGCCATTGATTCGATCTATCTTATTGTAAACCAAAACTGTGGGTTTGTCCTCTCCACAGATCTCCAATAATGTCTTGTTAACAATTTCAGTCTGTTCTTCAAACAATGGATGACTTATATCAATTACATGCAGCAAAACATCCGCTTCTCGTATTTCATCCAAAGTAGATTTGAACGATTCAATCAGGTGATGAGGAAGCTTGCGGATAAACCCTACAGTGTCAGAAATTAGCAATGGCACCGAGTGAACCACCATTTTACGTACAGTGGAATCCACAGTGGCAAATAATTTGTCTTCAGCTAATACATCGGCTTTGGTCAATAGTCTCATGAGAGTACTCTTCCCTACATTGGTATACCCAACCAATGCTACCCTGACCATATTCTGTCTGGACTTTCTTTGAGTTTCCTGCTGTTTTTCAATTTTATCCAACTTCTTCCGCAACACATTGATTTGATTGCGAATGATTCTTCGGTCAGTTTCAATTTCCTTTTCACCAGCACCGCCCCGGGTTCCGGTTCCCCCTCGTTGTCTTTCAAGGTGCGTCCACATGCGGGTAAGCCTGGGCAACAGGTATTGGTATCTGGCCAACTCCACCTGGGTCTTAGCTCTGAATGTTTGTGCCCTCTTTAAAAAGATATCAAGTATTAGCAGACTGCGATCATAGATCTGACAATTTAAAATCTTCTCAAGATTGCGTAGTTGTGAAGGCGAAAGATCATCGTCAAAAATGACCTTGTCGATGCTCTCAGCAACCACCAACGCTTTTACTTCTTCCAATTTTCCCTTTCCTACAAAGGTTCGTACATCCGGCCGCTCTAACTTTTGAGTAAAACTATGCTTTACCTCCACCCCCAGGGTGGCGGCCAATAACTCCAGCTCATCCAAATATTCCCGTACTTGTTCCTTGGTCTGACGGTGGTTGATCAACGCTACCAATACCGCAGATTCCTTATTAGGCGCTGTCTGATATAATTTTTTCAATTTTTACGGTAATGATGTTATATATTCGATAACCGCATCCACTTGCTCATCATTGAGTTCACCCTCATAGCCTCTCATAATTCCCTTCCCATGCAATATTCTTGACCTCATTTCTGTTTGGTCTAAAACACTTTTGGTTAGGTCAGGTGCCTTAAACAGGCCCTTCCTACCATCATCTCCGTGACACTCGTTACACAATATTTGATATATTTCCTGACCCGCATGTTCATTATTGTTGATCACAATTGGATCTCTCTTAAATTTGTAACTGTGGGTTTCCCCAATTCCATAAACATAGATGATCAAGATTACTGACAAGATTGCCAGCAGTTTATTTCGGGATTTCAGTCCAATGATTCCTATGGGAATAGAAACCAAAACCAGTATTATTTTAGTCCATAAGTAGGGTTCAACACTTTGTTTCAAAGTAGTTAGGAAGATCCCGGTGGCCAGGACCAGAATCCCCATGATTATATCTACAAACTTTGACTTGGCCCGAATTCTATCCAGTAGTTCTATTCTATTGGCAACCAGCAAAATCGTTTTAAACAAAACAAATAACAGTAAGATCACCACCACGGTGACATGCAAATGGCGCATTCCTATATCCATAATGAGATTTTTTTGAGTTCGTTAGATAAAATTAGTGTATTCTTAGACAATATAAGGCAAAGTTAGGGCATAGAGAGCTCATCCAAAGTAAATCCATGAAAGTAATTATTTTCGTAAACACTTCCTGGAATATTTACAACTTCCGGTCAGGTTTGGTTAGAGCTCTGCAAAAATCAGGATACGAGGTGCATGCTCTTGCTCCCGAAGATGATTACAGCGTTCGGTTGTCAGCAATGGGGTGTATTTATCATCCTATAAGGATGAAGAATACAGGGGGCAATCCACTTCTTGACCTGGATTTGATCCGAAGGATTTATAAACTATACCGAAATATCAAACCCCAAATCATCCTGCACTACACGGTTAAACCCAATATATATGGGACCATGGTGGCGAGGTGGCTGCGAATACCTTCTATTAGTACGGTAAGTGGTTTGGGAACGGTATTTCTCACTTCTGGTAAAACCAGTAGCATAGCCCGATATCTGTATGGCTCAGCATTCAAATATCCACAAAGAATTTTTTTCCAAAATCAATCCGATCTTGAGATATTTAAGGACCGTAAACTTCTTTCAAAATCTAATTATGATTTAATACCAGGATCCGGAATAGATATAAGAAGGTTTAGTCCGGTCCAAACGCCCCCTAAACCTCCACCCTTTATATTCTTGATGATGGCCAGACTGATTGAAGAAAAAGGAGTAAGGGAATACGTAAAAGCTTCCGGAATGCTACGAAAAGAGGGACTTCCTGTATGTTGTCAATTGTTAGGAGCTCCTGAACCCAACCACAAACGGAGCATTCCAATGGGAGAAATCAGCATGGGACAGGTAGAATACTTAGGAGAAACAGCCGATGTAAGAACGTATTTAAATAAGTCACATGCAGTAGTGCTGCCGAGTTATCGTGAAGGATTGTCCAAGTCACTTTTGGAGGCCGCGGCCATGGGGAAACCTATTATTGCCAGTGATGTACCCGGATGTAAAGAAGTTGTAAAAGATCAAATTAACGGG
>CAZAWQ010000428.1:0-38843 GCA_964488585.1 uncultured Roseivirgaceae bacterium
AACTAGTCTCCTTATCTTGGCTATAACTACCTCAACTTGTCCAGATGTGTAACGTAGTTTTCCCACTTAACCAGTGCCTGCTGAAAATCTTCTGGTAATTCTGATTCAAAACGCATGGCTTTTTCTGTAGTTGGATGAATAAACCCCAGGCTTTTCGCATGTAACGCCTGGCGCGGCAGCATTTTGAAGCAATTCTCAACAAATGCTTTGTATTTGGAAAAAACGGTCCCTTTGAGCACCTTATCTCCACCATACTGCGCATCATTGAAAAGCGGGTGCCCCAGATATTTTAAATGTGCCCTGATTTGATGCGTCCTGCCAGTTTCTAAGCGACAGGTTACCAAACTAACGTACCTCAATGGTTTAACCACTTCATAGTGGGTAACTGCCCGACGGCCATAGTCGCCTTCAGGAAAGGCTGTGGTTATGCGCCGGTCCTTAAAGCCGCGTCCCAGGTTTACATCTATGGTACCGGAATTATTTTCTGGTACGCCCCAGACCAGGGCGGTATAACTTCGCTCAATACTGTGGTCATAAAACTGCTTAGCCAGCCGGGTCATAGCCAATTCCGTTTTTGCGATCACCAGCAATCCTGAAGTGTCTTTGTCAATTCTGTGAACCAACCCCGGCCGTCCCTGATTGTCTGGCATGGTTGGCAGGTTATTGAAATGAAAAGTTAGGGCGTTTACCAGCGTGCCGGTCCAGTTGTTGTAAGCCGGATGTACCACCATTCCCGCTGGCTTGTTTACTACCAAAAGGTCCGGATCCTCATAAACGATGTCTAACTCAATATCTTCGGGAACAATGTCGGTGTCCCTTGGGGGTTCAGGTAACTTGACCACAATCTCATCACCTGGCCTTACCCGGTAATTTGGTTTAATCTTGTTTTGGTTGACTTTTACAAATCCCTGCTTAATACCTTCCTGAAGCTTAGTACGAGTCACATTCGGCAAGCGGTCCATTAAGAACTTGTCCAGACGGATTAAGGTTTGCTTTGGATCGGCTAGTAGGCGGTGGTGTTCGAACCAACCGTCATCAGATGATTGTTTTTCATCGTCCATACCAGCGAAGTTATAATTTCTATAGTGTTTCTTAGAGGTTGATCGCATATTTCCTATCATTGATGTTCATGTTTAGGAAAAATAAGTACTATCCATTATTGGAGTTGAACCTGTCCTTTATTCTCATGTCAACTTCAGGGTTATTCGGTAAAATCATACCACTAAACCCCTCTGTTACCATCCTCATACGCTGCCTCATTGCGGGCTTTATGCTGTTGGGATATTTGCGACTTCGAGGTGGTTTAAACATTTCATGGAAACGGGACCGATGGTTCTTTTTAATCAGCAGTGTCCTTTTGGCTATACACTGGGTTAGCTATTTCCAGGCAATTAAAATGGCGGGGGTAGCTTTGGCGATGCTCTCCTTATTCAGCTATCCAATCATAACCTCAATTCTGGAACCGTTGTTTTTTAAAACTAAACATTCATGGTTCGAAATACTTTTTTCTCTTATTGTGCTCGGCGGTCTGGCGCTGATTGTTCCGGAATTCTCTTTTGGAAACAGGGCAGTACAGGGTGTCCTGCTGGGTCTAGTGTCCGCGGTGCTATATGCCATCCGGAACATTATGAATCGCCAGCACATCACCATCTACAGTGGTACCACCATCATGTGTTATCAGCTTTTAATATCGGCGGCGATTTTGTTACCTGCGCTATGGATTTACCCTCCGGAAATTTCAGTAAGCACCTGGAGCAATCTGGTGCTGTTGTCGCTGGTTACTACCGCCATCGCCCACACATTATTTGTTCAGAGCCTGTCAAACTTTACCGCATCCACGGTTAGTATATTAAGTTGTCTTACTCCGGCATACGGGATACTTTGGGCGGTATGGTTGACGGATGAAAAATTAGATGAAGGCACTATATGGGGCGGTCTTATAATTCTACTGGCAACCTTTGCACAGAGCGTTCGACACATTCAGAAACATCCTCATGTCGCTGGCAATATTCGATAACCCTGGTGAAACTCCCATTCAATTTGTTGAATGTTTTCCTGACAACATCAAATTATATATTAAGAGAGAAGACCTTATTCACCCGCTGGTTTCAGGAAATAAGTGGCGGAAACTGAAGTACAACATGATTGAAGCTGGTAAAAGGGGCTGTTCCAGCATTTTGACATTTGGAGGGGCTTTTAGCAACCATATCCACGCTACCGCTGCCGCGGGTGCTGCTTGTGGAATCAAAACCATCGGAGTGATCAGAGGTGAAATAGTTGAACCGTTGAATCTCACCCTAAAGCAAGCCTCTGAGTGGGGAATGAAACTGGTATCCGTTTCGAGGCAGGAATTCAAAAGGAAAACGGATCCGGATTTTCTGTCTGATTTGGAATCTAAGTATGGAAAATTCTATTTGATTCCTGAAGGAGGAACCAATACATTGGCGCTAAAGGGATGTGCGGAAATGGCTCAGATCTCCCAAAAATTTGATTATTGGTGTCTCAGCTGTGGTACCGGAGGAACCCTGTCCGGTTTACTTTCAGGATTGAGTAGTAATGACAAGGTCCTGGGTTTTCCGGCATTAAAGGGCGCTGAATTTTTAGAAAAAGATATCAACAGGCTACTGAAGCGTGCCGGGATAAAGGCCTACACTCCATGGAGGCTGGTCCATGATTATCATTTTGGTGGTTATGCCAAAATAACCAGGCAGTTATTGGACTTCATTTCTGACTTTAAGGCTAACTATAAGATTATCCTGGACCCTATTTACACCGGGAAAATGATGTTTGGCGTGGTCGATATGATTAAAAAGGATTACTTCCCTGCAAATTCCAGTATCCTGGCCATCCACACCGGTGGTCTTCAAGGAATAACAGGAATTGAAGAAAAATATGGCAAAAAAATAAAATAACCTTATATTTAAGCCATGCATACGGTTGTTGAGGGGGAAAAGTTGCACATTAAAGTAGCCTGCATTAAAGACATCGCAGCCTTATCAAGGTTAGGTAAAAATACCTTCCTTGAGACCTACGCAAGATTCAATACCGAGAAAAACCTTCAAAAATATTTAAGGGCCACCTTCTCCAAAAAGTCTATCGGAGATCAACTGGAAGACGATGGTAACTTCTTCCTGGTTGCTCGCTTAAATAATGTGGACGTTGGTTATGTGAAGCTGAAAGAGAATAATAAGCCCTTTCACGATAAATCGATCAACGCAGTAGAGTTGGAACGGATCTATGTACTTAAGGAATTTCAGGGAACTGGAATTGGAAAGGACTTATTGGATAAATGCCTGGCTTTTGCCCAACTGAGAAAATATCCGGTGATGTGGCTAGGCGTGTGGGAAAAAAATCTTAAAGCAATTAAGTTCTACCAGCGGCATGGTTTTGTAGTATTCGGATCACACATATTCGAGTTGGGAGATGAGCAGCAGAGTGATCACCTGATGAAAAAAGATCTTCAGGACTAACCCCAAAGATCACTAAACAGGTCTTCCAACTTGCCAAAACCCACTATCTCAATTGCTGACTCTTTTGCAATACCTTTGAGGGCATATTTTGAAAGGTAAATTTTTGTAAATCCTAGTTTTTCAGCTTCACCGATGCGGTGCTGAGCCCTGTGTATTGCACGAATTTCGCCTCCCAAACCAATTTCTCCGGAAAAACATATTTTCCCAGTAACGGGCATCTCATTGAAAGATGAAACAATTGCAACGGCAACAGCCAAATCAATGGCCGGATCTTCCACCCTTAAGCCACCGGCGATGTTTAGAAATACATCTTGAGTACCCAAAGGGAATCCACCTCTTTTCTCAAGAACAGCAAGCAGCATATTGAGCCGGCGATTGTCAAATCCAGTGGAGGTCCTTTGAGCAGTTCCATAAGCCGCAGGGCTTACCAAAGCCTGAATTTCGATGAGTAATGGCCTGTTTCCTTCAAGACTTGCAGCAATAGAAACGCCACTAAGGTTCTCGTCCCTTTGTGAAATTAGAATCTCAGAAGGGTTGTCAACCCCCCTGAGCCCTTGCTCTTTCATCTCATAAATGCCCAATTCGGAGGTAGGCCCGAATCTGTTTTTAGAAGTTCTCAATATCCGGTAGGCCAAATGACGGTCTCCCTCAAACTGCAATACGGTATCTACCATGTGCTCCAATACCTTGGGCCCAGCCAACGCACCGTCTTTGGTGATATGCCCAATTAAAAAAACCGGCACATGGCTTTCCTTGGCATACCTGATTAGTTGAGTAGCACAGTCACGGATTTGTGAAACACTTCCCGCGACAGAATCCGATTGAGCGGTTTGCAACGTTTGTATACTATCGATGATCAACAGATCCGGGGACAATTCGGAAATTCGTTGAAATATTTGTTCAATGGAGGTTTCAGTAAGTATATAACAACGATCTGAGTCCATGGACAAGCGCTGGGCACGCATTTTTATCTGTTGCTGACTTTCCTCACCTGAAACATACAGTACTTTTAAATTGTCCAGCTGTAGTGCCACCTGCAGCATGAGGGTAGATTTGCCAATGCCCGGTTCTCCACCAATCAGCACCATGGCACCGGGAACAATACCACCACCCAGTACCCGGTTTAGCTCCTTATCCACTGTGATCTTCCGGGATTCAGGCTTAAGATCAACTTGAGAAAGCTTGAGGGGCCTATTTTTAGTCTGGTTTTGGTTTTGGCGCCAGGAAGGAGCGGTTGCCGCATTCTCAACCGTCTCTTCATGAAGGGTATTCCATTCACCACATCCATTACATTGACCCTGCCATTTAGCAGAATGTGTGCCGCATTTACTGCATACAAAAGAAGTCTTGATCTTGGACATTACTGTAGCAAGGACTCTATATCATCATGAGATAATGTCTTGACAAAACCTTCGTCTACGGTGATCAGATTCTGAGCCAATTTGATCTTATTCTTTTGTAGCGACAATATCTTTTCCTCTACAGTGCCTTTGGTAATAAACTTATAGGTGAAGACCTTATTTTCCTGCCCTATTCTATGGGCCCGGTCAATGGCCTGGGCTTCAACAGCTGGATTCCACCAAGGGTCGAGCAAGAATACATAGTCCGCTCTGGTAAGATTCAAACCCAATCCTCCTGCTTTCAGGGAAATTAAAAAAACCTTTACATGATTTTGAGTCTGGAAGTTTATAACCTGCTGTTGGCGATCCTTGGTTGCTCCATCTAAATAACTAAACGGAATATGGCTGTTTAAGAGATAAGTTTTCAATAACGAGAGGTGTTTGACAAACTGGCTAAACACCAATATCTTATGTCCTTTGCTAATAGCATTGTTGAGCATATGGGTGACATCTTCAAGCTTGCCTGAATCTCCGGCATACTCGGGATCAACCAGTTTGGGATGATTGGCAATTTGTCTTAGGCGGGTTAATCCCTGAAGTAATAAAAATTGTGACCTATTGACACCCTGATTTTCAATGCTCTGAAGGATCTTGTTGCGATAGTAGGACTTTGAAGTTTCATAATGATCTTCCTGCATGGTGGTCATGGTACAATACTGGATGTTTTCAACCTTCTCCGGAAGTTCTGTAGCAACCTGTGATTTGTTTCTTCGAAGTATAAACGGCCTAATGATGGTATTGAGTTTCTGAGTTTTTCCGTCATCCTGTTTCTTTTCAATTGGCGTCTGGAATTCTGATTTAAAATAACTCTGATTGCCTAATAATCCGGGGTTAATAAAGGTCATTTGGGACCATAGATCCATGGTACTATTCTCCAACGGCGTTCCAGTTAGTATTAACCGGTATTTGGAATTCAGTTTCTTCACCGCCTTGGCAATATGGGAATTGGGGTTCTTAATGGCCTGGCTTTCATCCAGTATAATATAGTTAAAATGATAACTCCTTAGCATTTCAATGTCCAGTCTGGCAATGCCATAGGAAGTTAGTACCAGGTCATATCCATCAAATTGTGCAATGTCCTTAATGCGGGTTGTGCCAGTATAAATAAAGACTTTTAGGTTTGGAGTGAACTTCTGCGCCTCCAACTGCCAGTTATAGATCAAGGAGGTAGGCATCACCAGTAAACTGGCACCAGTTTTACCCATTTCCTTTTGACATTGCAGGATTGCCAGTGTTTGCACAGTCTTTCCCAGCCCCATATCGTCCGCCAGACAACCGCCGAAATTGAATTTGTTGAGAAACAACAACCAGTTGTATCCGGCTTTCTGATAAGGTCGAAGGTCTCCTCTGAATGCTTCCGGTAAAGGAGTATCCTCGATTTGTTCAAATTTCTTTAATCCTTCCAGTTTCTTACTGATGCTAACAGCAGCCAAATCTGCTCTGCCCAAGTCCTGCACCAAAGCCAAATGGTGTTTCTTCAACTTCATCTCAGAGGTTTGGTTATTTTGCTCCATAAATGCAAAGAGTTCAGAATACTCTCTGAACCAGTGTTCTGGTATAACACCTATCTCACCGTTCGGAAGGATAACTTCATTCTTTTTAGCCAGTAATAATTTCCGCAGTTGAAGAAAAGGAATCTCATACTCACCAAATTTTACCACTGCATGTATGTCGAACCAATCAATATTTTCTTTTACATCGATGCTTATGTAGGACTTTCCTAGAAAATATCTTTTATGGTCCAGCTTTGTTTGGCGAACGGTAAATCCAAGTTCTTCCAAATGTTCTTTGTTTTCCAACAACCAGGAGAATGCTTGAGGTTTATACATGGTGGTGAAGCCGTATTTCAACATCAAACCTAGATTTGCAAGCGACTTCTGATACTTCTTTTCACGGAGTACCACCCTGTTTACACGATGAAAAATGTATTTGTCTCCAACCTGCTCTAAGTTCACGCTAACCGATCGTACCTTATCCGCCCGGTAGTTATAGGGACCATAGCTAAAGGAAAGTTCGAACATCAACCTGTCAGAGCCATTTCGGGAATGGTTGTCCGTGCCATTCTGAAAATAGTTATCAGAACCACCATTAGACGCGGTGTGTGCTAGTTGTGAGAAAGTCAAGATTGGGCGAATAGGAAAATGGTCACTTTGAATGGCAAATCCTTTGGCATATACATCGTAAGATGCAATTAACGGGGCCACAAACTTTCTATAGTAGGTTGCTTCCACCTGTTTAGGTATTACAATAAATTTCTTGTTCAGAAATGGCCTCAGTTTTTTCCCATCTACGTTTTTTTGAAAGCTGTACAGTTTACCATTCACAATCATCCATGCAGGACTGTCACATATTATGAAGGCATTTTGATATTGAAAGTCCACTTTTTCATTTTGACACTTAATTGTGGGAAAGTAATGGGTATTAATATGGTTGCGTCTAAAGTGGAAAAGTACAGAAGCCTTTTCTTTGACTATGTCAATTTCCCTCCAGGCAGGCTCTCCGTCATTTCCCATCTCAAATAGGTTCTTTCCTTTCAACAAAGCCAATATTCTGGCCCGCTTACTCTCCAAATATTTGGCAATCTCCTCCTGAATAACCTTGTTGCCCTTTCCAGGGTCATATATTTTAAGGAAGAAGTCCCATGTTTTTATTTTTCGTTTATAAAATTTCTGAACTATTCTATCCTGTTGCATGGAATCCATGAGTCGAATCAGTTCATAGTCCTTTTGATCTAATCCTTCCCCAAATTCGCCGGCGTTTTTGGCGGATATATTTTGATGAAGAAATGTGAATCGGTGCTTACTATCAAGTTGAATTACATACGATTCAAATAAATAGCCCAGGTATTCATGCTGGAACAATGAATACACTAACTTAAATGATTTAGTAGTAGATACTTTCATTTACACATGGGACCCAACTTAAACTGGTAATATATAAAAAAAATCCAGTTATAGAAACAAAAAATTACATTGAAACCCGGTGTTATAAATGCGGAATCATTTCGGTCTTCGAAGCGATTGAAGCTGGCCTATAGGAAGCTAGGAATGTAATGATTATCACGCAAATTGCGGTATATAAAAAATCCAAAAATTGCATTTTTACGGGGTACGCACTAACCACGCTTGTTTCCATCCCCATAGAGATTATACCAAAAGTCATCTGTATGCTACAAACTATAAATCCTAGTAATAATCCAATTGTTGCCCCTGTTAAACTAATGATTGTCCCCTCGAACCAAAATATAGATTTTATCAACCTCCCAGAAGCCCCCAGGGCCCGTAATACTGAAATGTCTTTTTGTTTTTCAATAACCAGCATATTAAGGGTAAAAAATGTACTTAACGAGGCCAGCGCCAAAATGAAGAAAAATGTAACCAGTGAAAACAGTTTCTCAATCTTGATGGCTTTGAACAAACTTGGATGTTGCTGATCTTTGTTGGTAATCAGGTAGTTACTTCCCAATACGTCGGTCAATGCCGCCTGTACATCCAGCATATCATGATTTGGTGAGATTTTAATTTCCAAAGATGTTCTGCGTCGATCGTATTGAAACAATTCTGCAGCAAAGTCCAAAGGGACAAATACATATTGTTCGTCGTATTGTTTTTCAATAGCAAATATTCCACCGGGTAAGATTGACTTTTGAGTGTATAAACCGCTGGGGTTAGCCGATGAGGCGCGTATGTTTTTTGGATAGTAGACCTGTAAAGAAGTGAATTCATCTTTGGGTGAAATAGATAAGCTATATGATACGCCAATACCCACTATAGCGTAGTTGATGTTTCCTTTTTTTAAGTTAGGATCACCATGAACGATAACTTTATCCAGTCGCTGTTGCTCCAAAAAGTTGTCACTTACTCCTTTTATTCTCACCACCATCTCTGCCTGTTTATACCTGATCAAGGCGTTATCTTCGATGATCTCGCTCACCACTTCCACTCCAGGCACCTGACTAACAGTCAGTAATAAGTCCTCACTGCTATCGAACCACTTGCCTTCTGCAGACTCAATTTTGATCTCAGGGTCAAAAGAACTATACAACGACCGGATTAGACTTTCCAATCCATTAAAAACGGATAAGACAATCACCAATGCGGCGGTCCCGAAGGCCACACCGAGCATGGATATCATGGAGATCACCTGTATGAAATTTTTCTTTTTCTTTGAAAGGAAATACCTCTTGGCAATAAAAAAGGAGGTGTTCAAATTATTCTGATTGTGGTGGAATATCCAGATTTGAAAGGATGTGGTCAATTTCTGAGGAATGCCTGGATCCATAATCTTCGATAAAGATTAACTCAGGAACCCTTCGCACCTGCTTTCCAATTCTATTACCCAAGGCTTTTCTTAACTCGCTCTTATGGTCAGTAATTATTTCAATGGTGGTCTGAGAATTATCTGTGGTCATCACACTTATATAGATCCTGGCTATACCTAAGTCGGGGCTTACATGTACCCGGGTTATAGTAATGAGGGTATTTCTAAAATATCCACCCAGTTTTAGCCGGATTATCTCGCTTAGGTCTTTTTGCAGCTGCCGTGCTATTTTAAGCTGTCTTTTGCTTTCACTCATCCCGATGCAAATATTGTATAAATTTTGTATTTTCTTCCATTATTACTCAAATTTAAGGATTCTCTTCAGAGGACTAGATACTAACCTTTATTATTCTTGCTGGCCTTTTTTAGAATCAACGACCCTTACCGACTAATCGGGATATTCCTGATAATTATTGCAATCCGGCTGCCTTTTTTTCTTGGCGAAATGCCTCTTACCATACCAGAACTTAATTGGATGATCGTGGGGGAATCCATCTCTTTCAATAATATTTTGTACCTGGATGTATGGGATGATCTGGCTCCCTTATCTGCCATGGTTTATGCTTTTATCGATTCTGTAGCAGGCAGGTCTCAGTTGGGATATCAAATATTGGCAGTTCTTGTGGTATTAATACAATGTTATCTTTTCAATCAACTGTTAGTCTCTACTAAAGCCTATAAGGAAAACACCTATGTGCCTGCACTGATCTATGCCATTCTTATGAGCGCTTTTTTTGACTTTTTTACCCTGTCCCCAGCCCTTATGAGCGGAATATTTCAATTGGTGATAATCAACGGAATATTTCAACACATTGCTGTGAAAGCAAAGGACGAGCAATTTCTAAACACGGGCATGGCATTAGGACTTTCAGCCCTGTTTTATCTACCCACATTGATTTATTTACCTGTGAGTATTTTAGCCCTGGGATTGTACAGTTCAATGAATTTCAAAAAGTACATTTTGCTGTTATTCGGTTTTCTATTCCCTATAATACTGGTAGGAATATTCTTTTTTTGGAATGGTGCACTGATGGAATTTATTAATTATTATTTCCTATCATGGTTAGCCACGCCATTCAGGGAACTGGTAAACTTGAAAACCCTGCTATTTATTTCCATTCCAGGATTCCTTTTATTGATTTTCTCCTGGCTTAAGATTTACACTGCTGGGCGCTATAACAATCATCAAACCAATTACATGTTGATAATGATATTATTCCTGGCGGCCGCTTTTATTATGGTGTTTATGAGCCGTGAACGTGTTCCTCATCAGCTTATGGTATTTGTAACCCCCGTTGCCTTTTATTTGGGGCATTTGTTCCTTTTAATAAAAAGAAAGATATTATCTGAAGTATTTTTTCTGGCCTTTTTTGCAATCACTATATTAGTCAATTACGGGGCGCTATACAGATTCGTAGTGCCGCCCGGGATATTTGAATACGAAAGACTGTTCGTAACCAGTACTCCGTGGGACCAATTAGTTCAGGGGAAAAAGTTGCTGATCATTGGGGATGAATCGGACGCCTATTTGAATGCATATCCTGCCACTCCATATCTGAACTGGAACCTTTCAAGGAAACACCTCAGTCAGGTAAACTCATTCAATAATCTATCGCTGATCTACCAGAATTTTCTCAATGACTTGCCGGAGGTAATACTTGATCAAAAACAAGTAGTTCCTGAGCTTTTCAGACAAATGCCCACTATTTCCTCACTGTACACCAAGCAGGGAGATGCCTACGTATTGAAATCTAACAACTGATCTTATCTACACGATTGGCATGACGACCACCTTCAAAGACCTGGGTCAAAAAAATGCGAATCACTTCCCTGGCCATTTGGTGTGAAATAAAGCGGGCAGGGATGCAAATAATGTTAGCGTCATTGTGTTGTCTGGCCAGTTTAGCTAACTCCTCAGTCCAACATATTGCCGCTCTGATACCGGCGTGTTTATTAGCTACCATGGCCACACCATTGCCGCTTCCACAAATCAGGATGCCTTTGCTGTCAGGATTGGCTTCCACAAAAGAAGAGACAGGATGGGCAAAATCGGGATAATCAACTGATCCGTCATTGAAAGTACCAAAATCCTCAATTTCGTGACCTTGTGATAACAATTCCTCATACAATGACTGTTTGTAATCAAATCCAGCATGATCACCCCCGATAGCTAATTTCATTTTCAAGATTTTTCTTCGGTCAGCGCTTCTGATTCTTTAAGCACCATTCCACTAATAAAGATACTAATTTGGTAAAGTATTACCAATGGCAAAGCAATCAGCACCTGACTTATCACATCAGGTGGTGTCAGGATGGCTGAAGCTAATAATATAACAATGATGGCGTGTCGACGGTACGCTTTCATCAAAGCCGGGGTAACTAATCCAGCCTTGGACAAGAAATAAACCACAATAGGCAATTGGAACATCAGTCCACAAATCAATACCAGGGTGCAAACAGTGGTCACATAGGAAATGATGTCAAATTCGTTGACTATGGAAGAGGATACCTGATAATTTGCCAGGAAATTTATTGCTAAAGGCGTTACAATAAAGTAACCAAACATCACCCCTGTTGCAAAAAGTATACTGACAAAGAAGGTTGCCCCTTTTGAAACGGATTGTTCAGTTTCATACAACCCTGGTCTGATAAATCGCCACATTTCCCAAAATGTATATGGAAACGCACACATTAGTCCTATAACCAGTGAGGACAGAATATGCATGGTAAACTGGCCGGTCATCTGCCGGCTTTGAATTATAAAGGGCAGGTCGTCAATACACAAAGCCCCCGATCCAATGGTTTCCCCCAGACGGCACATGGCCCGGTAGGTCCAAAAATCGGTCCTTGACGGTCCTAATAAGATGGTATCCCAGATCAAATCCTTTGATAAAAAGGCTGCAATGGCAAAAACCAAAATAGACGCAATAGACCGGATGAGATGCCATCGCAACTCTTCCAGGTGATCAAGAAATGACATCTCCTTTTCCAATTACTAATCTTTATAAAGTGGGAAATTTTTCATCCATCCATTCACTTCCTCCTTTACTGCTGCTATAACAGCTGTATCGGAGTGATGGGTTAGTACTTTGTCGATCAGGTTAACCATCCTGGTCATATCTGACTCATCCATGCCTCTGGTGGTAACAGCCGGTGTACCCAATCGCATCCCAGAGGTTACAAAGGGTGATTTGTCATCAAACGGAACCATATTTTTATTGATGGTAATATCGGCTTTGATCAAAGTCTCTTCGGCCAACTTGCCGGTGAGGTCTTTCGATCGCAGATCTATAAGTATTAGGTGATTATCTGTGCCATCTGAGATGATCTTATACCCCAATCTAATGAACTCTTTAGCCATTGATTCAGCATTTTTCTTTACTTGAATGATGTATTCAAGATAATCTTCACTTAGTGCTTCCTGGAAAGCCACCGCTTTTGAGGCAATCACATGCTCCAATGGGCCACCCTGAGTGCCAGGAAATACTCCTGAATCAAGAATAGAGGACATCTTTCTAATAATCCCTTTGGGAGATTTTAATCCCAGCGGGTTATCATAGTCCTCTCCAATCATTATCATGCCACCTCTGGGTCCTCGGAGTGTCTTATGGGTAGTGGTGGTAACTATATGACAGTGTTCCAAAGGATCGTTCAACAAACCACGAGCTATAAGTCCAGCAGGATGAGCAATATCTGCCATTAACAGGGCCCCCACTTTGTCAGCTGCTTCACGCATTCGAACATAATTCCAATCCCTGCTGTAAGCAGATGCGCCACAAATGATCAACCTGGGGTTTTCCTTAACGGTAGCTCGCTCAAGCTCATCCCAGTCAATGGTACCCGATTGGGGATCTACCCCATAAAAGCTGGGGTTATAAAGCTTACCTGAAAAATTCACATGAGAGCCATGAGTTAAATGACCGCCATGTGAAAGATCGAATCCCAGAATTTTATCACCTGGTTTTAGCACGGCCAACATTACTGCTGCATTGGCTTGAGCTCCTGAATGAGGCTGAACATTTACCCAGGATGCTCCGAACAACTCCTTTGCCCTGTCAATAGCTAATTGTTCGATTTCATCCACAACTTCACAACCCCCATAGTATCGTTTGCCTGGTAGCCCTTCGGCATACTTGTTGGTAAGTACCGTGCCCATAGCCTCTATAACCTGGGGTGAAGCAAAATTTTCTGAAGCAATCAGCTCAATTCCATTTTCCTGCCGTCCTTGTTCTTTTTCTATTAATTCAAAAAGTAACTGGTCCCTTTGCATGGTTAGGTATTATAAGTTGGAGCCAAAAATAATGACGCCACATAATTAATCAAAGATCGGGGATATTTCATATTAATTTCTTTAACTTATTCTTGACAAACTAAATAATCACGCCATGCGGTACCCCCTAGTTACATTCATCCTCCTTTGGCCCATGGCTTGCAACTTCATCGATTATGAGAAAGGAAATGGAGAAATAAGTTCAGAGAAAAGAATGTTAGACAAGTTTTCAGAAATCCAATTGACTGGAAATTATGAGATCGGACTAAAAAAGGGGCCTAAAGGTCAATTGGTGGTGGTCACTGATAGCAATTTGTTGGAGTTTATCCAATCAGAAGTGGTCAATCAGGTGTTGATCATTGAAAGTAGTAGAAAGATCCGAAGTGTAGATGGCATCAAAATTTATATAACCTATCAAGAATTAGCAGGGATAAAATCCGTTGGAGCATCTGTTATAAAAACAGAAAATGCTATAGTTTCGGATCGCTTTGAGCTTGAGATACCTGGGGCAGGGATTATCGATATGGAAGTGGATGTCAATGATTTAGAAGTCACCCTGACCGGTGCCGGGTTGGTGAAACTTAGTGGACGTGCGGTAAATCAAAGCATTTCACTAAATGGAGTGGGAAACCTTGAAGCCTTTGATCTTGAGAGCCACTCTTGTAAGGTTACAGTGAGTGGAATGGGAGGAGCTGAAATAAATGTAAAAGAAAATCTAATTGCGCGCGTTAATGGTATAGGGAGAATCAGTTATCGAGGCAATCCTCATACTGTTAATGACAAAATTTCCGGGATAGGGACAATCAGGGCAGTCGAAGAGGATGACTCATCTGACAATCGCGAAACTATTTGAATTGTAACCCGATATTACACTAGCAATGATTAAACAGATATCTCTACGGATTTTCGAAAATATTGAATCAAATTGCAATATTAGAAAAGTGCTATTTAATAAGTACTTTTAAGGTGTTTATACAGGAATGTTTTTATTTAATTAAAACTAATAATTATGTACAAGATTGTCGTTCCAACTGATTTTTCAAAACTGTCGGAACAAGCACTGGATGTAGCGTTAAACATCGCTCGTAAGACCGACGGTGCGGTTTTTCTGCTTAATGTTATTGGGGCTATGAAAAACTACTCCTTTGGTGCTATGGGAGGTGGGCTTACAGATGAATATATATCAGAAGAGGACCGCTATGTGTTGGAATTGCACCGGTCCAATGAAAAGCGCTTGAAGCAACTCATTGCCAAACACCAACATAGTGACGTGTCAGTTTATTCATTTATTGAGATCGATAGGTTGGGAGAAGGAGTGAATCAATTTGCCGATCGTTTAAATTGTGATCTGATAGTAATGGGGACCAGCGGCGAAAATACCTTAACCGAATACTTCGAGGGAAACCATACCGAAAAGGTTATTCGTATAACCCACATTCCGGTGCTTACCATACAAAAAGCGTTACCTGATTTCAATATAAAAAATATTGTCTTTGCCACAGACCTGAAAACAGTGGCTAAAGAAGGTGTGGATCAGATTGAAAAATTCGCCACATTCTTTGGGGCCACCGTCCATATGGTCCATGTCAGTAACGACGACTCTGATATTGTTCGAAAAAGGATGGAGTCCTTTGCCGAGGAGCATGAAACGCCTCACCAGGTCCCTGAACTCACCATCAATCCATTAAAAGGAGCCAAGGTCGAAGAGACTATCTTTGCTTTTGCTAAAGAGAAAAATGCAGAAATAATTGCCTCGGTCAATCATGGTAGAAAAGGTCTAATGCACTTACTTATTGGTGGTATGTCTGAGCGATTGGTTCGTGATTCTAAAGTGCCGGTATTTACCGTTCACATGGATCCGCACTAGGGAACAGTTGAACGCCGAACAACGATCCACGAACAACGAATTTGATGTCGACGTTTCCTTAGACATTCCCTGTTTCCCGGCAGGCGAGGCTGATCGGCATTCGGGGTTCGATATTCTATTGGCGCCCATCAGCGCGTATCTTTCAGGATTTTCCGTATCTTATTTGCCTCAGAAATGATATCATTGAGCGCTTCAGTATCTTGAGCTTCAATGGCTTTCCGAAACTGGATCAATTCTGAAATATAGTTATCCAGAACGCTAATTATATTTTTCGCATTTTGTGCCAGGATTGGTGTCCACATTTCCGGCGAGCTTTTAGCAAGTCTTACTGTTGAGTCGAAACCACCGCTTGCCAGATTAAATATATTCTGCGCATCCTTTTCCTTTTTCAGAACAGTGAGGGCTAAAGCAAAAGAACTGACATGAGATATATGCGATACATATGCGGTGTGTAGATCATGCTGCTTGCTGGTCATTTTTACAATTGGCATTCCCAAACAATCAAATATATCATTTGCAATGTAAATGGCTTTTTTACTACTGAGGTCTACATCACAAAAAATGGCAGCCTTGTTACGGAATAAGTTTTTTATTGCTGCAGTTGGTCCGGAAAACTCGGTCCCCGCCATTGGATGGGTTGCTACATAATTTCCTCTGGATGGGTGATCTCTTACACATTCTGATGCTGGGTATTTTGTAGAACCCACATCAATTATAACCTGTGATTTTACCTTGTTCAATACTTCAGGCAGTAGCTTCACAATATGTTGCACCGGGATGGCCAGAATCATTACCTCACTTTGTTCCAGAGCAAGATCAATAGAAAGAATGCGATCTACTAGTTTAATACTCAACGCTTCATCGCAATGTTCTTCATTGTCGTCTACACCAATTATCTCAGAGGCTAATCCATTTGCTTTCAGGTCCAAAGCCATAGAACCTCCAATAAGACCTAGTCCAACAACTGAAATGCGCATATATTATTTTTTAGCTGCTAAAGATAGAAGTTAAAATAATTAATAATTAAGAATGGACAATTAAGAATTACAAAAGACGAATTGTGAGTTGCCCTGGAGTTAAAGACGAGTTAGGAATTCGCTTTCAATTTGTCCTTAAACTGCTTCTCGAATTTAGTCACCTTAGTTTTGGCAATCGCCTGGATATAGGGATGATCCGGATGTTTTTGGTAAAAGTCCTGATGGTAATCTTCTGCAGCATAAAAATTTCCTACAGGCTCTACTTCAGTTACAATGGTATTGACAAACACTCCTTTATCAGTAAGTATTTTGATATGGTTCTGCGCGGTAAGTTTTTGATCCTCATGGTGGTAGAAAACTACAGACCTATACTGCGTGCCTATGTCCGGGCCTTGCTGGTTCAACGTGGTGGGATCGTGTGTGGCAAAAAATATTTCAATAAGCTCACGGTAACTAATTTCATCAGGGTCGAAGTATATCTCTACAGCCTCCGCGTGATCGGTTCTACCGTAGCTGACATCCTTGTAGGTGGGGTTCTCCTGGGATCCGCCGGTATAACCTGAGATCACGTCCTTTACCCCCCTTACCCGCTCAAATACCGCTTCGGTACACCAGAAACAGCCTCCCGCTAATGTAGCCCGTTCCAGGTCCTGCATTTCCATAGAATTAATACTGGACATACCAGCATGAAGGGAATCATTTCTATGATTACATGACGCTATAATAATTAATATAAAGAGAGAGGCTAGGTATTTCATAATTTTGACCCAATTTATGTAGTAGATTAATTAACGGCATCTTTTAGAGAAGGTTTTTAAGAATTGGGTAAGCAATCCTTTAAAAAAATGAATCCTCACTGATAATCAGTGAGGATTCAACTGTTTAACACCCTTAGTTAAAACTATGAAATAAGCTATGCTTGTAATACAATGATATGACCTCTTCGCAGTCTTCCCAACCAAGGATATAACATAAAATTACCAAAGTAATATTTCTTGCATTTTCTTCATATCTTTAGCCATTAAATGAACTGATCCATGGGAGTTGTAGGCTCAATCTTCTTTTTGGTGCTATTGGCAGTAAGCGCGCTTATTGGAATCTGGCTGGAAAAGGCAGAGAAGAACAGATAACTGTCTCACTTCTTACTCTGATGTTTGGCCCAATTATCTCTCAGAGTTACTGTCCTGTTAAATACCAGGGCTCCCGGCTGTGAATCCGGATCAATAATGAAGTACCCCTGTCTTTCGAACTGAAAGAAATCAAAAGGTTTTGCATCTTCAAAATTACACTCCACCTTTCCTTTTACTACCTCCAATGAGTTGGGATTTAAGAACTCTTTGAAATCTGTATCCCCATGCCCGCTTGGATCTTCATCCAGAAAGAGTCTATCATATAGTCGTATCTCCGCATCCAACGAATATTTCGCGGATACCCATCCAAGTGTACCTTTGACTTTTTTCCCGCTGGTATCGGAGCCACTCTTAGTCTGTGGATCGTAACTACAAAATAAGGTGGTAATCTCTCCTGATACAGGATCTTTCAGGTAATCTTCGCACTTTATAATGTAACCATATTTTAGGCGTACTTCGCGATCCGGACCCAATCTGAAAAATTTTCGGGGAGGGTCCTCCATAAAATCGTTGCCTTCAATATACAATTCCCTGGTGAAGGGTAATTCCCTGGTACCTGCCTTGGGGTCTTCAGGGTTATTGATCGCCGGCAACCATTCTTCTTTTTCATCCGGATAGTTAGTGATAACTACCTTGAGGGGTTCCAGAATACCAAATCGACGTGATGCCTTGACATTGAGATCTTCCCGTATGCTAAATTCCAGCAGGGCCATATCAATTACTCCATCCCGTCTGGCAACACCAATCCTGTCGCAAAAACTCCTGATCGATTCAGGTGTATAGCCCCTTCGTCGAAGTCCGCGCAGGGTAGGCATCCTGGGATCATCCCATCCGGTAACCTCAGACTCTTGTACCAACTCCAACAATTTCCTCTTGCTCATGACTGTGTAGCCGATGTTTAAGCGGGCAAACTCATACTGTTTTGATGGAAATAACTCAAGTTGTTGATTAAACCAATCATACAGCGGGCGGTGGACTTCGAATTCCAAGGTACAAAGACTATGGGTGATCTCTTCAAATGCGTCTGATTGGCCATGGGCCCAGTCATAGGTTGGGTAGATACACCATTGATCGCCGGTTCTGTGATGAGGGGTATGCCTGATCCTGTACATAATGGGATCACGGAGGTGCATATTTGGAGAGGTCATATCAATTTTGGCCCTTAGCACTTTCTTGCCATCCTGGAATTGACCAGCTTTCATCATATTGAACAAGGTCAAATTCTCTTGAACCGACCGCGCACGATATGGGCTCTCTTTCCCTGGATGAGTAGGCGTTCCTCTGCCCTCGCTGATTTCCTCTGCTGTTTGGTCATCAACATAGGCAAGTCCTTTTTTTATTAGGTTCAGGGCCAGTTCATAGAGTTCTGAAAAGTAATCGGAAGTATAATATAAGCGATCTTCCCAATGGAACCCCAGCCATTTTATATCTTCTTGTATGGATTCTACATACTCAACGTCCTCTTGCTCAGGATTGGTGTCGTCAAACCGCAAATTGCAGAGGCCTTGATATTTTTCAGCGATGCCAAAATTCAGGCAAATAGATTTTGCGTGTCCAATGTGTAAATAACCATTGGGTTCCGGTGGAAAACGGGTATGGACTCGACCCATGTTTTTATTTGATTCCAGGTCCTGCTCTACTATATCTTCAATAAAGTTGAGTCGGTCTTTTTGAATTTCCGTAGCCATGCTTGCAAATTTCAGGGCAAAGATAGAGTATACCCATTAACCAAAAGGGGTTTTGCGGTGATTTTTAAAGCTTCTAATTGAGGTTTATTGATAGAGTTACTTAGAGAATTTCTAGCCACATTTAAGAAATCCATGTACGTCGCGAGCGGTTGACTCGGGGGCTTCCTCCATTGGTATGTGGCCAACACCTTCATAAATAATCAATTTTGAATTGGGAATACCAACCTGGAACCAATAGCCATTCTCCAGAGGCAACCAACTATCATCTTCACCCCATATGATCAGGGTAGGCGCTTTTATGTCCTTGAGTTTATTGGTGCGACTCTTGTATTTGCCATTGGCTAGGGAAAGAAATGCCTCAGGGTTTCCGTCTCTGTTAAATAAATCATAGTAACGGTCGACCAATGAATCGGTTACTTTTTTCTGGTCGGCGAAGACCTGATTTAAGAATTTCCTAAGTACGCTTTTCTGTATTGCATACCTCATTACTTTACCCAATACCGGAGTACGGGCAACCTTAAATGGCAGAGGAACATTGTGTTCTTCCATGAACCCTGCGGAGGAGATTAGTATCAATTTATTCACTCTGGTTGATTTTCTTAGAGCCATCTCCCATGCAAGCCATCCCCCCAGTGAACTACCAGCTACGTCACATTTGTCAATTCCCAGCTGATCCAAAAACTTGATTAAAAAATCAAGAAAAGCTTTAATACTATAATCATGACCTTTCATTGAACCCGAAAGGCCAAACCCTGGCAGGTCCAGGCGAATGATCTGGTGGTCATCTGATAATATTCCGGCCCAGTTATCAAAGGTGTGTAAACTTGAAAAAGCCCCATGAATTAAGAGCAATGGGCTGCCCTCTCCTTCCACCCTGTAATGAACTAAAGATCCGTCAATAACCAGAAAACGTGAGTCATCATTGGTATATTTCTGTAAACAATTCAATGAATTCACCTTTTACATCAAAGTAAGATACTTATTAATAGAGCAGTAAGGAAGCCATAAAGTTCGATTCTTCCTCATCTGTGAGGAAAACGTAAAATTAGTAGAATAATTATAGTATTATTTTAATAAATAATTTACCTTTATCATGTATCCGATTCCTATGAAAAAATTTGAGTTAAGGAGTTCGTCTGGTGAGATATTCGCTTTTGTTTCAAAAGAAAAAGACACCCCTTGGATATATGTGCAATGGGTTGGTAATGTAGAACTTAACGACTTGAAAAAAGTAATGGTTCAATATGTCGACGTTTTGACAAAACAAGAATGTCCTTATGTTTTGAGCGATCGTCGTCTTTCTGAAGGAAATTGGTTTGAGATAACCCACTGGATTGAACACAAATGGGCTCCTATGGCCATAGAAGCCGGATTGCAATGTATTGCTCACGTAACGGCTCCTATAGCTATTTCACAATTAACTTCTCAAGACCTTGCCTCCAGAATTATGGGATTTGAGTATAGGTCGTTTGATGCTATTGAAGATGCGGAAAACTGGCTAAGGTCAAAGATGGCTCAGACCCAGCACTAAACCGGCACCAGGTCACAAGCTTCCCCCTCATATTCGATTTCTGTGGTCACATGAGTGATCCCATGTTCTTTGGCAGTAGCCATTACCTGATTTTTTACTTCGATAATTGTTTGTTTTGAGCTGTCTCCAGGTACTACCGCATGAAGAGTCATTACCATCTGTTTACCATCCATACTCCATATTCTAAGATCGTGGCTGGAAATAATGTTTGAAATAGCCTGGATGTCGCTGGTCAGCTTGTCCAAATCCATATTTTCCGGCTTTCCCTGTAACAAGATCTTTAAAGTTTGCTTCAAGACCTTTAAAACATTAAAAAGTATATAAAAAGTAAACAACACAGAAAACAGCCCGTCCAAAATGGGTGCTTTAAAAAACTTCATAATGATGCTGATGACAAACACCCCTATCCACCCTAAAACATCTTCCAATAAATGCCAACTGACCATCTGTTGATTCAAGGAATTGCTGTTTCTAAGTTTGATTACTGCTAAGCCATTGAAAATAATGCCCAGTATAGCCAGGATCAGCATGCCATTGGTATTAGGCTGAACCGGATTGAGCAATCTTGGAATTGCTTCCATAAGGATAAAAATTGATCCGGTAATTAACACAATCGCGTTGATCAATGCTGATAGTAAAGAAAACCTGGCATAGCCATAGGTATACTGCGCGTCTCTCTTTTTTGCTGCAAATTTCTCCAGGTACCAGGAAAGCCCCAGCGCTAAGCTATCCCCCAGATCATGAAGAGCATCAGAAAGGATGGCCATACTATTGGTATATAATCCACCAACTAACTCTATTATTGTAAAGCTGAGGTTCAGAAAGAAGGCAGTGCGTATGTTACCGGTAACATGATTTCGCTGATGGTCATGTTTATGTAAAGACCCCATATACTAAATATAGCCAAATCTCATTTAAACCGCTCAAGGCTGAGTTTCTATGATATGTATGTGATCCCGGTCAATCTCAATATTGACCTGCTGCCCCACCTTATAGTTCACATAAACTGGTTCATGGCACCAAAGATCACATTTCCCGACCTTTAGTTTTAATTGTTGGTAATCGCCCATGAAATTTACCGAAACTATTTCAGCAACAATTTCACCTGGTTGTTTTAGAATTACCCGCAAATGTTGTGGTCTGAGGCATAAGAACCCGGATTTGCTCTCGGCCATTTCACTTTTAAAGGTACCGATTTCACTATTCACCGTTCCCCCGCGGCAGACTACAGGTATGAGGTTAACCTTCCCAAAAAAAGAAGCAATATAGGTGTCTACGGGTTGTTGATATAGGGTTTCTGGTGAGCCTACCTGTAGCAGACTGCCATCTTTTAGTACGGCAATCCTATCTGCCATAGATAGGGCATCTCGTACATCATGGGTAACCAAAATCACTGTAGTCCCCGACTCTCTAAGGATTGTAGTGAGCTCCTGTCTCACCTGGTCCTTAAGGATAGTGTCCAGGTTGCTGAATGGTTCATCCAATAACAGTAGTTTTGGCTTTGGCGCCAGGGCCCGCGCGATGGCAACACGCTGTTGTTGCCCACCGGATAGCTGATGTGGATACCGGTTTTCCAGGCCCGTCAGGTTGACCATCTTCAATACCTCAGTGGTTAGTTGTTTGGCCTCATTGGCGGTCCATAGTTTCAATCCAAAAAGTACATTCTGTGCCACAGTCATGTGTGGAAATAACGCATAATCCTGAAAAACCAATCCCACAGGCCTTTGTTGAGGTGGAACAGACCGATTTTTACTGGCTACAATGGTGTTTTCTATTTCAATAGTACCATGGTCCGGTTTTTCCAAACCAGCAATTAACCTCAACAAAGTAGTTTTTCCACAGCCACTCTCTCCGGCCAGAGCCAATAGTTCCCCTTCGTCAACTTCAAGGTGTACATTCCTGACCGCCACGGTACCAGCGCTGAATTTTTTTTCTACTGCCTTAAGATTAAGAATACTCACTACTTGTTGCCTTTGATGATGAGTGTGTTTATCAAATAAACTGGTACCAATCCGGTAACAATTATGATGAGGCTGGGAACAGCGGCTGCAGCCATTTGTTCGTCACTGGCCAACTCAAATGATCGTGTCGCCAGGGTATTAAAATTAAATGGCCTCAATATTAAGGTTAACGGTAATTCTTTAAGAATATCCACAAATACCAACAACGCAGCAGTACCTAGAACCCCCTTTAACAACGGAAGGTTAATCCGGGTAAGTCTGGTTAAATGACTGGCTTGCAAAGTACTTGCTACTTCGTCCAAGGAACGTCCTAATTTTTCAAATCCTGATTCAATTGGATTGAATGCAACGGACAAGAAACGCACAGTAAGCGCAAAAAGCAGACCTAATATGGTACCCGTTAATATTAATCCAGGGTCTATGTCGCTGAATTTTTGAAACCATGAAATCAACTGTTTGTCTATAAAAAGAAAAGGCATCAACACCCCTATTGCTACCACTGCTCCTGGAATTGCATAACCCATAGTTGAGAGCTTCATAAACCAGTTATAAACCTTGCTTGTGTTCATTCTACCAACAAATAACAATAGTACCGCCACGGTTACGCATAAGATGGCTGTCCCAAGAGCCAATATAAAACTATTGCCTGCTGCTGTCAACAGATCAATATGGACTGTTGACTTATAAGAAAATATACTCCACCAGACCAATTGAATGACCGGTATCACAAACCCCAGTAACACCGGAAGTACACAACTTGCTATTATCAGCCACCGTCCCAGGTTTTTTGGTTTAACCATTTGTAACGGCCGTTCAGCGGTTACAGAGGTATAATACTTTTCTTCCCCTCTTTGTTTTTTTTCTATCAGGAGTATCAAAAAAACAAATAACAACAACAGCGAGCTAAGGTACACGGCTGCTTGAACATCCTCATAGGAAAACCAACTGCGAAATATTCCGGTAGTAAATGTGGGTACTCCGAAATATTTTACTGCACCATAATCGTTTAGGACTTCCATTGAAACCAGGGTCACACCAGCCACCAAAGCAGGTCTTGATACGGGTAGTATCACTTGGAAAAACGACCTTGTGGAAGATGCGCCCAGCGTTTGACTCGCTTCAATAAGAGACCTAAACCTTGTGAGAAATGCTGCTCTGGCAATCACATAGACATATGGGAAAAGTGCTAAGGACATTATTACCATTACCCCATAAATATTCAAAATATCCAGATGAATAATTTCGAGCTTAAAAATGTTCCTTATAGTAGTTTGAAGGGGGCCTGTATAGTCAAAGATACCGGCATAGGTAAAAGCCATTATATAGGGGGGAATGCTCAACGGCATAATCAATAGTAATTCCAGGACCTTACGCCCAGGGAAACGGAATGTACTTACAAACCAAGCAGTTGGAATTCCCCACATTAGGGCCAGACCACTGGTACCTACCACTAGGAACAGGGAATTTATGATATAATCAGTGAGTAAAAACGCTCGTAGATGGGCCCAATAGGGACCAGGACCTGCCAGCAACCCTGTCAAAATGGTATAAACAGGGGTTCCCATCAACAGCATGGTCACTACTGCCCCAACCAGCCAGAAGTTAACTGGTCCGTAATGGTTTGGCAGAAGCTTTACAGGGTTCAAATCGAAATTACTTCCAGCCGACTTCGTCGAACAACATTACCGCTTCACGATTATAAACTCCAAGCTGCCCCAGATCAAGGGTATCGGCTTTAAAGCTGCCCCATGAGTCTAAAAGAGGCGCCAGATTGGTGCCAGGTCTTACGGGATATTCGAAATTAGTTTCGGCGAAGATTCTTTGGGCATCTTCAGACGATAAGAATTCGATAAATTTAATGGCGTTTTCTTTGTTGGGAGCATATTTTGCAACTCCGGCTCCACTTACATTAATGTGCGTACCTCTTCCATTTTGATTTGGAAAAATTACTCCAATAGCCTTGCCAGCAGCTACTTCCTCCTGGTTTTCCGATGCCAGCAATTTACCTATGTAATAAGTGTTCAGAATCGCCAGGTCACCTACTCCGGCAGCTACTGCCTTGACCTGATCCCGGTCGTTGCCTTTAGGCGCCCTTGCCATGTTTGATACCACTCCAGCAGCCCAATTCTTAGCATTTTCTGGGCCGGATGAAGCAATTATGGAAGCCATGAGTGATTGATTATATATATTCCCTGAAGACCTTACCAGCACTTTTCCATGCCATATAGGATCGGTGAGCGATTCATAGTCTGGAACTTCAGCAGGATCTACCCGATCTAAAGCATATGCAATCACCCGTGCTCTGAAAGTGAGCCCGAACCAATAGCCTTGCCTATCTCTATAAGCCTGGGGGATATTAGTATTAAGTATTGCAGATTTAATGGGTTGTAAAAGATCTTTTTCTTTAGCACGGTGCAACCTTCCGGCATCCACGGTTATCAGCACATCCGCCGGAGATGCCTCAGCTTCCATCTCCATACGTTTGATCAATTCATCAGCACTGGCATTTACTACATTTACCTTAATACCGGTTTCACTTTCAAAGTCTTCAAACAACTTTTGATCTGGTGCATAGTGACGATGTGTATATACGTTTACTATTTTTCCAACTTCTGCCTGATCTTCTGTTTGTTCACTCTTCTGGGGAGAACACAAGTTGAGGAATATTACCACGAAAATTAAACTGCAGTAGGTTTTTGGTGAGTTCATTTGATATTTTGATTGATTATGAGGGTGACAAATGTAAAAAATTATTTGGAATAACTCTAAATAAGAAAAATGATAAAATCATATCCTCAACATGAATAATCCGTTTATATTGATGAATGGTAGGCTCTTATTATGATTAATAAATATATCTGTGGTCTTTTTGTGCTGGTGCTCTTACAATATTCCACTGCTACCCCTGGAAGCGCTCAGACCATAGGGTTTGACATTGTTGGCAGTAAGAATAAGATTTCATTTCCATTTGAGAGCTACAACAACTTGATTGTAGTCCCAGTGGTGCTAAATCACCGCATGCCACTTCGCTTTGTGCTGGACACCGGGGTACGCACTTCTATATTGACAGATCGCACCTTCAGTGATATCTTAAATATCAGCTATACCCGTAAAATCCCCTTAGTGGGTGCCGACGGGGACAAGGAAATTATTGCTTATGTCGCTAATGGCATATCCCTGAAACTGCCTGGCGTGGTAGGCCAGGGGCAAGCGCTACTGGTACTGGAAGAGGATTATCTACAATTGAAAAATTATCTTGGTACCGATGTTCACGGAATTTTGGGATATGAGATATTCAATAGGTTCGTGGTAGAGATAGACTATGAAAATCAGATGCTAACGCTTCATGAGCCTTACTCTTTCAAACGAAAAAGAAGACGTGACTTTATCCCCTTGGAAGTTCAGGACACCAAACCCTACATTCATACAAATATCAGGTTACAAAATGGCACCAATGTAACCGCAAAACTAATGCTGGATACTGGGGCCAGCCATTCTGTGCTATTAGACATGGATTCACATGGTGCGCTGGAACTTCCCGAAGAAGTGGTGAGAACCAATCTTGGACGGGGTCTTGGAGGAGATATTGATGGCTATCTTGGAAGGATTGAAAGCCTTGAGTTTGGCAAGTACAGTTTTGATGATGTGATCGTATCCTGGCCAGACAAAGGCAGTTTTTTGAATATTTTGAGAAGAACCGGAAGACAAGGAACTTTGGGAGGCGGAATAATGAGCCGGTTTACTGTAATAATCGACTATTTTAATGGCTATTTATACTACCGCAAGAATAAAAACTTCAATACCGAATTTGAATATAATATGAGCGGTATAGATATCAGAGCTACCGGTCAAAAACTAAATCGCTACATCATCAGCAAAGTGCGTGAAGATTCTCCGGCCTCTAAAGTTGATATACATGTGGGTGATGAAATCACTGCGATTAACGGAGAACTGACGGCCGAACTTACCCTTAGTGACGTAAATGCATTTTTTCGATTAAAAGAGGGACGCAGGATCCGAATTCAATTGCTTCGGGAGGAACAAAAGTTAGTCCGTAAAGTGCGCTTGGAAAGAGTGATTTAACTGGAAACTACGCACTTCCAACCCCTATAATGCTGGGCAACCATGAAACTTTCGAAGATTCAGTTAGTGTGTACACCGGTTTTTCATCTTCATGTATTTTAAGCGCTATGGCATTTAACACATCATAAGCAAAAGTGTCGGAAACAATATTATCTTTTAACAGATAGTCTTGAACTCCAGGTATTAATAGCTGGCCACTATTATCTTCTTTGAGTAACGCCACCGTAGCCATCCTGGTGGATTTGCGGGTACGGATTTGAGCTATTAAATTTCTAATTGGTCCCTCACCGCAAGAACTGTCCACCAAAATATAGTCAGGCTTAAAATATTGAGCAATCCGCCACCCTTCTTTGAGGTCAAAGGTAGCGTTGACTGCAAATCGTTTCCATTTAAAATTTCGTAGATGATCACTTAAACAACCCATTTCACGGGGGTTGTTCCCGATCATAAGCACTTTGATCTCTTTTGAAGCAGGTGTGGCAAGCAGCTGATTCCTATATTTATGTCGAATAGTTGATTGTTTAGAAGGAATCATAATAGTGGTCTTTAAGTTTAGAAAGTTGATGTTTGTGGTTTATGTTAACGAAATATGGTGTTAAATCGTTCACCAGAAAAGTCAATTTATTATACGAATTATCCTTATATGCCTGATAACTAGCTTTATATACTTTATAAAATATCTTATGCTTCAAGTGATAATAATTGGAGGTGGTCTGGCGGGTCTTCTTACGGCTATTTTATTGAGCAGAGCAGGTATTTCCACCCTGGTAGTCGAAAAAAAAACTTATCCATTTCATCGAGTATGTGGTGAATACATCTCAAATGAGGTCACCCCCTACTTGCAATCCATTGGGCTTTATCCAAAGGAGTTTTACCCACCAAAAATAAACAGGCTGCAAATCAGCAGCAGCCGCGGAAACATCAATGAGATAGCCCTGCCTATGGGTGGATTTGGGATAAGTCGCTTTCGGTTGGATCATTTTTGGTATCTGAAAGCATTGGAATCCGGAGTGAAATTCGAGCTTGATTGTTCAGCATCTTCGTTTCATTACAAAAACGGTATAACCAAGGTGCAAACCAAACAAGGAACTTTCGAAGCCCAGGTAGTAATTGGCGCATTTGGTAAACGCTCGTCAATGGACAAATACCTGAACCGGCCTTTTATGAAAACAAGGTCAGGTTATGTAGGTATAAAATATCATATAAAACATCCCTGGGATCCCGGATTGATAGCCCTGTATGGCTTTAAGAATGGATACTGTGGAATAAGTATGGTGGAGGAAGAAAAATTAAACTTGTGTTACCTCAGTGATCGCGGTAACCTCCGTGTACATGGTGATATTGACACCCTGGAAAAGAATGTATTGCACAAAAATCCCTATCTGGCCCCCATAATGGCATCCGCTGAGCGACTATTCTCTAAACCCCTGGTTATCAATGAAATTTCCTTTACCTCCAAGCAAGTAGTGGAAAACCACATGCTGATGACCGGTGATGCTGCAGGCATGATCACTCCTTTATGTGGAAATGGGATGGCCATGGCAATCCATTCGGCAAAGATATTGGCACCTATAGTAACCCGGTTCTTTCAGCGGAGATCTTATACCCGGGTACAAATGGAAGAACACTATAAAAAGGAGTGGCAGTCGAAATTTTCTCGCCGTCTTTTAGCTGGGAGGTACCTTCAACGACTTTTTCATCATGAACTGGCCGCTGAATTTCTTGTATACGCCACCCGGATTCCCCAGCTGGCTCAATGGATGGTGCGTCAGACACATGGGGAGCAGATATGAATTATAAGTTTTGAATTTTAAGTTAGTAGTTTTTGTTTGGGCAGGTTTTAGCAAGCGAATGTCAGACAATAGAACTTACACCGGCGATTTGTGAAATATGGTTTCAATATGTCACATGCCCAACTCAACACTAAATATTCAAAACTCATCACTAACGAAGATTTGCTAACTTGTGGCCATTGAAATACAGCTACTGTGGATATTGATTCTATACAAATACACTTTAGTCAGGAAGCGCTGTGGCTGCTGAATCTGTGCCTGGCGATAATAATGTTTGGAGTCGCCCTGGACATCAGCCCATCGGATTTCAAAAGATTATGGCGTAATCCCAAATCATCTTTGCTTGGAGTCACCTCACAGTTTATCATTCTTCCGGCTTTGACCTTTGGGCTTATTCTTATCTTGCAACCAACACCCAGTATTGCCTTAGGGATGATCATGGTTGCCGCTTGCCCTGGCGGAAATATCTCCAACTTCATGACCCACTTGTCTGGTGGAAATACGGCATTAAGTGTTAGTCTTACGGCATTTGCCACGATAGCTGCCATTTTTATGACCCCGTTTAATTTGCAGTTTTGGGGAAGCTTGTACCAGCCTACAGCCGCCATCTTACATACTGTCAGCATAAACCCCTTAGACATCTTTAAAACCATTGCCCTCATCCTAGGCCTTCCGCTGATGCTTGGGATGTGGTGGCGCATTTACCAACCAGAACTAGCCAAAAAAATGACCAAATGGCTAAAACCGCTTTCCATACTTATTTTTATAGGATTTGTGGCAGTTGCCTTCTCCCTTAATTTTGACGTTTTTAAAAAGGCAATACATCTGGTGATCCTTATAGTACTTATCCACAATGCAGTGGCACTTAGTTCCGGCTACCTGTTAGCCAGAATGTTTTCACTTCCCCTGGAAGACCAAAAGACCCTATCTATTGAAACCGGTATCCAAAATTCCGGACTAGGTCTTTTACTAATCTTTACTTTTTTTGAAGGCTTGGGCGGTATGACTATAGTTGCTGCCTGGTGGGGAATCTGGCATATATTATCAGGATTGGCAATAAGTTGGTTTTGGTCTCGAAAAACTCCATTAAATTCATCTATATGAGCCCATGGTACATTTTGGTACGACAATATGTGTGGTTAGGGATCATGCTGTACTTCAAAAAGTACCGAGTTACCGGGACTGAAAATATACCGGTGGAAGGGCCGGTCATGTTTGCCGTCAATCATCAAAATTCATTTCTGGATGCCCTTTTAATTGCAACTTCCAATAAAAGACATACGCATTTCTTGGTTAGAGCAGATGTTTTTAAGTTTAAAATTGTTCGGTGGTTTTTCGGTACTTTAAATATGATGCCGATCTACCGAATTCGCGATGGGCGAAGAAATCTATCCAACAACCAACAAATATTCAGGAACTGCTTCAAAATACTGGGCAAAGATCATGCACTTATGTTATTTCCGGAGGCTGACCATCATCAAAAGCGCCTCCTCTTACCACTGAGTAAAGGATTTACCCGTATTGCTTTAGGTGCGGATAGTGCCATTAACATTGTGCCCGTGGGTATCAATTACACACACCACAGATTGTTTGGTGGCAGTGTTAGCATCTACTATGGCAGACCCATTTCCACTGTGATGTATCAAAATGACGACTCTCAAAGCAGTAGGTTATTAAGAACTGAAGTGAATGTTCAAATGCAAAAACTGATAACTTCCATTCCTGATGATCCAAACTATCAAGTTCTTGAGGACCATCTTAACCTAACTCCCATGATTTACCTGGATCCGGAATATTGTAACCAATGGGTGACTCAGACAAAACCTGAAAACGTGCCAATAGTTAACCAGCTCAAAAAGCCAACCCTATTCAGGACCTGGGCCAGGGCCCTATCCTTCCTGTTGAATTTCCCTCCAATGGTACTTTGTAACTGGGTGCTCAACAAACTAAATGACCCGGTTTTTAGTAGTTCAATTAAGTTCATCTCAGGTATCTTCTTATTGCCGATCTATTATTTGCTGTTGGCATTAATCATGTACATTGTTTGGGGTTTAACGGTAGCTATGACTGTTATCACTCTTTGTTTTTTGTCCCTGATGGCTAGAAAGCGGTCGCTTACTTATTGAAATACCAACCATACCATGAAGAACAGGTTTAAAGAAAATGCGGAGATAATATTCAATCGCTTGGAGTGTCGGTAATCTGCTAAATCAGGGTTTTTCCAGATCCTGGCGAACCACCAGAAAAAGTAACCCATCAATGGTATCATGGCAATTTCAAACATCCAGGCCAGTGCCACGGATTCAAAATGAACGAAATAAAATATGTACCCGGCATTTGCTATAAGGAAGACCACCGAGCTAAATACAAAAGTCCCGCGGATACCCAACTTCCTGCTTATAGTCAGGTCTCCCCGGCGTTGATCTTCCTTATGCTGATATACCTGGGTCATTGGAAAAGAACCCCACAACAACAACGTGGCCAATACCGCTCCCCATGGCACTTCAGGGCCCCAAGTCATTTTAGTAGATTCTGATTGTACCGCCTGACAAACCATAAAAAAAGTGAATCCCCCTTGAAATACTCCAGCAATAAACCAGCCAAAAATGGGATACTTTTTTAACCTGATGGCTGGGTGACTATAGGCTTTTGATACCAGCCCATAAATAAAGAGCATCAAGGCAATTTTCCAATGAATTGAATAGCCCCAAAGGATGGCCAATCCATCAAAGCCTAGAGATACATAATATAGTTCTTTGGTAACCGGTGGCGGGCGGCGTAACCCTCCAATACTGTCTGTGTCTTTGTCGAAATAGCTGTTATAACCATTGCTGGCAGGATATAATAGGAAATGAAGTATAAGAAAGACCGCAACCGCAGCATTCCAGTTGATATCAGGGGCAACGCAAAGAGCAAATAGGTATACCGGCAGCAGGAAAAATGAGAATGGGATCCTCAAATGAAGCCAAGTGGATTTAGTCATTTAGTGTTAAGTTAAGCATACTTTAGCCAAACCAAGTCTTGCTCTTTTTGCCCCATACTTCTTTAAAAAATACTTGCGTAACAATGGCTATGCGCATATTTTTTGCATCGTCTGGGACAAAAATACCTGCGACTTATACGACACAGTACACTGAACTTAACACTAGTGGAGGTCGATGCTGTCGGCCTGCTACCAAATATTATAAATATATCTACTGGTAAAAACAAGTTAGGGTTTTTTGCAGTATTATTATAAAATGAACCCCTGCATCACTGCCATTGGGATCAGTAATCCCCAGTATCGTACACCTCAGCTTGAGATTGCTGAATTTATGGCCAGGGCGCATCAGCTGAAAGGAAAGGCGAAAAACCGATTAATAGCCCTGTACCGTGCCACAGGAATTAAATACCGCTATTCGGTTTTGAAAGATTATGGATCACAACCGTCTGACTACCAGTTTTATCTTCCTGACTTCACTCCCTTTCCAGGTACTGCCGAAAGAAATAAAATATACAGAAAGGAAGCACTTCCCCTGGCCATAGCTGCCGTAGAGGATTGTCTCCCTCCCAGCCTGAACAGGCAGTTGATAACGCACTTAATTACCGTGAGCTGTACCGGACTTTATGCTCCCGGGTTGGACATTGAATTGGTTGAGCTACTCGGATTGCCTTCCAGCACCCGAAGAACGGGCATTAATTATATGGGTTGCTATGCAGCATTTAACGCCTTCAAAACTGCCAAAGCAATTTGTCAAAGCGCGGCCGATGCCAAAGTGCTAATCGTTTGTGTGGAGCTTTGCAGTCTTCATTTCCAAAGGGCTTCAACGCCAGACTTCATGCTCAGCAATGCCCTCTTTGGAGATGGGGGGGCGGCAGTTATAGTGGAAAATCATGTAGCGGTTCCGGGCCTTGAGCTAGTCGGCGATCATTGTACCATAGTTTCTGAAAGCAGTTCAGAAATGAGCTGGCAAATAGGAGATTCAGGCTTTGAAATGGTTCTTTCTCAAAATGTCCCGGACCTTATAAATGGGCATATTTCTCAACTGACCAATGAGTTGTTGACAGGGCACCAATGGCAACTTTCCGACATTGACTATTTTGCCATCCATCCCGGGGGGAAAGGCATCATCAAATCTATCCAGCAAGCATTGGGTATTACCGCCCATGACAACAGGTTCCCCCTAAAAATACTACGGGACTATGGCAATATGTCCTCCGCTTCCATTCTCTTTGTATTAAAAGAAATTTGGAATAACTTGAGTAATGATGACCATGGCAAAAAAGTCCTTTGTTTTGCTTTTGGCCCTGGCCTCACCTTGGAAAGCATGATCCTTCGCATTACCAAGACTAAATGACTATTGAGAGAAGGTCTTCTCTGTAAACATAAATGATCAGCGATGAAAAAATTAATTGCAGTAATACTTGCCTGGTCTTTTTGTTTGTTGGTTTTGGGCCAACAGACACAAAAACCCGTTTTACACGCAAAAAACTGGTTGGCTATCACCGGTAAACCATTGGGTGCCACCGCTGGCGCCATGATATTTCAAAAAGGAGGCAACGCGGTAGATGCGGCCTGTGCCATGTTAGGAGCTACCTCAACCATGTGGGATGCGCTTAGTTGGGGAGGTGAGACACAGGCACTTATTTTCAACCCAGAAACCGGCAAAGTAATTGGTATCAACGCCTTGGGCGTGGCTCCCACTGGCGCTACCGCTAAATTCTACACCGAACAAGGATTAGCGTTTCCTCCAAATTCTGGTCCCCAGGCCGCTGTAACACCCGGTACTCCCGGAGGGCTGATGACCATGTTGGCGGAGTATGGCACTATGAGTTTGAAAGAGGTGCTGGAACCCAGTATTCAGTTAGCAGCAGGTTACCCTATCGAAGCGCAGACGGCGAATGCCATTGAAAGAGATAAGGAGCATATCCAGGAGTGGCCGTATTCAAAATCCGTATTCCTCGTCAATAAAGGGGACCGGGAAGCTCCGGAGGCAGGAGCTATTTTCGTTCAAAAGGACCTGCAAAATACCTTAAACAAGTTGGTAGCAACGGAAGAAAAGGCGCTAAAAGCCGGCAAAAACAGGAAGGAAGCCATCTATGCAGCTTATGACCGATTCTATAAAGGAGATATTGCAATGGAGTTCGCCCGCGGATGTCAGGAGCAGGGAGGTTTAATAACCAAGGAGGACCTGGCTAACTGGCAGGTGTATATTGAAAATCCTGTAAAAACCTCTTACAAAGGCTATGAAGTTTATAAACTAACCCACTGGGTACAAAGCCCGGTTATGTTGCAGGCCTTGAATATGCTGGAAGAATTGGATGTAGGAAGCATGGGATACAATACCGCCTCGTATATCCATGCTTTATATCAGGTTATGAATCTGGCTTTTGCCGACCGCGATTTTTACTATGGAGACCCCTACTTTCCACCCGAAGAGCCTATTGAAGGGCTGCTCTCCAAAGAGTATGCGAAACAACGACTAAAAGGGATCAATTGGGAAAAAAATGATACCCTGGTCAAACCAGGTGATCCCTATCCGTTTCAAGGAGATCAAAAGAATCCATATTTGCATTATATAAATGACTGGAGCAATAAGGTAAGTTATTTTCAGTCCGAGGCATATGAGGATCCCATGGAAACGGACAACTTCTTTGCCGGCACTACATCTATACAGGCTGCAGATGACCAGGGTTGGGTGGTGAGTATTACTCCCAGCGGAGGTTGGATACCGGCTGTGGTGGCTGGTAGTACCGGGATAGGCATGAGTCAACGCATGCAAAGTTTTGTACTGGATCCCAGCCAGAATCCCTACAACGTATTGGAACCGGGAAAACGCCCTAGAGCCACCCTTACTCCAAGTATGGTGCTCAAAGATGGTAAGCCCTATGTTTCTTTTGCAGTTCAGGGCGGCGATGCCCAGGACCAGAACAGCATCCAGTTCTTTCTGAACATGATCGAGTTTGACATGAATGTGCAACAGGCGGTGGAGGCTGCCAATATACTCAGTTATCAAATGCGTAATAGTTTTGGTGAACATGAAATCAGGCCAGGCAGGTTGACTCTTAATGAAAGCATCCCTCCATGGGTCCGCAGCAGCTTGAAGGATATGGGTTATAAGCTGGACTATCGTTCCCGGACTTCAGGACCGCTCAACGCCATCTATTTTGACCGGGACCACGGGACCATGTGGGGCGGCTCCAGCAATCATGGAGAGGATTACGGAATCGGTTGGTAGATGCGGTTCCGGGAGCTGCCCAAGACCGGTTGGAAAATCAGTGAGATCAGCTATGGTTGCATGTCGCTGGGCATGGGGCATGGGGCTAAGAGAATAGGGCATAGGGCTAATGAGCGATTGCTCCATAAGGCAGTAGACCTGGGCGTCAACTATTTTGACACTGCAGACCTTTATGACAAGGGGGAGAATGAGCAGTCAGTTGGCAAGGCGCTGGGTGCGTGGCGGCAAAACGTGTTTATTGCGACCAAGGTTGGCAATCAGTGGCGTCCTGATGGATCCGGTTGGGACTGGAACCCCCGAAAAGAGTATATTCTTCAGGCGGTAGAGGCCAGTTTAAAACGCCTGCAAACCGACTACATCGATCTCTATCAGTTGCACGGGGGCACTATTGACGATCCGATCGATGAAACCATAGAGGCCTTTGAAATCCTGAAAGAGCAGGGAAAAATCCGAGAGTACGGCATCTCCTCCATAAGACCTAATGTGATTCGGGAGTATGTTGCCAGGTCAAACATAGTTAGTGTAATGATGCAATACAGTCTGTTGGACCGTCGACCGGAAGAAAGTTGTTTACAGTTGCTACGGGGGCATGACATTGGGGTGATTGTACGAGGAGCAGTGGCCAAAGGACTGCTGATTGATAAACCGGCCAAAGAATACCTGGGATACAGTAACGAGCAGGTTGCGCGAGCGGTGAGTGCGGTGGCGAAGCTATCCGGTCAAAGCAGGACTGCCGGTCAGACGGCATTGCAGTTTGTGCTTAAGGAACCAGCGGTTTACTCGGTAGCAGCAGGTATGCGGACGGAGGAGCAATTGGTGGATAATGTAGGGGCCGTCGAAGCAGAAACTTTGAATAAGGAGCAGTACCAGCAACTGGGATCTGTGTTGAAACCAAATGTGTACCTGGAGCACCGATGAGTACCTATAGCGAGTTGGTGAGTTAGCGCCCGATACCTGTGACTACATCCATAACCAATTTGAGACTGAGAATTATTAGTTTGATCGAATTGTATTTCGACCAATTGCGTTCAAACTAAATTCAGGAGGCGCGCGAAATTCGGCCAGTATTTCAGGTGAATCCAACTTATCAAAATCGGTAACTGATTCTATTACAAATCTTTCCCGGTGGATGCAGCAGAAGCGCTACAGTAAATCTACTATTTCCACCTATCTTAGCTTTGTCAGGCAGTTTTTTTCCATTGCAGGCTTACATCCTGATCAGATTACCAAAGAAATTATAGAAAAGTATAATTACCAGCACTTTATTCGAGGCAACAAGAATTTTACTCACTGTTTTGGAAGCAAATACGAGTAAAATATTCGTATATAAACAAGTTGTGCCTAATTGCGATTTTTAATAATTGACAAAAATCCCTATTAACCTGGCTGGAAAAGCTCTATTACATTTCCAGACGGATCGAGGCAAAGAATCTGCTTGCCACCTGGGCCTTCTAAAATGTCGTTTTTAAATTGAACTCCGTTCGCTTTAAGTCGAGCAACATCAGATAGGATATCATCAACATCAATTAGGATTCGAGACCATCCTCCCGGTGTGGGTTTAGTTCCGTCAGGCATTGGCTTTCCGGCTGAAGACAATGGACCAGCAACCAGTAGTGTCAATCCATCTCGTTCCAACATAGCTATTGCTTTCCCAAACTGTTGCTTTAGCTTAAAATTTAATTTGATGTGTAAAACTGAACTGCCTGGTCTACGTCATTTACAAGATACCGTACCCTTATCATGCTAATTACCTCTTTCTTAGAATTCGTCAAGTTTAAAGAATATTTTCTGGAGTTGCAAATGAAAGCCAGTCAAGGCACCGCAGTCTGGCTTACTTCAGATGTTGGGTCACCCCAAACACCCTTGCCACTTGCTTAGCTTCCGGGCACGACCCTGCGCTTACGGGTCTTTCACACTTTGGAACGCTCAATTTCATGAGCTATATTCACCATTCAAGGCGCACACAATGTATAAAAGTCATTGAAACGCCTTTTATACCAACCGTTGTGGGTAATGCAAAACTAGATAGAAAACAAACTGAGAAACAATGAAACAATTACTTTGCATCTGCACGATACTTATTCTGATTTCTTGCGAGAATGCTCAGAAACAAATTAGTTTGGATAAAGAACAGATAACTAAAGAAATCGAACAGACGTTGTTTGATTATCATATGGATATAAATAAGGACGGTTTGACCGCTGAATTCCTTTATTTAGACAATTCATCAGATTTTTTTTGGGTACCTCCAGGATACAGATCTGCACTAAACTATGATTCTGTTCGAACTATACTGAATCAAAATGCAAAATCTCTTAGTACAGTTAAATTTCAATGGGACACTTTGCAAATATTCCCATTATCAGATAAAATAGCCAATTACACAGGAATTGTGAATGGTCGAACGATTGATACTGCTGGGATTGAATCTAATGTGTTGATTATAGAATCTGGAACGCTAATAAAAAGAGGAGATGGATGGAAATTGTTGAGTGGTCAATCAGCAATTTTAGATGCAAAAACGGAAAATGATTCGAAATGAGAAAAGTAGAAGTAAAAATCAACATTCGTACTTCACCGGAAAAAGTGATCGCTGCATTTACAAACCCAGATATGCTCAAGGAATGGTGGTTTGTAGAAAAAACATTAATTGAAAAAAAATCAGGTGGACTTTACACACTCACATGGAATGTTACAGATAAAGGTTTCGGTTATGTTTCGACAGGTATCATCAAATCATATATAACAGACAAGGAATTAGTCATCGAAAATTTTGTTTATCTAAACCCTGGAAAACCATTTCTTGGACCAATGACATTAACCATTAAGACTCAGGAAAAAGATGAGATAACAGAAGTATATCTATGTCAAGATGGTTATCAAACAGGAGAAGATTGGGACTGGTATTATGAAGCAGTGAAGCTAGCTTGGCCTGATGTAATGAATACCTTTAAAAAATATCTGGAAAATCGATAAAACACTACCCACAATGGCAATCATGCGTTCGCTCATATACCAAGCCATGCTGTGAGCCTAGATCTTTGTCTGATCAACCCATCCTGATTGAAGTGATGAACACAAAAATGCGCCCATGAATCTTCGAACGCCATCTCCATATCACCCGTTACTGAGGTGGTACCTAACCCGATTTCTGCGTAAGTAAACTCGAAACTGCCACTAGGACGGGCCAGCGCTATGTGGAAAGGTTCACCATTAAACTCGTTGATTATTGGTCTGCCGCTGCTTCTCATGATGCCCGGGATATCAACCCTTGCGGTTCTGAGTTCTAAGTTCGCTTCGAGACCAATCGGCAGGAACAATGTCTCATAAAGTTCTGAACATGTGGACGCGAATACGGAGAAAAAATTACTCAATGGTTCGCATGCCCCGCCTGAGATAATCGTTTCAATTGCCACCCGTTGAGCTTCATCCGCACGTTCGTCAATAATGATCTGGCGTTTACCATTTCCCTCCGCGATCTCGCCAGGCCATTTATACAGCCCCGCCCAATTCAGCCCCGCGAGCGGCGTATCGTTGAAGTGGCCTTCAACGATGTTGCCGACGAAGGCCGACTGACAATATCCATGGGTGCTTGGCAAGAAGAACTGGCAACCACAGTTCACCGCGCAATTGCAGTTATCATAAGTTTCGCTCTTGAATAGCCATTGATCAACCATCTCCATGATCTTCCCTTAATCCGTAATTTGGTTTGCCTTTGAAAAGGTACGCTGGGGCGTCACTGCTGTCTATGACAATTTAGACAATTATCAAAATAATTCAATATGATATTCACGTTTTTAATGAAAATGAAGACAAAGTCTACATCTTTGATGAGGTACTAATCAATTAGATTGAGAATAAATTAGATTAAGAGAATGATATGCTAAATCGCAGACGCTTTATCAAAACAACTATACCAGGATTTGTGTCTGGAGTCGAGTTGGAAATGAACCTACCACCTCGTAAGAACTATAGAGTTAACTCTATAGTAATCTAGGCTGTGTTCTAATATAAATAACTTATATTTAATAAACAATATATCATAGAGCATGGATATCGAACAGATCAAGTCTGCGATTCTTGAATTATCTAATATAGAGCAGCAGGAGTTACTATCGAGCATTGGAGTTGAGAA
>CAZAWQ010000429.1:0-25985 GCA_964488585.1 uncultured Roseivirgaceae bacterium
AATCAATTGTATTATTTATATAAATCATGAATATTTAGGGAGCAGAAGAGAAATTAGATATTTTCAAGATTATGAAGTGCTAAGTACCTCTTCACCCGAGGACATGCAACCACCTCAGTATGGAAAGTAAGTTAACGCTGCATTTATTATTTTTTTTCGCTTTCTTCCTCCCTCAAACTACCCTTTTCGCTCAGGGGACTGATATATCTGACTGTCAGGCACTGTCATTAGAAGCAGAGGTTACGCCTGCATGTAGTGCAGGTAGTAATGGCCAAATCAATTTGATCATAAAACAGGGCTTGCCCCCGTACCAGGTCAAGTGGGAGGACGGAACCAATCTGGTTAGTAGAAAAGTGCCAGCTGGTAGTTATTATGTTCAGATAATCGATGTTTTAGGATGTCAAGTTGCTGAAACTTTTACCGTGTCTACTTATGCGCCCATCCAGGTTTCAGTCCAGGTGAATCATACCAGTAAGTTAGGGAAGAGCAATGGAGCTATTATTTTACAAACTACCGGAGGGCAACCTCCATATCACTTTACTTGGATTTCCAGTGCTCGAGGGTCAATATCCGGGACTGGCCCAGATGTAAATCAATTAAAGAAATTGCCTTCAGGAAAGTATAAGATTGTCGTTTTTGACGCAGCTGGATGTTATAAGGAGATAGAGACTGAAGTGAAATAATTAGATGAAAAAACTCTTTCAATACTGGTTTATACCTCTAATACTGATGATCTCCCTGGTCTCTGTAAAGGCACAGACACTCCAGGTAAATAGTATTACATTACCTACCTGTACCAGCTCAAATAGTGGTGAAATTGAAATAGAACTGACAGGAGTAGGATTGCCTGATACCGTGGTGTTTCGCATGCAGGGATTTCCCTCAGGATCTCCATCATTTATTCAAATAGATACTACTACAATAAAAACTATTGTCTACCCTGGCCTTTCCGAGGGCAATTATTTTGTAGACGTATTTGAAGTCACCGGCGCCTCGATTGCACCTGGAGTTTTTATAGCCTTGGACATAGTTGAACCGATAATTAGCGTTCCTCCCACGCCTACCACGGTATGTAGTAATGATGGACCACAAGATCTATTGGCCTTGGTTAGCGCCGATCAACCCGGTGGAACCTTTACATTTTCTGGCCCTGGAGTTTCGGGGACCACGTTCGACCCATCGGGACTGAATGGATTCGAGAACGTGAATGTAACTTATACCCTGGGAGTATGTATCGTAAGTAATATAATCACATTTGATGTTGAACCAGCCCCAATAATTATACCCTTTCCAATTGCCGTTTGTGAAGACAATGGACTGGTTGATCTAAATACGCTGGTTACCGCCAATATTCCCGGCGGGACTTTTACTTTCTCAGGAACAGGAGTTACCGGTAGTAATTTCGATCCCACCGGCCTTAGTGGACCAGTCACCATAAACGTTACTTATGTGCTTGGGAATTGTACAGTTGTTGACAACTTCGATATAACCGTACAACAACTTCTAGTACTTACACTTCCTGCCACCACAGTTTGTGAGAATTCAGGGTTAGTGGACCTAACCACAATTGTGTCAGCAATACCTGGAGGTGGTACTTTTACCTTTGTTGGGAGTGGAGTTACCGGAGACAATTTCGATCCCTCAGGATTGGGGGGAACCACCGTAAATATTGATGTCACCTATGATCAGGGAGTATGTACGGTAACTGGGATTCTTACTATCGATATTGAGACCACTCCTGCAATCACTTTGAACCCTACCACTCCAATTTGTGAGAATTCCGGACCTCAGGACCTGCTTACCATGGTAAGTGCTGTACCCGCTGGTGGCACTTTTGCATTTAGTGGTCCCGGAGTATCCGGTTCAACATTAGATCCAACCGGGTTAGGTGGTACCGCGGTTAGTGTAACCGTGGACTATACTTTGAATAGTTGTGTGGTCACCGAGGTGATGATAATCGATGTAGAGCCAACTCCTGTTTTAACATTAAATCCAATTACTCCTTTGTGTGAGAATGCCGGCGCACAAGATCTTCTGACTATGGTAAGTGCGGCACCGGCAGGAGGTTCATTTACATTTGCCGGTCCGGGAGTAACCGGAACCACTTTTGATCCTGCCGGTCTGGGAGGAACTTCGGCAAATATTGATGTTACCTACTCTTTGGGTGTTTGTACAGTAACTAATACCATAGTAATTGATGTTCAGTCTACTCCTTTATTGACACTGAACCCAACCACGCCATTATGTGAAAATGCCGGCTCACAAGACTTAACAGCCATGGTGAGTGCCAGCCCAAGTGGAGGAACATTTACGTTTTTCGGTCCGGGTGTTTCCGGAACAAACTTCGACCCAACAGGTTTAAGCGGCCTGGTCAACATCGATGTAACTTATGATCTAGGTGCATGTGCTGTCACCAGTACTATAGTGATTGATGTAGAACCAACTCCCGTACTGACGTTGACTCCAGTTACGCCTCAGTGTGATTCTAGTATGCCGGTGGATCTTTTACCAATGGTTAGCGCCAATCCTGCTGGAGGAGTTTTTAGTTTTAGCGGCCCGGGTGTGTCAGGCAATATGTTTGACCCCATGGGACAAAGTGGAACAGTGAATATTGTGGTAACTTATCAATTAAGTGCCTGTACAGTTAGTGAGATCATGGTAATTGATGTGGAACAGGCCCCTGTGCTGACATTGACTCCCAACACGCCATTATGCGAAAATGCCGGTTCCCAGGATCTACTGACTTGGGTGACCCCAAACCCTGTAGGAGGTGTTTTTGTATTTAGTGGACCAGGAGTATCAGGGAGCACTTTCGACCCAGTAGGATTGAGCGGATTCGTTAATATCAATGTGGATTATACTCTGGGTGTTTGTACTTCTTCCAGTATTTTGGTGGTTGATGTCCAAATAGTACCTACGGTTATTTTAAATCCTCCTGCAGCCATTTGTAATGATGCAGGTTTACAGGACCTGCTTACTATGGTCAGCGTAAACCCCACTGGTGGAACTCTGACTTTTAGCGGTCCCGGAGTAATTGGCAACAATTTCAACCCTACCGGACTTGTTGGCACCTTAGATATTCAAGTATCCTATGTACTGACCACCTGTAGCACAGTCGATACTATGCAGTTGGTTGTAAATGATGCTGCAGTGGTAGACGCTGGTTCGGATCAAATAATCTGTGAAACAGATCCTATCCTCTTATTTGGAACCATCGGTGGAGGAGCAACATCAGGAATTTGGACCAGCACTGGATCTGGTTCATTTGACGACAATACCAGTCTGAATGCCATTTACACCCCAAGTCCGGCGGATATTGCCGCGGGCAGCGTTATATTGACATTGATCACCAATGATCCCGATGGCCCCGGACCCTGTAGTGTTAAGAGTAGTTCGTTAACTATAGTAATCAATCAGGCTGCTATAGTTAACGCCGGTGGAGATCAGACAATATGTGAAGGTGAAAATGCTAATTTGGCTGGTAGTGTTTCCGGGTTGGCCATAAATCCAACATGGGTTTCCATGGGAGGTGGCGTATTTGATGATCCCACCTCACCGAATGCAATTTATTTTCCAGATGCTGCTGATATAGCAGCCGGACAAGTACAGTTGGTGCTTAATACTGACGATCCAGATGGCCCGGGTGGTTGTCCCGCTGGTACCGATACGCTGGAAGTAACCATTAATGCACTTGCTACAGTGGATGCTGGTCCAGATCAGGCGGTACCAGCAGGGAATCCCGTAAACCTAGCTGGCTCTATCGGTGGCGGAGCAACCAGTGTTATCTGGAGTTCTAATGGTTCAGGCGTTTTTGATGATGTAACCTCATTGAATGCGGTTTATACTCCAAGCGCCGCCGATATTTTGGCCGGAAATGTAATATTGATATTGACCACCAATGACCCTGATGGACCCGGTCCTTGTACCGCTCAAAGTGATCTGATGACTGCGTTGATTATTACAGGAAACACGGTAATTGCTGGTGTGGACCAGAACTTATGCGAAGGTGACACGGTCTTTCTAGCAGGAGTTGTGGCTTGTGTGGCGAACGGTACTACTTGGTCCACAGATGGTTCTGGCACTATTGAGGACCCAACCGCACTAATTACATTTTATGTGCCAACTGCTGCGGATATCGCCGCAGATAGTATCATAATGATATTGAATATTGATGATCCGGCATCATCACTTGGTTGTCTACCAACATCCGACACCCTGGTGGTAAAAATAAATCCCATTCCAGTGGCCGATGCAGGTTCTGATATCACTATATGTCAAGGGGATGTAACCCAACTAAATGGTACCGGAGCAATGTTCTATCTATGGACCCCGGCTGCTGGATTGGATGATCCAAACATCCAAAATCCTATGGCAAGCCCGGCAACCACAACCACTTACACATTAACCGTAACTGATGATTTTGGATGCTCAGACACTTCGAGTATAACTGTAACTGTTATAATTACCACACCTCCTGTAGTGATGAGCCCTGTTGATATTTGCCAGGATTTTGTTTCGCCCCGACTGATGGCCACTGGGACAAATATAAGTTGGTATACAGACCCTGCACTAACCAATTTGGTTGCCACAGGACCGGTATATCAACCTGGCCCCGGAGAACTTGATGTGACTGTAGTAGGGAGCACATCATTTTATGTCACCCAGGATGTTGGTTGTGGTGAAAGTATCGCAGCCACTGTGATCGTGAATGTTTTTGATCGGAATGATCCCATATGCAGTACACTATGTCCAACTGTAGATTTTACTACTACTGTAACCGACTTGGTCTGTGCCGGAACAGGTACAGGAGCGATCCAATTAGATAACATTATTGGAACTAGCGCATCCTCTCCATTACTGGATATTTTGCTTGATGGAATTGTGGTGGGGCAAACAGATCAGAACCAGTTTACAATTACGGACTTATCCGGAGGAACCTATACTGTAACCGTTCAACAAACAGGAGTTTGTACAAACTCCCTCGACCAAACGGTAACAATTGCAGAGCCACCTTCATCTATTGTAGCTACGGTAGAAGATGTTTCAATATCGCTGCCGGACTTGGCTACCGGAGAATTCACGATAATTATTGAAGGTGCAAGCGGGGTACCACCCTATCAGGTAAGTATTGACCTGATAGCACCTGCATTCCCACCTCAGTCAGTATTTATCGATTTCACAGACGCCACCTTGAATCCGGCAACCGGTGACTATGAGATTACTTTTAGTAACCTATTTGCTGGTAACTATGATATAATTGTAAGAGATGATACCGGGTGCAGTATTGTGCTTACACAAGAAGTTGGATATGATGACACCATTTTTGTGCCCAATATTTTTACACCCAATGACGACGACATAAATGAAACCTTCACCATTAGGAATCTACCCATATCAGATGGTATTATACTGCTGGTCTCAAATAGGTGGGGGAAGGTTGTGTATGAGTCCCATAACTATCAGAATGATTGGGATGGTGGTAATAACAGTGATGGCACCTACTTTTACCGGATTAAAATAGACGATATAGTTTATAATGGCTGGGTGGAGATCCGGAGAGGGACAGTGCCATAATTAATTAGAGATTTAGCAGAAACTTCATGGTATCAACGTTGTCGGCATAGTCCCAAATATCAGGTTTTTGCAAATTTCCGAAGGGAAAACTTTGCTCATACCAACCTTCAGATGAGGCAATGCATTGAATTTTTCCCCCCTCTTGTGATATCATCTGATCAAGTTGCTTCAGGGTTTTGTAAAAACCAAAAAATACCACCGACAATGGAGAAACCAGCTCTGTACTTTGGTAAAATAACGAATAACCCGTATCAATAAATTTCTTAGCCTGGGTACTAAATAGTGCCTTCTGGTAATTATAGTTACTCCTGTACTTCGAGTGATGCAGTAGATAAGCAAATCTCCGGTTGCTTGAAATAAACTTCGTAAAATCATATTGGAGTGGTACCCAAACTTTGGAAACATTTCGGCATCCTTTTCCGAAATAGCTAAAAATGTCCGCACCAAGCGCTGAAAGTTGATCACTACTTTCCTCACCAGTGATTACTGCTACTGAGGTACGGTTGCTACGAACTATTTGAGGGATACCTTGATAATAATATTTGATGTACCTGGAGGTATTTTCACTTCCAGTGGCGATAATTGCATCAATTTCATCAACCGAAACACTATTGGTGAAAGAAAAATACTCACCTACCTTTGGTTCAATATTTACCAGTTCATGATAGAGCAAAGGCAGCAAGAGATGATCTTGACTGCTCATTTTAATTTTTGCCCGATAACCAGCAGCCACCAAACAAATGAAATCATGGATGCCAACTAGTGGAATGTTGCCCGCCAAGATCAAACCTACTGTCCTGGTATTCCTGGTCTTTGGATGGTAAGATTTATACCATCGGTCAAGTTGGTCGGGGTCAAGGTATCTACAAACGCCTGTTAAGGCCAGTTCAATATTTTGTTCTGTAAACCAGGTATTGGACCTGAGGACATCATGGTAGGATTCTGACCAGTCCTTTTGCTTGATAACTGCTCCCCATTTTTGAAGTATTTCAATCCGGTAGTTCCAATCCATAAAAATGAGTTGGGTTTTAGACTTTCAAATTGTTGTAGGAATTGTTGTTAGTAATTACCTTTGCGAAGTAGAAATTTAAATATACCACTTAAAAAAGAGAAATATGGCCATAATAATTACGGACGAATGTATCAACTGTGGTGCTTGTGAACCAGAATGCCCAAATACCGCAATTTATGAAGGAGGTATGGAATGGTCATGGGCGGGAGGTACATCCCTTACTGAGATCGTGTTGGAAGACGGTTCAACGGAAGATGCAAATATTGATCAAGAGCCGGTCTCTGATGAGTTTTACTACATCGTAAGCGATAAGTGTACAGAATGTAATGGTTTTCATGAAGAACCACAATGTGCTGCAGTATGCCCGGTTGATTGCTGCATACCTGACCCTGACCATGTGGAAACTGAGGAGGTGCTTCTGACCAAGAAAGACAAAATGCACTTTTGAAAATACACAATTGACAATGCACAATTATAAATTACCTGGACGCATGGGAGCAGGAGAACAATTGAACATTGGGAACATTAGGAACAATTGAATAAGGTAGCAGGTCCAATTCATCATTCATCATTCATCACCTAAAATTCATAACTAACGACTACTTCATCCGTGCTCTCTTTATCAGGTACTGTGAAAGCACCTTTTGAAATGGCTCTTTTACATCAACCTCCACCAAATCAATTTTGAATTGATTACATTTCATTTTTAGTTGCTGGAAGTACTGCTTGATGGCTTGCTGGTAACTATTTTTAATCTCACCCGGAACCAGTCGTGTTTTTTCTCCACTTTCCAGATCAATAAACTCGTAGGGCCGGTTTTCAAATTCGAAATTTAACTCAGTGTCATGGTCACTAATATGAAAAATCAGTACTTCATTTTTTTGATGTTTTAAATGTTGTAGTGCGGTAAATAACTGGTCATGCTGATCCTGGTTATGGAACATATCACTAAACAGAATCACCAAGGATCGTTTGTGGATTTTCTGTGCGATTTCATGCAATACAGAAGCGATCGAAGTGGTTTTATTCTGAGATTCCTGTTTAAGCAACCTTTCCAAGATTAGCAATAGCTTATGCGCATGTGTAGAGGTTGATCGTACAGGTGTTTGAATATCAAGTCGATCTGTGAAGGTAAAGATCCCTACGGCATCCCTTTGTTTTTGAAGGAGATAGGTGAGAGCTGCTGCTGCCATTATGCTAAATGTAATTTTTCCCTTGGTGCTTTGTGGGTAGTACATCGATGAAGAACAATCAATCACCAGGTGACATCTCAGGTTAGTCTCTTCTTCATATCTTTTGGTGTACAACCTATCAGTCTTGGCAAAAACTTTCCAGTCAATATGACGGGTACTTTCCCCGCTATTATACAATTGATGTTCCGCAAATTCTACAGAAAATCCATGATAAGGTGACTTATGTAGTCCAGTAATAAATCCCTCGACCATCTGCCTTGCCAATAGTTCGATATTCCCAATTCCTCTAATATCTTTTAAGCTTAATTCCATGGTTACCGACCCCTTAACTTGCTAATTTGTAGTAGGTGAGACATGTGGACATAACTTTTAAGTTTAAACGGAAATTATGCATTTTGTTTTTATAGTTTATCAAAATTCCTATTTTTACACCATACTAGGTCATAAAATTAAGTATTGTGGAACAGAACAAAGACAACGGCAAGGTAGAGATTTTTTCGGAGAGGGTGCGGGCTGGGAAAAGAACATATTTCTTTGATGTTAAAGCAACCAGGTCAAACGATTACTACCTGACAATCACCGAAAGTAAAAGAAGATATAAGGAAGACGGTTACTTTTACGAAAAACATAAGATTTTTCTTTATAAAGAGGACTTTGATAAATTTGTAGATGCCCTAAAAATAACCATTGACCATGTAAAAACGGAATTGATGCCTGAGGTCGATTTTAGTAAATACCAGGAAAAAGACCAACCTGAGGAACAGGTTGAGTCAAAATCCGGATTGGACGAAGAACTAAGCTGGGAATAACCAGGACCTAAGTTAAATATGTAGCTCTTGATTTGTTCAAGGGCTTTTTTTATGTATTGATCCAGATTATTTCATTGAAGCAAATTGTGATTATAATCAGGTCAAAAAAATCAATAATGTAGATAAAATGGGCTTACAAGTTGGAATTGTGGGACTTCCAAATGTGGGAAAATCCACCTTGTTTAATGCAATATCGAGTGCTCGGGCAGAAGCCGCCAATTATCCGTTCTGTACCATTGAACCTAATATTGGAGTGGTTACGGTGCCTGACCACAGATTAGATATACTACAGGGCCTGGTAAGCCCCGAGAAGATTATCCCAACCGTCATAGAGTTTGTTGACATAGCTGGTTTAGTAAAAGGTGCAAGCAAAGGAGAGGGTCTGGGAAACCAGTTTTTATCAAACATTAAAACCGTAGACGCTATTGCACATGTCATCAGATGTTTCGAAGATGAAAATATAACACATGTGGCCGGCGGGATAGATCCTGTTTTTGATCGAGAAATCATTGAAAATGAGCTCCAATTGAAGGATTTAGAGTCTGTTGACAAAAAGATCCTAAAATTGGAAAAAATTGCCAAATCAGGTGATACCAAAGCTAAAAATACCACGCTGCGCTTACAATTTATCAAGGACCAGTTGTCAGCTGGAGTAAGCGTTAGGGATATGGATTGTTCCGAAGAACAACTGGATTCTGTTAGAGATCTGCAACTTCTTACTGCAAAACCGGTAATTTACGTGGCCAATATCGACGAAGGCTCACTCCCTGATGGTAATGAATTCAGTGAGATATTGGGTGAAATTGCTTCCAAAGAGTCTGCCCGGATGATATTAATTTCAGGTGGTATTGAAGCCCAAATAGCAGAACTTAATGTGGAAGAACAAAGATTATTCATGGAGGAATATGGCCTAAAAGAATCTGGTTTAGATAAATTAATAAGGGCTTCTTATGAACTGTTGGATTTAATTACCTTTTTTACGGCGGGTAAAAAAGAGGTAAGAGCATGGACCATCAAGCAAGGCTGGAAAGCTCCTCAAGCGGCGGGTTCTGTTCACAGTGATTTTGAAAAAGGTTATATCAAGGCAGAAGTGATCAAATTGGACGACTATATTAAATATCAAACTGAGTTGGCCTGTAAAGAGGCCGGAAAAATTGCCATTGAAGGTAAGGGATATCAGGTAGAAGACGGAGACATCATGCATTTCAGGTTTAACGTATGACAATAATTTTTACCGATTTCGAACAATATTGCCAGATTTCTGGTTTTTTTAGTGATTTTTGTCCCTGGTTTTGGTCAAATTTTTAAGTTCAGGAGATTGAGAATTCGGATCATATTTCAATTAAAGAACAAGGGAGCCTCTGTGCCCTTCCACCATCAATATTTGCTAGCCCAATTACTCAAGGGTGTTTTGGTAAGAGGTGGAGAGTCAAGCTATGCAGATTACCAGTGGTTCAATTTTTCAGGGTTGAAAGGTCAAACTAAAGTGAGTAGAAGTGGACTTCATTTTTACTCAAATAAGGTAACATTGGTCATTTCTGCTTTTGAGAAGCCCTTCATTGATTACTTACTGTCCCAGTTGTTTAAGTTCCCTCAGGTTGAAGTAGGTAACCTTTTCTTACAACCTGAATATGTTGAGGTTGAGAATATACCGGTCTTTGAAGAATCCATGAAATACATTTGCATATCTCCTTTGGTGCTGCTAGAGCCCTCATTTAATGATGATCAGGGTAAGAGGTTTATTTCCCCGGAGGCAGAAGATTTTTCGGATTCTTTATATGAATCGACCCTTCAGAGAATGGGAAAGATTGGCAAATACGAGGAAGAACAATTAAAAGATTTTTTTAGATTCGAGATTGTGCCTGATAGCAATTATTTAAATAAGATTAAGGCCAGTCAAAAGAAATTTGCACGAATCTATCCCATGTTCGATCAGGACGTTAAATATGAGATACGTGGTTATACCTTACCCTTTACCTTATATGCTGCCCGTGAAGTGCAAGAATTTTTGTTTATTGGTGGCATGGGTAAATTGTGTCATAAGGGTTTCGGTATGCTTGACAATACCGAAAATGATCCCGGCAAAGAAAATACCAGGTACGAAATTCCTTCCTAGTTTTAGGGACGACGGTTATGTGTAATATTTGAATAACCCACTAACTGGTCAGCCAGTGCACCTATCGGACGATAATAAACCAAAACCTCATACAAGTTTTCAGTCTGAAAATAGCTGCCTTCATAATGATAAGGGTCTTGGTCTTCAGGTGTATAATATATGTAATTATACCAGCCTTGCTTAAGCAGTATTGACTTGGTGTATCCCTTAATCTGATGGTCATAAGTCATTAAATTACCATCAGTACATTTCCACTCAGATAGAGCTCCCAGAATAAAAACTGATTCTGATCTGAGAGGAGACTCCAGAAAAAAATGGACAAAAACATAATCACTGGTGATGGTAGCAGGGTCCGATTCTAGATTGCGTATTACATACTCGCCATTGATGTCCCTAAAGGTGCCATGTCCCCGGTTAACATTAAGTTCACCCTTTAAAATGAAAGCGTTGACTCTGTTTTCACTCCTATCGATACTGGCGATATTCTGACCGAGTATGTTTAAAGACCGCAGGTCAAAATATCGAAACTCATTACCGCCAAGGAAATTGTTTTCCAAATTGAAGTATCGATACTCGATAGTGCTTAAGTCCTCCATTACTGAAGTTGGCGGTAAATCCGTTAGTGCATTGTCCCACCTTTTGTTTTGTCTGATAACCACGTTTATTTCCTCTATCGGATTCCTGATATTGAGATTAGGATAGCGAATACTAAAGTCGAGTTGTTGATTGAAGTCACGTTCAACTATCCCTTGAGAAATACCCACCAGGGCATCTATCTGTATTTGATTATCATAAACCATAAATCTCCGGGTCAGAATCAGATCGGCCTCATTTCCTTGCCGGAATACTTTCACTATGTAGTTGCCGGTTCTTTTCACATGTGGAATTATCCATTCATAATGCACATAAGGGGTTCTGGTCCCAAAAGAGTATTGATATTCTGTAATAGGAAACTCATTAAACTGTGCTAATATATCAGAATCGCTAAGTCTGGATTTTTCCCAATTTGCATCACAATGTACTAACCGGGCATAAAAACTCTGGAAATCTCCAAACAGTTGATCAAATTCGAGAATGAAATTTCTCTGTGAATGAATAGATAATACGGCCGGTTGTATAACATCATCATATGAGTTCTGTATGGGGTAAAGTCTCACTGTTTTTATATTTTCCTCATACACATGGTTATCAAATTGTAATCTTTTAGGGTGAGATGAGGTATTGAGATTAGTAGTGGCTTGGTCCAGAGGGACACAACCAAACCATAAAGAACATAACACCGGAACCAGAATCTTTCTGACCCTGAACAGTAAATACCTAGACATATCTAATTAAAACTAGCCAATTCTTTAAAAAAACCGAAATTCCAACCCTTTTTGTGATTTTAGGGTCTTGTATAGGAGGCCAGTCTGGTCAAACCACTCGATTGATTAAATGCTAAATGAAAAGCAAATAATTAGAGGCTGTTACGAAAGAGACCGTAATGCGCAACGTGAACTCTACAATCGCTACTCAGCAGCCATGCTTATGGTCTGCATGCGATATAGTAAAAATCGTGACGATGCGGAGGATATGCTGCAGGAAGCATTTATTAAGATATTCAAGAGTATTGACGGCTTCAGAGGACAAAGCACCTTAGGGTATTGGATAAAAAGAATTGTAATCAACACCGCCTTAAACTATCAACGGAGTAAACTTTATTTGTTTCCAATGGTAGAATTAGTGGATGATAGTTACCAGGCCAGCAGTGATGAAAATCTTTCTGATTATAGCTTGGAGGAACTAATAAAAATGATTCAGGCGCTTCCAGTTGGCTGTCAGGTAATCTTCAACTTGTATGCAATTGAAGGATACAAACATCGTGAAATCGCCACTATGCTGGATATAAGCCCTGGTACTTCGAAGTCACAATTTGCCCGGGCCCGAACACTGTTACAACGGATGATTGCCCAAGCAAATAATATTAACTATGAAAAGTACCAATAATATGGGAAAAGATAACTTTGAAAGGGCTTGGAGAGACGTCTTTGAGGGGGTAAAGCTGACACCCTCAGATCAATCTTGGACAGTAATAGAAGCGAGCATTGCCAATGAAGAAGTGGCCCGATACAGGCGTAGGGTGGCCTATTATCAATGGTGGGCAGCTGCTGGAATATTGTTGTTCATTGGTCTTCTTGGATATCTGAGTTATGAATCCCTGACCACAAAAAATTCCCTGGCCAAAGTCCCTATTAACCAAAAAAAAGATACAAACATCTGGTATTTGACTGATTCTACATCATTTCAATCAGGGAAGAAGGACTTTGCATATACTTATGGAAAAGAGTACCAATCACCCAGATTACTGGCGGATCGACCAACAACACCAGGCGATCGGGAGGAGTCGTTGCTGTCGCAGCAAGAAACAACAAGGTCATTCTTGAGGGTGATACAACGCAAACAATCCAAAGGGTTAGAGGTAAATGCAGAGGAAATTCTTCCACCGCTTCCTGAACGAGTAATTGGTGTTCCAATTTACCGCATTAAGCAGGATCCGGAAAGGAAGCTCTTATGGGCGGGACTTAATATGGCTCCTGGTTATTTTAACCCTAACTACCAATTTCAACAAAGCAATGTCCAAGGGTTGCGATCGCCAAGTTTTGCACAGGGTGCCTTACAACCAGAGGAAGATCATCGAACTGGATTTTCCATGTCATTTGGTTTTGAAATGGGGATTAGAGTGTCTAAAAGATGGCATTTAAGCAGTGGTATTCAGTATATAAATAACAACGTTCAGAGTAGTACTAATGCGATTTTGGATCAACGAACTCCAATATTTTCCAGCGTAATAGAATCGTTGGACCTCAAAGATCCAGGGGCGATGGTCACATTCGTGCCTACCGAACTGGATAATACCTTTCAATTTTTATCTATTCCAGTACAGGCGGGTTTTTTAGTGTTCGACAAACGGATAAAAATACTGGTCAATGCAGGTGTCTCCAGTGATATCTTTCTGAAGAACAAAATTTCTGCAGTAGACCAGTCCTTGGAGTCGATAACAATAAACCCAGGTTCAAATTCCCCATTTAAATCGGTTTATTTTAATGGATTGATAGGAGCCGAAGCCAACTATGAATTTTTGCCAAGATATCTGATTACTCTGGAGCCCAGGTATAAATTGGCTATTAATGATTTCACCAGACCAGAAACAAACTATACCAGCCTTCCTTCATCTTTTAGCATAGGAGTGGGAGTAAAGTACATATTTAAATAAAAAACCACGGGATCAGGGTAATTATTAACCTTAACATGAATAGTTATGAATGAACAGTACAATATTTGGAAAAACTTAACCACTTCGATAGCGCTTTTTGCAGTTATCTTAGTGGTTTTGAGCATGTTTAGCTGTACAGATAGTTGTGAGAATACCGAAACCTACGTTTATCTGGAGCCAGTCTACACTTCTGCTAGCGAAGTAAGGTCATCCTTTGCCAGTTTAAATCCCAGGCCTCTGGAGAATCCCGGGAAAATATATAGAAAGGACCATTTTCTCTTTATAAATGAAAGGGGGAAGGGAATTCACATATTTGATAACAATGATAAAACCAATCCGGAACCTTTAAGTTTTATTAGCATTCCTGGCAGCTTTGATGTAGCTGTGAAAGGAGATATCATGTATGTGGACAGTTTTGTGGATCTGCTGGTTCTGGACATTTCTAACCCCTTGCAGGTGAAGTTGGTGCAACGAATAGAAAATGTGCTGAATAATTTTGAAATAATGGGTTTCTATAACAGTGAGGAGACTGGATTCATTACTGATTTTAATGAAATGGAAACTATTCAGGTATATGACTGTGCTGAGAATCCGGTACTTCCAACCAGAGGGGGAGGAGTGTGGCTATCTGTTAATCGGGTTGCCGACTTTAGCCAGGCAGTGAGTTCAGAAAGCGGCAGCCCCGGCAGCGGGCTTGGTGGATCATTTGCCAGGTTTGCTATTCATTCAGACTTCTTGTATGTGGTTGATACCTGGACTATGCACGTATTTGACATAGATGACCTATCTTATCCCGAAGAAGTTAATTTGGTTGAATTGGGATGGGGTATCGAGACCATTTTCCCATATCGCGATAAACTTTTTATTGGATCCAATATCGGGATGCAGATATTCGACAACTCCGATCCCAAAAACCCCAGATATGTAAGTAGTTTCGATCATGCCCTCGCCTGTGATCCGGTAGTTGCGGAAGACAATTTCGCCTTTATTACATTGCGTTCAGGTAATCGATGTTTCGGGATTGTTGACCAACTGGACGTAGTGGATATTAGCTTTTTGGAAAGCCCCAGTTTGGTCAAAAGTTACCCTATGGAACATCCGCATGGACTGGCCATAGATAATGATATTTTATTTCTGTGCGAAGGCAAGCATGGGTTGAAAGTATTTGATGCCAGCGATAAGAGGGCTATAGATCAAAACCTGCTCAGCCACCTACCCGATATACCTTCATACGATGTGATCGCTATCGACAGCCATTTGATTTTGGTAGGAGATAATGGTATTTACCAGTTTGACTATTCAGACCCTTCGGACCTGAAACTATTAAGTATTATCAATATCCAGTAAGCACATGAGAACCGGAGTCAGATTGTATGTGGTACTTAGCATAACTATTGGGTTGTTGACGTGTTTATCGCACACGGCATCTGGCCAGGCCGACCGGTACCTGGATAAAGTAGTGCTCAATAACGGCAGTGTGATTTGGGGGATAACAGAGCTTCAGGAGGAAAGTGTAATAATATTTTTTAGCCAAAAGGATTCATTATCAGTGTCTGCATCTATGATAAAGTCAATAAATACCCAAAAACTTAACCCTGAACTTTACCTGGAAAGGTCACAAGGAGTATACTATCAAGTATCAATTGGAGTACTTTTGGGCAAAAGTCAAAATAACTCAGAAACCAGAGGTAGTTTTTCGTCTTCGTTTACCAGTGGGTATAGATTTAACCCTATGTTGGGAATAGGATTGGGTGTAGGGTTAAACTATTATCCGGACCAAATTCATGTGCCGGTTTATTTGGATTTACAAGGAGATCTATCAACGGGAAGAGTAACCCCGTTTTATCAACTTAGTATGGGTTGGAGCTGGGCAGATGAGCGAGATAATATCTCCCAAATTGGGCAAGTCGAAGGAGGATTTTATTTTAGACCCTCCTTGGGAATTCGCTGGCACTTTGCCAAACACAGCTGGTTCTTGCGACTAAGTTATGTGCGGCAAAATTCCACTACTCATTTTGAGCCCTTAGATTTTGGAAACGGGAATGTTATTACTAACGTAGAAGATCGAACCTTTCAAAGAGTGGGAATCAGTACCGGGATCAGTTTTTAGTGGAGTGATTCTTTTCAAGGGACTCCAATTCCGTTACCAGTTGTTCCCAATCCTTATGTAGCTTATCAAGCCCTGTTTCGGTTTCTTGAAACGCTGTCGATGCCTCTTTGAGTGCGTCAGGATTGCCAAAAATCGTAGGATTAGATAATTGGTGCTCAAGCTGCTGCTTTTTGACTTCCATTTTTTCAATCAACTCTTCTTTTTGCTTTATGTCTTTTTGGAGTTTCTTCCATTGCTTATCTCCCTGGTCATGCTTAATTCGTTTTTTCTTAATACGGACAGATTTGGGCTTATTATTAGTTGGTGCAGGAGTTTGTTTTGACTGCCAGTATTCATATTCCCGGTAAGTACCTGGGAATGACTTTAAATGTTGTCCCTCGATATACCAGATTTTATTGGCAACCTGGCTAATGAAATGACGGTCATGGCTGACTATGACAAAAGTCCCTTGGAATTGATTAAGCGCCTGAATGAGTATTTGAACAGATTGCATATCCAGGTGGTTGGTGGGTTCATCCAACAATAGGAAATTGGATTCAGAGAGGAGGGTTTTGGCCAATGCCACCCTCGACTTTTCACCCCCTGAAAGCACTTTTATTTTCTTAAAAACATCATCATCAGAAAATAAAAAACATCCTAGAAGATTGCGCAATTCCAATTCGGTCTTCCCACTACCACACAATTTTAACTCCTCTAGAATTTCATGTTTTAGGTGTAGGGCTTCCAACTGATGTTGGGCATAAAATGAAAGGTTGACGTTATAACCCAATTTAGATTCCCCAGAGATATTCTCGTGCCCCGCAATAATGCGCAATAAAGTTGATTTACCTTTTCCGTTTGCTCCAATCAAAGCAATCTTGTCCCCCCGCTCCACTAGTCCAGAAGTTTTATTGAATATTTCTATGTTATCATACGATTTTGATAGGTCATTTAATTCACACACTATCCGCCCGGACTTTTGTTTAAAGGAAAACCTAAAATTTACCAGTGACATTGACTCTGAAATATCCTCAATACGGTCCATCCGCTCTAGGGATTTTATACGTGACTGGACCTGACGGGCTTTTGTTGATTTGGCTCGAAAACGACTAATAAATTCCTCGGTTTGCTTGATCTTCTGTTGCTGGTTTTGAAATGCATTGCTTTGGATTTCTGATCGCAGGGCCTTTTCTTCCAAGTAAAAACTGTAATTACCTTTATAAGTAATTAATTTCTGTTGAATAACCTCTACAATTATCTGGGATACCTGATCCAAAAATCTACGATCATGGGATACCACCACTACGGCCCCATCATAGGTCTTTAAATATTGTTCCACCCATTTTATGGAAGGAAGGTCAAGGTGGTTTGTTGGCTCATCCAATAATAGAAGATCCGGTTTTTCCAGCAGTAACCTGGCCAACATTACCCTCATACGCCATCCTCCTGAGAACTTGTTTAATGGTACATTTAAATCTTCAGTTTTAAAGCCGATTCCCTCCAAAACCTCTTCAGCTTTTGCCTGGAGACTATATCCTTCCAACCGATCAAAATTTTCTTGTAAGCTGCTAAGTTTCTCAACAGTTTTATCCTGATAATTTTCCTCAAGATTCTTTATGGTAGCTTCAATCTGCTTCTGCAATGCGCCGGCTTCTTCAAAGGCTTGCATGGCCACTTGTAAAATTGATTCTTCTGAACTGTACGAGAGCAAGTCTTGGTCAAGGAACCCGACGGTGCTAAGAGCACTTTTACTAATCGTGCCCGGCGTAGCCTGATAATCGCCATTGATGAGACGCAACAGTGTTGATTTGCCTGTGCCATTTAGACCAATCAGGCCAATCTTATCCTTCCGTTTGATGTGCAGGGAGGCATTATCGTATAAGGCACGGTCACCAACAAAATAGGATAGGTTGTTTATTGCAATCATACAACCCCAAAATTACTCCAATCAATTGATTATCAAAAACAGAATCTTATCCAGAGGGTAGTTCTATTCACATAAACTCAATGGGGATAGTTACTTTGGTCTGGTCCCACATCAATACCAGCTCGGCGCTTTGGGCTTTTTGTTCAAACCCAATGGTAAATGGCTCATAGACCTCAGTAGTGGTAAGGACAGGAACATCGAACCTGACTACGTCTAACTTTGAGTTATAATTGTAGGCGCCCCATTGACCTAATTCACCATTCAGTATTATGGTCCAGTGGTCTTTGGTAGGAATGGTAAATAGTGTATAAGTTCCCGGTTTTATTGTTTGACCTCCAAGCTTAATGGAGCCAGTAATGGTAATTTCAGTGGCTTCATTTGCTCCAGTTCTCCAGACCTCCCCAAAAGGTAATAAGTCTCCAAATATTTTTCGACCTCGTTTATGTGGCCGTCCATAGGTAATTTTAACATATATATCTTCATACTTCATGGTAACCATCTCCAAAGGGCTCGGCCGAGGTTTTAAAGCTTCTTGAGCATATGTTTCAGGGATATTCCAACAGACAAATGCCATTAGAACTAATAAGGGCGTGATTATTTTGATCATTATGGTAATTTTTGAATCAGGCTGGTGATATTGATCAATATATGCAATAATTTTACCAAACTGATCTCAGGTAAAATAAAAACAAAAATTAGTGGTAGAAAGACCAGAATTTGACGATATCTATATGGAATTGGCGGTAAATCTGGCCAAAAGATCTCATTGTATTAAGAGGCATGTTGGGGCGGTTTTAACAAAGGATACACGTATAATTTCTATTGGATATAATGGGCCTCCTGCAGGGACCCATAATTGCGATGAAGAATGGCCCGTTGAAGGTTGCCCCAGAAGCTCAAAGGGTAGCTGCAGTTTAGCGTTGCATGCTGAGCAGAATGCCATTCTTTATGCGGTCAAGAACAAATCCAGCGTGGAGGGATCCACGCTTTACGTTACTTTGTCACCTTGCCTTAGTTGTGCACGGATCATATTTGCCACAGGAATTATCAAGGTGGTCTACCTTAAGTCATACGGGGCCTTTAAAGGTTTGGAAAAAGACGAGGGCCTGGAGTTTTTAAATAGATTCGGAATTGAAACTCAGCAATACCACGGGAATTTGGAGAATGTAACCCATATGATTTAGAAATCTCAAGCTCCAAGGTTAAGGCAAACTTCAGGGGTGATCTGTATGAGCCATATTTATGGGAAACATGTGAAGGTGGAGAAAAATATGGTTCTATTTTTTCCCACAATATCTGTTTGTCCTTGGAATCATCATTGCAAGCAATAAACATACTTAGAATGGCAATCCACTTTATAAAGCTGAAATGAGACCACATTTCCATAGGGTTCATTATAACTTAAAGTCAGATAATTTTTACTTCAGGGGTTAACTTAATGCCAAACTTAAGGTCTACCGACTTCTGAATTTCATGCGAAAGCTTAACCAGATCACCTCCATGAGCTCCCCCATAGTTGACGAGAACCAGCGCCTGTTTATCATGCACACCAATGGCTCCCTCTCGGAAACCCTTCCAATTACATTGTTCGATTAGCCAACCAGCAGGGATTTTAAGGGCGCTGTCTTCGGTGGGATAACTTGGAATACTTTTATGTTGGGCTTTAAGGTTATAATAAAACTCTTTGCTAACCACAGGATTCTTAAAGAAACTGCCTGCATTTCCCAGTTTTTCAGGATCGGGAAGTTTACTTTGTCTGATTTTAATCACAGCTTCGCTAATTTTTCGTAAGCTCAGCTCTTTCACGCCCATGTCCTTAAGGGTCTGAGAAATTGCCCCATATGAGACGTTAAAGGTAGGACGTTTGAGCAGCTTTAATACTACTCTCGTGATTATATACCGGTCTTTCAAAGATCCTTTAAAGACGCTATAGCGGTAACCAAATTCACATTTGGCTATATCAAAATTTCGTATTTTACCACTTTCCAAATGGATTGCTTCCAGGTGGGAAAAAACCGTACTTATCTCGACTCCATACGCTCCGATATTTTGCATGGGCGCCGCCCCAACGGTTCCGGGAATCAAACTTAGATTTTCAATTCCTCCCCAACCATGATCAATAGCCCACAGAACTACCTGGTGCCAGTTTTCACCGGCGCCTACCCGTACCCATTGGTAATCTTGATCTTCCCTAAGCACTTCTTTACCCAGGATTTCGTTTTTCAATACCAATCCCTGATAGTTCTGGGCAAATAATATATTGCTGCCTCCGCCCAGCACAAGCAGTGGCAGTGAGTTTTCTTTTGCTTCACCGAGCGCCTTTTGTAAGTCCCTTTCATGATCTATTACAACCAGATACCGGGCATTTACATCAATACCAAATGTGTTGAATTCCCGAAGGGAAATGTTTTTATTTATTACCATCCCGCCAGTCCAAATTTAAAAAATTAGCAGCGCCCTAAAGATTGAACCAAGATTATTTTTTTGGAAATTCTAAAAATAAGTGGAGTCAGATCCCAGAAATTCTTGGTTGATATTTCGAACGCCTTAATCGGTAAATTCCTGAAGATTCTGCTTAATCTCTTGGATCTTTTTATCCAGATCAGCAGTAGCTGCATCGTATAGCTCTTTGGCTTCCAGCTTGCCTCTGACACCAATATAAAACTTGATTTTTGGCTCGGTACCCGAAGGTCTAGCTGAAATTTTACTTCCATCCTCAGTTACAAACTGCAATACATTGGATTTGGGAAGATTTATGGAAGATGTCTCTCCCGTTATAAGGTCCTTATCCTCGCTGCTTTGGTAATCAAGAATTCTGGTGACTTTTGATCCTCCAAAGGTATCAGGTGGCGCCTTTCTTAGTTCATGCATGAGCTCTTGAATTTCCTCAGCGCCAGTTTTTCCAGGCTTGGTAATCGAAATAAGAGATTCTTTAAAAAACCCGTATTCCAGATAAATTGAGATAAGCCTATCAAAAAGAGTTTGCCCTTTATCCTTGCAAAACGCTACTAATTCTGAAATGATAGCACATGAGGCCACCGCGTCTTTATCTCTTACCTGGTCGCCGATCATGTAACCATAGCTCTCTTCTCCACCTACGATAAACTCTTTTTCTCCTTCCAGTTTGCGTATGACCTCAGCAATCCACTTGAATCCTGTTAATGTATTGTAACAATCTACTTGATACCGCTCTGCGATTATATCTATAAGATCCGTGGTGACTATAGTTTTAACGATGTAATTCTTATCACTGATCTTGCCACTAGCCTGCCATTGATCCAGAAGATAGTGCATGAGTAAAACTCCCGTCTGGTTGCCATTTAATAGTTGAAACTCTCCATGGTGATTTTTGACACCAATCCCTACCCTGTCAGTATCAGGATCGGTGGCCATAATGAGATCCGCGTTTGTTTCCCTGGCTTTGGCCAAAGCAAGACTCATGGCTTCCTGTTCCTCCGGATTTGGATAAATCACTGTTGGGAAATTTCCATCGGGCTCAGCCTGTTCATCGACAATGGACACATTGGTAAAGCCTATTCTCTTTAGAATTAATGGTACCATAGTGATACCGGTGCCATGGATGGAACTGTAAACTATCTTCAGATCCTTTTGGCTTCGAATTACTTCTTGGTTGACCACCAAACCTTCGATCATTGATAGATATTTTTCATCAACATCTAAGCCAATGGTCTCAATTAGGTTTTTGTCACCTTTGAATTGGATTTCATCGAAGCTATTTATAGCATTCACTTCACGCATCACATTTTGGTCATGAGGAGGTACTAATTGGGCCCCATCATTCCAATACGCCTTGTACCCATTATATTCCTTGGGATTATGAGAGGCGGTGATTACAATCCCCGCTTGACACTTAAGGTCTCGAACGGCAAAACTTAATTCTGGCGTAGGACGAAGTGATTCAAACAGTTGAACTTTGATTCCATTGGCTGCTAGTACATTGGCGGTGATCCCCGCGAAATAATCACTTTTGTTTCGACTGTCATGTGCTATTGCCACACTAATACTTACTCCCGGGAACGTCATATTGAGATAGTTGGCAAGTCCCTGAGTAGCTTTTCCTATAGTATACTTGTTGATCCTGTTGGAACCAATTCCCATAATTCCTCTTAAACCACCTGTTCCGAATTCCAGGTCCTTGTAAAAAGCATCAATTAAAATATTTGGGTCTTCTTGTAATTCTTGAATCTGTCGTTTACTTTCATCATCGATATTGCCGTTCAACCACTGATCCACTTTTTGCTGTACTTCTTGTTCAATCATGTTGGGGCTTTTGTTTGTTGAATCTAAAGGTTGCCTCGCAGGGCTTGTTCTCGCTCAATTGCTTCAAATAACGCCTTAAAGTTTCCTTTTCCGAAGGATATTGCACCCTTCCGCTGAATAATTTCGTAAAATACTGTAGGCCGATCCTGTACAGGTTTGGTAAAGATCTGTAAAAGATAGCCCTCATCATCACGATCTACCAGGATATTTAAATCTTTCAATGATTGGGCATCTTCCTCAATAGTACCCACCCGGTCCTCAAGATCATCGTAGTAAACATCAGGGATACTCAAGAAATCAACCCCGCGATTACGCAAATCCGAAACTGTTTTGAGTATATCGTCAGTAGCCAGGGCAATGTGCTGTACTCCAGGGCCGCCATAGTACTCAATATACTCCTCTATCTGAGACTTTTTCTTTCCCTTCGCCGGCTCATTAATAGGAAATTTGATATAACCATTACCATTTGAAACCACCTTAGACATCAAAGCCGAATATTCGGTAGAGATATCCTTGTCATCAAAAGTAAGCAGAAGTTTAAAACCCATTACATCCTGGTAGAATTTAACCCATTCATCCATTTCTCCCAAACCTACATTGCCCACACAGTGATCTACATACTGGATCCCTAATGGGATAGCAGGCAATTTGGATTTCACAGAAATAAAGCCGGGCAAAAAAGGGCCATTGTAGTTGGTGCGTTCGATGAATTTATGAATAGTGTCACCATAAGTTTTAATAGCGCCTACTTTTACCCAGCCATGCTCATCTTTAAGCTCCTGAGGTTCTATCGCGGACACCGCACCACGGCCAATGGTTTCTCGATAACTTTTCTCAGCATCATCAACCCAAAGAGCCAGTACCTTAACACCATCGCCATGTAATTTTACATGATCACTAATCTCTGAATTGGCTATCAGGGAGGAGGTCAATACAAACCGTACCTTTTCTTGTTGCAATACATATGAGGCCTTTGATCTTACGCCCGTTTCTGGTCCGGAATATGCAATTAACTGAAAGCCAAAGGCATGTTGATAGTATTGGGCTGACTGCTTGGCATTTCCCACATAGAATTCCACATGGTCTGTGCCTTTCAACGGTAGAAAATCTTGTTCCATGATTATTGTTGTTTATATGAAATTCTACTTACTTGCAATGTAAATCAATTTCGGTTGTTGAAAGTATTAAAAGCATTACAATACTGATATGGATATAGAGGCTCTTGACCATTCTTTGGTAGCTATTGTAAATAAGAAAAATGAACTTTTCAAAATCGGTTATCAGGACCCCAGATACGACGATGTGGAGGAGGAATTACATGATTTAGAGGATTCGTTGATGGAGGATCATGGTGAGGAAATTGAGGAGGTGATTCAGGAAGTACATGATAAGATATGTCCGGACACCGACGTACTTCTTCCAATTGCCTATCTGGCTAAATCCTACGTGCCAGCCAAGAATGAAGACGGTAGTGATACATTTGATGTAGATCTGAAAGAAGGTGTTCCTGTTATACTGGATGAATATCCCGATAAATTGAGTAGAATGGTATTAGTCCCGGCCCCACCCAGGCTGATCGTGCAGGTGAACCGTGCAAAACGCTTTCTTGTTTGGCCGGAGGAGTAGGCTATCTAAACCCCAATTTTTTTCGAACACGGTCAAGGACCTCCTGTGCAATTTCTATGGCTCTTTTTTCTCCGAATTCCAGTTGGTGATTGATCTCAAGTGGATTTTGCATAAGTTGATAGAACAACGTTCGTTCAGTTTTAAACCTTGAGAGGATTAACTCAAAGAGCGCTTGTTTTGCATGGCCATACCCATAATTACCACCTAAATAATTATTGCGCATATCAACAATTTCATGGGATGAGGCCAGTAATCGATATAAAGCAAAGACATTGCAGCTGTCCGGGTCTTTTGGTGCTTCCAATGGCTTGCTGTCGGTAACAATGGACATTACAACTTTCCTCAAAGGCTTCTCTTCCATAAATATGTCCAGCGTATTGCCAAACGACTTGCTCATTTTCTGCCCGTCAGTTCCAGGGATTGTCATTACATGCTCATCAATCCGGGCTTCCGGTAACACGAAGGTCTCTCCAAATTGATTGTTGAAAGCACCTGCTATATCCCGGGCCATTTCCAGGTGTTGTTTTTGGTCCTTTCCGACCGGGACGATATCTGCATCATAAAGAATAATATCGGCGGTCATCAGTACAGGATAAGTAAATAATCCAGCGTTTATATCCGAAAGCTTATCACTTTTATCTTTAAACGAATGCGCATTTGCCAACATAGGGTAGGGAGTGAAACAATTGAGATACCAGGTAAGCTCACATACCTGTGGTACTCTGGATTGTCTGTACAAGAGTTGTTCAGTAGTGTCCATTCCACAAGCAATCCAGGCAGCTGCGGTTGCGTTGGTATTGTCTACTCTTATCTTCGGGTCCTTTATTTGGGTTAAAGAGTGTAGATCGGCTATAAAAAAAAGAGACTGATTGTCCTTGTGCTTCGAAAGTGCAATGGCAGGTATAATTGCACCCAATAAGTTTCCCAGATGGGGCCTGCCTGTACTTTGAATGCCTGTTAAAATTCTCGCCATACTTACTGTCTAAAAATGAACGCTACAAAGAAACATCTTTTTTTAAAAGAATTAAGCCGATCTTATTTCTCTTGCTTATTTCCTGACAAGTTAGGCAATAGTGTTGGATCATAAATCTCACCTGCAGCCACCTGTACCATCGAGATTCGCACCTTGGTTGGAAAGAAATTTTCGTGATCTGCCCGCTTGTGTGCATGGCCTTGGCCACCACTGTCGTCTTTTATTACTAGGTCCATTTGCTTAATACCTTTGGTCCAGATGATGGATTCGTTTTCCCAGAAAGCTGTCATAGGTACATCGGATTGGTAAATTCCTTCTTTGGTATACAGGCCTGTGTTGGTGCAACCGTAGCCATTACCCTGGCCCTCGTTTGGGATATAGCAGAGCGTCCAGGTGGTTGGCAAATTTCCTGCCGGCTTCTCAAGTACTTCCAGCCGAATATGCACCGCACCGTTTCGGTAATCTACCGGTGTAGTCCAGTCTGTCGGGCGCTGAGTATTAAGCATATTACCGGTGACATAGTAGTGGGATTTGCTGGGCTTAGAATTATCCGCATTTTCTTTGGTAAAAGTGAATTCAGTATCGAAAAGCACAAACTGTTTCGGTTGCTGCGCCAACAGGAGTTTTGGGAGCAACAAAAAAAACAACAAGGCAATTTTTTTCATCGGGAGAGGAATGGGATATAATATTTATCAAAGATAATCATCTGTGTAACAAAAGATAAAATGCTTTATGGGAAAATAGTACTGAATATGATCCTCAAAAAAATATAGAATCTCGCTTGCTTTTGGCCACGGTATGACGTTGGTTGAATGTCAGGAAACCACTCAAAGCGTCCGTTCGCGCTAATTACAAAATAGGAATTATGGATTTCGAATTTGTTACCAAAGCATTTTTCGTAATTTGTATTTTGTAATTTTTTGTAATTCGTAATTCAATGTCTCAATCCCGTCAACTTGCAGCAATAATGTTCACCGACATGGTCGGATACACCCGATTGATGCAAGAAAACGAAAAAAAAGCCATAAGCAACCGGGATTGCTACCGGGATATTCTCAAGCAGGAAACTAAAAATCACGCCGGAACGATTCTGCAATTCTATGGAGACGGAACCTTGTGCATATTTGATTCA
>CAZAWQ010000430.1:0-1916 GCA_964488585.1 uncultured Roseivirgaceae bacterium
ATTTACTTTTACATCTATAACACCAATACCAATTCCAATATCTGGATCGATCTGAGCCAATGCAGCAAGGTCTTCTTGAGGACGGTGAGCCAATTCTAATATCAGATGGTCGCAGTTCAAAGCGTTGAGGAATTCTATTAATGCATCCCAAGTGCCTGTTTGAATGGATTGCCCGCCATAGTTCCCAAAGCAAAAATGCACCGCTTTTTCGCATTGTACTTGATCCAGAATACGGTTGATTGCTTTGCTGGCAATGAGACCACCTTCAGGGTTCCCAGTAATATTTGCTTCATCGATTTGAACACAAGCACAAGGTAGTTTCGCCACTTGTGAGGCTATAACATCGGCAATTGCTAAAGTCAAGTGCTCAAAACTATTATAATGCTGGTCAAGTAATGTCTTGGCCAACATATAGGGACTGGTGATGGTAAATTTGAAATTTCCATCTGCCACTGAAGCAACTCTGGAACAATCCGAAAATAGATCAAGCACCCCTTCGCCTACTTCATCAAATACCACACCGGCAGGTTTTTTTCTAAACTTCATGTCCTGCTTTTTGCGGAAGGCTTTCACATCACTGACTCCAATCTCATTGCGTATTCCACTTATTCGGTTGGTGAAATATTCAATCATGCCGTTGGTGTCAGGATGGTTAAAGTCAAATCGATAAAGTTCACCATCAGTAGGCAAATCAATACCCAGCCTGCGTTGTGTACTAATTACCACTTGGGTTGCATCTAGTACACTTTGTTCATTCGGGAATGCCTGAAGCCAATCTATTTGAGAATAAGACCCAACGGTAGTGGTCCGTATTTGCGGTGTTTGGTTGGGTTTGTTAATCATAGGATTTAAGTAAGAAAATCAAAATTTTAGCAACCGATGCGGGGAATGTACGTTACTTCTAATATTATTGGTCAAAGTATTGTAAATTAATCAATTATCAAACTATGAAAGCTGTTAGATTTTCTTCATTTCTGGCAATCCCATTGCTGCTTGCTATTTTAAGTGGATGCAATATTGAAAATGAAGAGTCGGATTTTTCGCTCGCTATCGATTTTGAAAAATATACCCTTGAAAATGGCTTGCAAGTTATATTACATCAAGATCATTCCGATCCCATAGTTTCACTAGCGGTTGTTTACCATGTGGGCTCCAACAGGGAAAAGCCAGGAAGGACGGGGTTTGCACATCTTTTTGAGCATATGCTTTTTCAACAATCTGAAAATGTAGACCAGGACCAATTTGTTAAAATTGTGCAGGATGCTGGTGGCACCCTGAATGGTTTTACATTTTGGGATGGAACAGCATACTATGAAGTCGTTCCTAAAAATGCATTGGAAACAGTGATGTGGCTAGAATCCGATAGGATGGGGTTCTTTAAAAACACCATCACCGAAAGCGCTTTTGTCAATCAACAAGATGTGGTTGTCAATGAAAAAAGACAACGTGTAGACAACAATCCATATGGTCATACAAATTATGTTTTGCACAAATCAGTTTTCCCCGAAGGACATCCGTACAACTGGCAGGTGATTGGGGAAATGGAGGATTTAAAAAAAGCCACAGTGGAAGATGTTATTGAGTTTTACGACAACTTCTACGGGCCTAACAACGCCACTTTAGTGGTTGCAGGTGATTTTGAGTCAGCGTCAGCCAAAGCGTTGGTCGAAAAGTATTTTGGTGAAGTAAAAAGAGGAAAAGATGTCGTACCGATGAATGTTCAAAACGTAACTCTTGCCAAAACCAAAAAATTGTATCATGAAGATAATTTTGCTACGGTTCCTCAATTAACTATGGTTTGGCCTTCTGCCGAACAGTACAGCGATGACGCCTACGCATTGGACTTCTTGGCCAAAATTCTTTCGGATGGCAAAAAAGCCCCTCTCTATAAGGTTTTGATTAAGGAAAAGGAGCTT
>CAZAWQ010000431.1:0-4354 GCA_964488585.1 uncultured Roseivirgaceae bacterium
GGCATTTTCCAATGACTACATACTCTAAGATTTCTTTATTCTGCTTTTCAGCCCTTTGTGCTTTTTATACGCCCCTTGCGTTCGCCTTACCTGAAGTGGTGGTGGAAATTAAAGAGCACTTATTCTTTCCTCAGGAAGTGATTGTGCCTGCAGGGCAAAAAGTAAAGCTAACCTTTGTCAATTTCGATGATACTCCCGAAGAAATAGATAGCTTTTCTTTGAACAGAGAAAAAGTGATATTTGCGAAAAGCCGAGGGACCATCTTTATTGGCCCATTAAAAGCCGGTGAGTATCCTTTTTTTGGTGAGTTTCATCCTAATAGCGCAATAGGAAAGGTAATAGTTAAAAGCAAAGAGGGCACGCTGGATGCTAATTAATACCGTCGTTCTCTTCTTGCGTGACACCTTGCCCATATTCATGCTCATTAGTGTATTGCTGGCGCTGCCGCGTGTGTCTACGCTTGCCGTTGCGTGGCGGGTGTTGCTGCTGGTATTGCTCGCTGTATTTACCTACCCCCAGCTAGGACTGGTATCGCAGCTATCAGAAGGTGCCGGATTTGAGTATCTCAAATCAATACTGTTTTTTATTGCGTGGTTGGGTATGTGCCTTGTTGTCCTTTTGCCGTCACGCATGTCGAATAGGTTCAGTCTAGGCCTCACCCTGCTAGTAATAGGTATTGGCTTACCCAATTCGCTGCACTTTTTAGTTTATTTTGTTTCCGAGTTATCACGTAATAGTGATAGTACGTTATTGCTCTTGGGCACTATCATTGGTCTGGGTATAAGTATTAGCATCGCGATTCTACTTAATATTTTGCTCACCCATTTTGTTAGCAAGCGAGCAACATACTTTTTTGCAACCACATTTGTGGCAGCTCAAACCGCTAATATCGCATTATTATTGGAACAAACTGACACCTTCCCATCGCCAAGGCAGCTATGGGATAGCAGCACAATAATTAGTGACAATAGCGAATATGGTCATCTTCTGAATTCTCTCGTTGGCTATGAGGCTACGCCCTCGATGAGCTATTTATTGGTGTTTTTCTTCGCACTTATCGTGCCTAATTTAATTGCTTTCTTTTCTTCAAAAAAGAGATTCTCTGATGAAATTCAGGAGGTCGCACAGTGAGACGTTTTCTCCTTACTGCTATCGCATTATGCGCCGTGTTTTCAAGTAACGGTTATGCAGATAATTTTACCGTAGATAAGGTTTATCACCCTTATGTATTACCCTTTGAACGTGAGTTTGAGTGGCGACTTACCTCAAGACAAAATGACGATGGCAATGTTTTAATGCAACGCTTCTCATTCGGCCATGCACTTTCAGAGTTTATGATCCTCGAGACATACCTTGTCGGTGCGCGGGATGAAAATGAAGATTTTGGCTTAGAAAGCTACGAAGTAGAGTTACGCTGGATGATGACTGAACAAGGGCGATACTGGGCTGACTGGGCAACGCTGTTTGAGCTGGAAAAGCAGCACAATACCGATGACTGGGAAGTTAAAGCGGGGATATTAACAGAAAAAGAGTTTGGCCAATTCAGTTTAACAACTAACATTAGCTTGGTGTACGAGTGGGGTCAAACTGTTGAGAATGAATGGGAAAGCGAATTTAAAGCCAAGTTTAGGTATCGCTGGATCCCTGAAGTACAACCTGGATTGGAAGTGTATGTAGCAGAGGATTTTATCGGGGTTGGTCCAGCATTCATGGGTATAAAACGCTTTGACCGACAGCAGCAGTTAAAATGGGAACTGGGCTTTATTGCCGGACTAAATGGTGACAGTAAAGATCACACACTTCGCATGTCGTTGGAATACGAATTTTAATGCAAGTTTGCACTTTAGCGCCTAACTTAAGCTTTCCTTAAGGTTCAACATTTAAAGTGCACGTCATTCGATGATTTACCAAATATTCTTATGCACCAGTTTGACGTCAGTGTTGTTTTACCTGCTAAAAATGAAGCCAAAAACCTTTCTGCTTTGTTACGAGAAATTGCAGAAGTGGTTCCAAGTACAACGACAGAAATTATTGTTGTTGATGACGGTAGCAGCGACGACTCCCTATCCTTGCTGCATAACCTTTCAAGCACCTTGCCGGTAAGTTGTCGTGTCATCGTCCACCCTATGAGCTGCGGTCAAAGCACTTCGGTTTTTCACGGCGTTTTACAGGCAAAAGGAAAGTGGATCATCACCCTTGATGCTGACGGGCAAAACGATCCTGCTGATATACCGCGACTTATTCGCGCAGCTAAAGACACTAATACAGTGCACTTCTGCGTTATCGGACATCGTAAAAAGCGAAAAGATACCCCGTGGAAGCGATTTCAGTCTAAAGTTGCCAATCGTGTTCGCCAGTGGATCCTACAAGACGACACACCAGACACGGGCTGTGGCTTGAAACTCCTCCCAAGAAGTACCTTTTTACTTTTGCCCTACTTCGACCATATGCACCGATATATTCCCGCTTTAACTAAAAGGCTTGGGGGAGAAGTGGTATGTGTATCGGTTAATCATCGCGCGCGCTTAGAAGGTAAATCAAATTACACAGCGTGGAATCGTGGCTGGGCAGGGATCATCGATATGCTTGGCGTCAGATGGCTAATGTACAGAAATAAGCTTAATCACATTGCCAGCGGAATTGGTCATGAAGACTAATCTTCGCCGCCTCAAGAGCTTCATACAGTTTTTCATCGGGGCAGCAAGCATCGCGCTTATCTGCTATGTGTCGCTTGAAGTCACTGGTGAAGTATGGAAGCACGGTGATGATACAGATTGGTTGAATGCCTATATTTCAAATTTAAATTGGCAATCGCTGTGCATGATACTGAGTGGTTGTGTTGTACTTTTAACCATGGGTTTTCCCCGTCAGGCTGTCAGTTTTTTTTGCGGAGTGGGCTTTGGCGCATTGCAGGGAGGATTAATTGCTTTGTTGCTAACGGTATTGTCTGCATGCATAGCCTATGCATTAGCAAATGGCCCTCTGCGCTCACTTGCCGTCCGTCTTTTAGGTACAAAATTAAAGCCTGTTGAAAACAAACTGGCCAAGCGAAGTTTTCGCAATGTGCTAATTGTTCGTTTATTCCCTGTTGGCTCCAACCTAATCACAAACGCCGTAGCAGGTGTGCTAAGCGTTCCGTTTGTCCCGTTTATTGCTGCAAGTGCAATCGGCTTTGCGCCTCAAACTTTTTTGTTTACCTTGCTTGGAAGCGGTTCTCGATTTGTCAGCTCCCTCGAACAGCCTTTACAAATTGGTGGCTTAATCATTAGCCTTCTTCTACTTCTATCCTTATCAGGCATTTCTCGTAGGAGTGAGCCGTCGTGAGGCTTATGCTTAATTCAAATAGCCATGCATCTACCCTGTTCTTTTTTGCCTGTGCTCTGATATTTGTTGGTCTGGGTTTCAGAGATGCTTGGCCCCCCGATGAGCCTCGATTCGCATTGGTCGCAAAAGAGATGGTGAACAGCGGACAGTGGCTTGTGCCCATGCGCGGTGGCGAAATTTATCCAGACAAGCCCCCTGTGTTTATGTGGTGTATTGCCTTCTTTTACCTTATAACGGGTAGCCTGAAGGTGGCTATGCTCCTGCCTAACGCTATCGCAAGCCTTGTCACTTTGGGGTTAACCTACAAGCTATCGCTAAGACTTGCCAATGAAAAAGCGGCAATGTTGAGTATGCTCGTACTTCTACTGAGCCCTCAGTTTCTTATTCAAGCCAAATTCGCTCAAATAGATGCCCTTGTCGCCTGCTTTATTTGGATTGGCGTCTACGGACTCATTCAGCACTTTTATGTGCATGTTAATTGGCGGTGGTACTTTGCAGCATGGTTCTTTATGGGGCTTGGGATCATAACCAAAGGCGTTGGCTTTTTACCTGTTCTTTTATTTATCCCCATTGCATTTTTCGCATTTACCAGCGGCTCACATCGCGGCAAGTGGTCATTGGGCATGTTGTTTGGCCCCTTAATCATGCTATCAGTTGTGGCGATGTGGCTTGCACCTCTGCTTTATCTTGGTTTGATAAAACAAGAGCCTCAAATACAACAATACTTGTCGAACATTTTGTTTAAACAAACGGCTGAGCGATATGCCAATGCCTGGCACCACATAGAGCCCTGGTATTACTATATTGTTGAAGTTATTCCTGTATTTTGGATAACTCCAATTGCCATACTTGTATCAAAAGCTAAGTCGTTAAAAAATGTACTTACTCACAACCCCGCTTACTCATCCTTGTTGATATGGGTAATATTGGTTGTCATTTTCTTTAGTATCAGCCCAGGTAAACGTGGTGTTTATGTGCTACCGGCACTGCCTGCGTTGAGTATGCTTGCAGGTCTGGTACTTGCGAATTC
>CAZAWQ010000432.1:0-7383 GCA_964488585.1 uncultured Roseivirgaceae bacterium
GCTACGGTAACTTTGAAGGACAGTGTTTATCGGGATACCATTGAGTATTTTGTAGCAAGACCAGTTATTCAGATACAATCTGCCTCTGTACAGGCGTTATACCTGAATTGTGGTAATGAATTACAAGTAAACTGTCCTCAGTTAGGTTCTGCATACAGTCCTACTTTTACAGCTACCGGTGCCAGCACCATCAGAGGCGCTAAAACTGGACAAGTAACTCTTGTGCCTAACGCTGCTGACGTAAAATTGAACGTATACAATAGTGGTACTTTGCTGGGAACGGAAAACTTCAAAGTAAGACGTGTACCAAAGCCTACTATTAGATTATATAATAGAGGTAAAGAAGTTAATATTAAGCAAGGAGAGAATATCAGTGGTTTGCGCCAATTAAATATAAAAGCTATACCGGATGAGAGTTTTAAAACCTTTCTTCCCAAAGACGCCCGTTATCGGATAACCGGATGGGAAGTAACGTTGGCAAGGGGTAAGCGCCCAGTGGCACCACCTAGTAAGGTGACTAAGGAAACGCTGACCATAGGTACCTTGATGCAAAAGGCCAAGCCCGGTGATAGAGTAGTGATAGAAGTAAAACGCGTACAGCGTATGAACTTCCGGGGAAAGACAGAGAATGTCAACATGGGTAATGTATTTTTCAACATACCCCTCAATTAATAAAAGGTGATATGAAGCAAATAAGTTATGTACTCGCATTGGTATTCCTGGCCACATTAGGCGCTATCAGCCCCAACATGGCCCAGGAAACCACGAATTATGTAAACCATAATTCCACCTCGGGAATCCCGGATTACGACATCATGTACAAAAAACGTTTATGGCGTCGTATGGACTTGAAGGAGAAGCAGAATCGTTCATTCTTTGCCTTTAATAATGAGATAACAAAGATCATTATTGAAGGAGTGAATGCAGGCGTACTGTTCCCCTACAAGAACGATTCCCTGCTAACCAGAATGTCAAGAGAAGAATTCCTGGAAAATATGAAGATGCCGGTTTACGGTGGAGAGGTTCTTTCTGACGAGGAGAAGGCCATGGGATTCACTGAAGATGATGCTTGGGGTGATGATGATGGCTGGGGCGATGATTCTGGCTGGGGCGATGAAGAAACAGGCGACGACAAGTCAGCGGATGCTTCTGCTACTGCTGGCGCGGATTATTTCTTCCCTGCAGATGTCGAGGTACTTGAGATAATGGAAGACTGGGTTTTTGATAAAAGACGTAGTCGTCTATTCTACGACATTCAAAGTATCACCTTGATTTTACCGTCAACTAAATTTCCGGAAACTGGTCTACAAAGACAAGTGGCTACCTTTAAGTACAAGGATTTGGAAGAATTGTTTAGAAGTATGCCGGAAGAGGCGCTTTGGTTCAATCCTCAAAATTCCGCTGAACACAAAAACTTGGCAGATGCATTTTTGCTAAGACTATTCAGCGCAAGGTTGATCAAAGTATCCAACCCGGAAGATTCTTATATTGCTGATATCTATAATACAAACCCCAAAGATGGCTTAATCGCTTCACAAAGGATAGAGGAGGAGCTCCTGGAATTGGAGCACGAACTTTGGGAATATTAATTTGCTCATTTAAGTTATATATATAGATGCAAAAAAAGCCCCGACGATTTTCGTCGGGGCTTTTTGATCTCAGACCTCTGGTCATCTCTGGTCTCAAATCTGGCTGAGATCTAAGATCAGAGATTTGAGATTTTCGAGATCTAAGGGTCAGAGATCAGAGATCAAAAAATACTTCCACACCTTCCTGGCCTTCGCCGTCCCCACTACCGAGCCCAATTCATCCTCACTGGCTTCCTTAACTTTTTTTAAAGACCTAAATTCACGCAACAATCGATTGGCCGTTTGTGGCCCGATTCCTGGTATCTGCTCCAGTTCGGTACCCAAACTTTTCTTGCTTCGCTGGTTCCTGTGAAAGGTAATGGCGAATCGATGGGCTTCATCCCGTAGTTGCAGTAATAGTCGAAGAGAAGGTGATTTTTTATCAATGAAAATCGGATACTGATCATGAGGAAAGTAGATTTCCTCCAGTCTCTTAGCAATCCCAATAATCGGAATGGCCCCATAGAGGTTAAGATCTTTCAAGGCTTTGCAGGCAGCGTTCAACTGCCCCTTCCCACCGTCTATTACTATCAGGTGCGGCATCGGTTTTTGCTCTTGTTCTAACCTGCTATATCTGCGATGGACCACTTCATACATTGATGCAAAATCGTCAGGCCCATCTACTGATTTAATGTGGTAATGGCGATATTCTTTTTTTAATGGCTTACCGTTCTTGAAGTGGACCATAGAGGCTACCGGATAAGCTCCCTGAATATTGGAATTATCAAAACATTCAATTTGCACTGGAAGCGTTTTGAGATTTAGGTCCTGTTGTAGCATTCTCAATACCCTGTCTTTTCTCTGGCCCAACTCTTCTTTATTTTCGTAATATTTTTTCTTATAATACAAGGCATTTTTTCTGGCCAGATCGATAAGTTTTTTCTTGTCACCCTTTTGCGGGACTGTAATGCTGACGTCCTCCAGGTTCCAATCAATAGCAGTGTTTACTAGTATCCCTTTGGCATTACTACCAAAGCGTTGTCTAAACTCAAACAATACCTTCGCGAGAATCTCATGGTCGTCTTCATCTAGCTTTTTCTTAATTTGAGTAGATTGACTGACTTCCAGAGCCCCATTTTTTATTTTCATGAAATTAATAAACGCCATCTTTTCATCGGAATAGATACAACAGACATCCAGGTCAGACATTCTGGAGTTAACTATAGTGGTCTTTGCCTGAAACTTTTCCAATAACTCCAGGCGTTCCTTCATATTTTGAGCTTGCTCAAAATTTAATTGTTCAGAAGCTTCCAACATCTTTTCCTTGAAGTATTTCTTAACCAGCACCAATCGACCCTTTAATATGTTCAGCGCTTGCTCAATGTCACGGTCGTAGTCTTCCTGGCTTTGTAAACCTTCACAGGGCCCTTTACAATTGTGAATATGATATTCCAGACAAACCTTAAATTTCCCATTGTCAACATTCTCCCGGCTCAGGTTGTAGTTACAGGTGCGAATGGTGTAGAGTTTTCTGATCAGGTCAAGCACGCTCTTCATGGCTACCACATTTGCGTATGGCCCGAAAAATGTTCCCCCTTTATAATTGTGCTTATTCCTGATCGGCATAATTCTTGGGAACCGCTCATCAGGCACCCAGATATAGGGAAAACTCTTATCATCCTTAAGTCTGATATTGTACTTAGGCAAATTTTTTTTAATCACATTATTTTCCAAAAGCAGGGCATCGAATTCGGAGTTTACTACGGTGCATTCAATTGTGGATATTTCATATACCATTCGCATGGTTTTCCGATTTGGCAAGCTGGATTTATTAAAGTAACTGGACACTCGTTTTTTTAGATCCTTTGCCTTGCCCACGTAGATCACCTTTCCTTCCTGGTTTAGAAACCGGTAGACACCCGGTTGTGAGGGTAATTTGCTTACCTGTTGTTTGGTGTAAGAGGGAGTGACCATATTTTTAACCCGGTTTAGGTATTAAGACTTGGTGGTATGAGCCCGCTAACGGATATCATCCGGGTTGATGGTGTTTTGGGGTATTTCAACTTCCAGGGAATCCGAAGTATTAGAAAGGTCTTCATATTGATCGCAATCAATCTCCACTGAGAGTTTCCTAATGGGTCGGGGGAATGGTCCCTTGGTAATGTGGGTTTCGTTGTCACTATATACCTTTTCCATAAAGTTGTTCCATATTGGTCGGGCAGTCCTTGACCCCTGTCCGGAAACCCAACTCCTAAAGTGAATGCTGCGGTCATCACCACCTACCCAGGCTCCGGACACCAGATCTTTTGTCACTCCAATAAACCACCCATCAGAAGCATTTTGGGTAGTGCCGGTTTTTGCGCCAATCTCATTGTCAACTTTGAGCTCATAGCTTAGTCCCAAAGCAGCGCCACCTTCTTCCTCCAATGCTCCTTTTAACATGTGAAGCATTAGGTATGCCGTTTCTTCGTTTATGGCCTCAAATGTTTTTGGCGGGAACTCCTGTAGTATATTGCCGTTTTTGTCTTCGATGCGGGTGATAAAAAATGGAGATATATGAGTGCCTTTATTTACAAATGTACTGTAGGCCCCAACCAGTTCGAATAATGATACGTCATTAACCCCTAAGCAAAGCGCAGGAACTGCCTCTAATTTACTTTTGATTCCAAGTCTCTTACCCATTTTGACAACTTCAGAAGGCCCAACTTTTTGCATCATTTTAGCAGTAATGGAATTTACCGAATTGGACATGGCTTTGCGAATGGTCATTTGCTTCCCCGTATACTTACCTCCGGCATTTTGGGGCGTCCATTTCTTATCACCCGGGATGTCGAAGGTAACCTTTGCATCCATCAGGGTATAACAGGGTGAATAACCATTCTCGATTGCTGTGGCATAGACAATGGGCTTAAAAGTTGATCCAGGCTGCCTCCTGCCATATTTAACGTGATCATATTTGAAATACTTATGATTTATACCGCCTACCCAAGCTTTTATATGTCCGGTGTGGGGATCCATTGCCATGAAACCAGTCTGTAAAAAATGCTTATAATATCGCATTGAATCCATAGAGCTCATCACCGTATCTATTTCTCCACCCCATGAAAATACCGTCATCTGTTTTGGAAGGTTTAGAGCGATCTCTATGGAGTCGGGATCATCGGCATATTTTTGTTCTAACTGATGATATAATCTTGTACTTTTAATTCTATTCTCAAGGAAGTTTGGTATGACTTCCTTATCCTCGTCGATCCAAGGTAGCTTGCCTCCCAGGTGTTCCATAAACTGTGCCTGGAGTGCCTTCATTTGCTCAGACACAGCTTCTTCTGCATAGACCTGTAACCGGCTGTCAATGGTGGTAAAAATTCTAAGTCCGTCGCCATAGAGATCATGCCCATTGTCATCGGCCCAATCCCGCAGAAAGTTTCCAGTCACCGTACGGAAATAAGTGGCTAAACCAACATTCTGGTTTTGTACTTCATAATCTACATCCAAGGGCATGTTTACCAAAGAGTCCAACATCACCTTTGAGATGAAGTGGTATTTTTCCATTTGTCCTAAAACCACGTCACGTTTACTCTTAGCATTCTCAGGGTTGCGCACAGGATTGTAAAAAGAAGGTGCCTGGACCAAACCCACCAATACCGCAGCTTCTTGTATCGCCAGACTATCAGGGGTAGTATTGAAAAAAGTTCTGGAAGCTACATTGATACCAAAGGTGTTGCCTCCAAAGTCTACGGTATTCAGGTACATGGCCATTATCTCCTCTTTGGTGAAGTTTTTTTCCAACTCCACAGCAATGATCCATTCCTTTGATTTTTGAATGATGGTCTTAATATCATTGTTTTTAATTCGTTTCAACAAAGCCCCATCGTAATCTTCCTGCCTGGTATTGAACAGGTTTTTGGCCAGTTGTTGAGAAAGGGTACTTCCCCCGCCTTTGCGATTGAAAGTGATAACTCCGACTATGGCACGCATAATACCTTTGGGGTCAATTCCCGAGTGTTGATTAAAACGAATGTCTTCGATAGCAGTAAGGGCGTGAATCAGATTTGGGCTGAGGTCCTGATACTGAGCAGGTGTGCGGTTACTATTGGGGCGGAAATATTTTCCGAGCAACATCATATCGGCAGAATAGAGTTCCGACGCCAGTTCGTTTTCAGGGTTCTCCAATGCCTTTACGCTCGGCATACCGCCAAATAATCCGAACCAGTCCCCTTGTACTGCGAAAACATATAAGAAGCTACTCAACATGACCACTCCAAAACCAACCCAGAGGGCTCTAAGTATTTTCACCAGCCAAAAATCAGCAGCAGAATCCTTTTTTTTTCTTTTTGCCATGTTATTCGAGATAAAAATTATTAAAAAATGACAAGTACCCTTTCAGGTCTTTGGTTTGATAAAAGATTTCAAAATTCTCTTTTGTTATTACAAAAGTACTGAACTCGTTGGGGGAATAGTCATTCAAGAACCCTTGTTTTTGCAGGGTTTCATAATAAAATAAAGCTTTTCTTTTATCGGCGAAATCCTGAACCAAAACCATAGCCTGATCTTCATCTAAAATGAGGGAAGAAGCTGTAAGGTCCGTTGGGGTGAACTGCTCTTTATTGAACTGATCAAATTCACCGGCAAAATTCCCATCTTGAAAGGCCCTGGTAGGATATACTATTACAAAAATGTGATCCCGGTTAAGATTTTGTTGGAAAGTAGCTCCTCCCAAACGAGCCAATTGCAGTGGTAATTCATGTGCGGTCCGTAACAATTTCTGTGCATATTCATTGAGCTCACTTTCCGGGAATTCAGTAAGAAACTTTTGTAGTTCAAAGCGATATGAATGTAGATTGCCGGTTTGTCCATTAATCAATATAGCCAGTAATTTCAAATTGTCAGTATAGCTGTTTTCAGGGTGGTTGTTTAGCGCCTTGTTGATAACAAATAGCGAACTGTCAAAATAGTAGCCCTTATATAATTCGTAAGCTGTTTTGTATTCTTGTTGCATCTTTTCTGCCAGGGCGTCATATTCCTGTTTGAATTGTGGATTTAGTAATGTCTTGGTAAATGTCGAGTTTGGATAATTGTTTATCAATTGATCTTTACACACCTGGGCACGTGGATGTTCAATTTCAGTATATATCAGGTACAATTGATAAAGGATCTCAGGTTTATACTCAGTTACCGGATATCGATCAATCATCGTTTCAAATGTTTGGGATGCATTTACTTTTTCCCTGAGTTGGAAATTATAGATGTTGCCCAGATTGTAATAAGACACTTCAATTAAAGAGTCAGCAATACGCTTTTCTTCATCACTAAAGGGGATAGTACTATAGAAGTTTTCTTTCTTTACCGCACGTACATCTTCAATATTATCTACAGCTTCGTCTTTTGGTTGGTCTTCATCCTGATTCGGTTCAGTCTCATCTGACAATGCAATGCGCGCCTCTTTATTGGACCTTCTCCAATTATCTTCCAGTGTACGATTGCCCCACCGCCGAATGAACTCCGATTGTCCAGCGCCTACCGCAGAGGTATTGTAAAAATACCATGTTACTCCACCTTGTATAGCTACTGTATTTGCATCATCAAATATGTTTCTACCAGAGAATTGGACCTCTTCTTGCAGCCGCTTTTCCTCCTCCGCCAGGGCAAGTCGCTCTTGTTTGATAATAACACTATCCAATAAAACACTTAATTCTAAGCTATCCATGTTGGACAGGGTCAATAGGCTGTCTTGCAAAGAAATGGTATTCAACTGGGTGACGAAGTCTTTCAGTATCTGCTGTCTTTCCTGAATCAATTGGTAATCTGGCTCATC
>CAZAWQ010000433.1:0-6391 GCA_964488585.1 uncultured Roseivirgaceae bacterium
TACCCCACGACTGGCATCGTGACGACCTGCCTGTGGTTTCAGGGCATAAAAATTACCTCCCAGCCAAATATCTACCTGACCATCATTATCAAGGTCATCTACAATGATGCCAAAAACCGGTGACACCTGCGCCTCCATTGGTAAAGCAGACAGTGTAAATTGATTGCCTCCTTCATTCCACAATACCGAGTTCTCCAGATAATTTGCCACATACACAGCAGAGCTTTCTCTTAGTTCAGAGGAAAAGAGAGAATCATAGGTCATTGGGGCATAATCTTCATACTTTGAAATTCTTTTACGCAGACTAGGCAACTGTGCAATTAACTCCATCTTAGGGGCGAAGGGGTAGGCCCGGTTGTCTAGTGGTGGGTACCAGTTAATTATAAATTCACTTTTCCCGTTGTTGTCATAATCGTTAACATACATTGACATGGGCTTATCCGGTGTGGCTTTGAACTTAGTGTTTAGCCCCCAGTTGCCCACCACAAAATCCGTATCCCCGTCATTGTCCAGGTCCGCTGCCTCAATTCGATTCCACCATCCCTGACTATTGGAGATTGTAGTATTTTTATCAATTTTCCCATTTTCGTTCTTGAAAATATGAATCGACATCCAGTCGCCCACTACAATCAGATCTTTGTCTCCATCGTTGTCAACATCAGACCAACTGGCATCAGTAACCATACCAATGTTAGCCAAACCCGGCGGAGTTTTGTCAATAAAAGTGCCGTTTACGTTCCTCCAGAGATAACTTCGAGGTGGTAATCCGTAGCTTCCGGGCACAGACCTGGCGCCAAGGAATACATCTATGGCACCATCCTGATCGAAGTCGGCGACTTCTACGGTGGAAAAATTGCCGATCACTTGAGGAATACCAGTAGGATCTGTATGGAAATTACCACTGCCATCATTTTTATAGAATCGAACGAGGTAGTTACTCCGGTCTTTCTCAATTTCATTGCCCCCGGACCCGATCATCAGGTCCAGGTCCCCATCACCATCCTGATCAAATAAGACCCCGCAAGTACTTTCAAAACTAGCATCACGTGCCAACGATGTATTTTTTCTAAAATGGAAGGTACCATCAGGGCGTTGCATGAAAAGTTTATCCGGATCATCTGTAGCTCCTAATAAGATGAAATCTTCTAGCTTATCATTGTTTACATCACCAATCACCAGCCTGGGACCCTCGGTTGACAGCATATGAGGGAGCAAAATTTCTTGGTCAAAGTCGTTGTATAGGTTTTCTGTATGCCGGGCTTCTTTGGGTAAAGAGATTTGTTCAAATAATGGACTGGTATTTATTAGTGTTGGGGTGACTTTTGGTGTTTCCGCTTGATCATAGTTCAAAATGATGGTTCGATCCACCTTGATATTGTGTCGAAACTCAACCTTACCATCGGGCCAGACCACCCTTAGTTCTTCGATGTTTTGAGCATCACCCAAACCAAATAACAAGGAAGGTTCAATGCTGCTCTGAAATCCACGTGTATTGTAATTTTCTAACACACGTGTATTATCAACGGTCTTGGCGATCACTTTAGCGCCGATTCCAAAGGGGTTCCCGGCCGGCCCCCTAAATCCAACCTTTAAAAAATGAAATTTATTATTTCGACTGGCATCATTTCGATAAATAAAGCTGGTTTGATTAACATTATTTATTACCAGATCAAGATCTCCATCATTATCCAGATCACCGTAAGCTGAACCGTTACTAAAGGAAGGCTGGCCCAATCCCAGCGAGTCTGCCCGGTCATTAAAACTCAGCTGTCCATTACCCATAAAGGCATAATTACTCAAAGGATTTGAGGGCATGTGCACAATAAAGTCACGTTGGTCGAATTTACCTTTTTCTTCAACGATCTTGTTTCTATGCTCATTATCTGCTATAAAGTCCAGGTAATCCATGGACATTAGATCCCGGGCAATACCATTGGTAACAAATATGTCTTTGTTTCCGTCATTCTCGAAATCAAAAATCAAGGCTCCCCAACTCCAGTCCGTGGCTGCTACACCGGACAGTAGAGCAATCTCTTGAAAATTCGCTTCTCCGTCATTTAAGTGCAAACAGTTTTGTGCAATTTGATAGTGGAAGTTCGCCCGGTACTTAAGGTCTTCCAAATGGTATGGTTCGAAAGCTATGGTAGTTTGAAGCCTGTGGTTGTCAGCGGGCAGCATGTCTGTGGTAAAGATCTCCGGACTGCCATCATTGTTAATATCTACGATATCAGCGCCCATACTGGAGAGTGAGCAATAATCGATTCTATTTATTAACTCTTCTGAAAAGCTGCCATCTCCTTTATTAAGGTAAAGATAATCACGCTCCCAGAAATCGTTGCTTATATAAATATCCGGCAGATTGTCACTATTAAGATCACCAATAGCCACTCCCAGGCCAAATCCAATGTCGCTGCTATAAATTCCGGCCTCGCTGGTTACATCAACAAATACTCCGCCATCGTTTCGCATTAATTTGTCGCCCCCAGGGTCATTCGCTTGCTCCCGTACCTTTCTGTATAACTCAATCTTACTAGGGTCCCTGAAACTGTTGTTCAGAATATAGCAATCCAGATCACCGTCCTGGTCGTAATCAAAGAAAGCTGCATGAGTAGAATATCCTGAATTGTTCAGATTGTATTCCTGGGCTCGTTCTGTAAAAGTGATGTCCCCATTATTAATGAATAACTCATTTTCCTTATCAGCTCCTTCAATGTCTCCTGATTTGCAAACATAAATATCCAAAAACCCATCCCCATTTACGTCTACTATGGTTACACCTGTGCTCCAGACTTTCGACCCTCCAATACCTGCCTGTTCTGTAATATCTTTAAAAGTGAGGCCACCCTGGTTTAAATAAAGTTTGTTGGCGCCTTGGTTAGCTATAAAAAAAATATCCGGTAAAGAATCATTATTGATGTCACCGATGGCTACACCTCCGCCATTATAAAAGTTCCGGTAAGTGATTATATTGAAATGTTCACCATCAACCACTTCATTTCTGAAATTGATCCCGGTGTTTTCAGGGTCAAGCAATTGAAACAAAGGACCATAACTAATTTCTGAAACGGATTCAGCCTGTTCTACAGCAGTACATGCCGCTCCCCAAATTAGCATAAAATAAACGACTGTAATTTTTATATAATTCATTAATAGCAGCTGCCTGAGAATTGTTTGATCAAACTGCCAAAGTTAAATAAATCACAGATTATCCCCAAGGATGAATTGTGACTGCTAGGGATTAATCATCACTTGATTATCTTTGCAGGAATGACTACTAGCAACGTGTATTTTTTCATTTTCACCTTATTATGTTTTGGTTTCGCTAGTAGCTGCAAAACTAGAAATGCCCATGAAGGTGAGGGCTCAACCATTGAAAAACTTGAGCAGGATCAATTCATGAAAGCAGCCTCTGCCCGGACTGCCGGCCTGTCTTACCTTCAGGAAAACAAACTTGAAGAAGCGGAAGCTGAATTCCTGAAGCTGATCGAACTGGCTCCCAATGAGGCTCTGGGATATGCTAATCTGGGGATTGTGTATTTAAGGCAGGACAGGTTTGAGGATGCCGAAGAATACTTCGAAAAGGCCTTAGCCCTGAATGAAAGTAACCTAACCAACAGAGAGAATTTAGTTCAGCTATATGAATTGACGGATAATAATGAGCAGGCTGATCATCAATTAAAGAAGATTTTGGAATATGATCCAAATAACTTGTTTGCGTTGCACAGGATGTCAGAAAAAGTCCAGATGTCTCCAGATGATAATTCATTGATGGCCCTGGAGGAATATTTATTGAAAATCATTGAATCTGCTCCCCTCAATATAGTTCCCCGTATCTACTTGCTTGAGCATTATCTGCAAAATGGCCAGCAGACAAAAGCCATGAATCAATTTGAGGATATCAACAGTAAATTTGAGCAACTCAATGAAGATTCTAAAGAATATTATGACCAGGCAGTTGAATTATTGAGACAGCAGCAGCTTGAGGCGTCTTACACCGAGATGGTGAAATTCCATAATCATATGAAATTGTCTAACCGGTACCAGACAGATATTCAGAGGTTAATGGGACGTAAAGCTACAAAAGTAGGTAATCCTATTATATCCTTCAGTAACATTCGCTTTTATGGAGATAGTGATAATAACCAGGTATACAAAAACATAAGGTTTGCCGACGTAACGGAACAAGCGGGACTTACTCAAATTGCCCATAGCAAATCAGTGGATGAAAAAACCCATTCATTTTTGGTTGTCAATGATCTTGATAATGATGGTGATCAGGATTTGCTGTTTGGTTCAAATGTGGAAGGGGGACAGAAACTATACTTACTCATAAACGATCTGGGGCGATTTAACCACCTTATTAATAAAACAGGCATACCAGATGCGGGAACCACGGGAGTCTTTTCTGACTACAATAACGACGGCTATCTTGACTTGCTGGTATTAAGTGATGATACTGGAAGTTTGCACAAAAATGTAGATGAATTAACCTATTCGGAGGTACCTGCATCAGGCTTGGAGCAAATAAAGGATGGTAGGGTCTCGCTTTTTTTTGATGCGGACCATGACGGAGATCTTGATCTGTTTGTGGGCGCTCAAGGACTTGACTGGTTCTTTAGGAATAATGGTAACGATAGTTTCTCTGACTTATCTGAGCAAATGGGGATTTTAAGCACTCAAGGCGCTACCATGGACGCCGCTTTTGGAGATTTCGACGATGATGGTGATATAGATCTGTTTGTTGCAAATGAGCATGGAAACAGGTTGTACGCTAACCAAAGACTGGGAAAATTCCATGATATAACCCAAGCAAGCGGCCTGCCACTAACCGAAGGTTCTAGTTCCGTGAGCTCAGGTGATTACAATAATGACGGATTTTTGGATTTGTTTGTTTCTGACCAAGAGGGCAACTACAGCCTTTATACTAACCAAGGAGGAGGAGGTTTTCTCAAGGATCCTGAATTTGGGAAAATAAAAAGTATTCAAACCATTAAAGCTCATGATCATGCTTTTTTTGATTTTGATAACGATGGTTTTTTGGACCTGATTATTGCAGGAGACCCTCTTTCAGCAGATGGTAAGGGGATTATATTGCTGCACAATAATCCAGAGCATCAATTTGAAGATGTTTCCTGGATCTTACCGGAAGATGTAAAGCCCGGAAGGTCCCTGGCTATTGCCGACTATAATGAAGATGGTGATCAGGATGTGTTCTTGACCTATAGCGATGGTAGTATCGGATTATTAAGGAACGATGGGGGCAATGAAAATCACCAGTTAAAAATACAGCTGGTAGGCCTTCGTGAGGGCAGCGGAAAAAACAATTATTTTGGTATTGGGTCGAAGGTGGAGATACGTGCTGGGCCATTGTATCAAATGCGCACCATCACTTCCCCAAATGAGTATTTTGGCCTTGGAAGTTATGATCGAGCGGACATACTCCGTATACGCTGGACAAATGGGGTTCCCCAGGATATATTTTCACCCAAAAGCAGCCTTGAATTGATAGAACAAGAGAGGCTTAAAGGATCTTGCCCGTTCTTGTACACTTGGAATGGTGAGCAGTTCGCCTTTGTAAAAGATATTATGTGGAGAAGCGCGTTGGGGATGCCCATGGGAATCATGACCTCCGATGAGTCAAGATCTTATGCTTTTCCTCATGCTTCCAGGGAATACATTATGATCCCAGGCGACGCCATGAAAACCAAAGAAGGCCACTACCAAATCAAAATTACCGGGGAACTTTGGGAAACCATTTATCTGGATGAACTGGTTTTATATGCCGTGGACCATCCCGCCGAGGTGGACTTACGATTGGATGAAAAGTTTGTGCCGCCACCATTTCCCGAACTGAAGTTTTACCCCACCAGACACCAATATCTGCCGGTTTCTGTAACAGACGGTAAAAATGACCTTTTAAATTTAGTTTCCAGAAAAGACCACCAGTATATTGCCGATTTAAAGAAATCAAAATTTCAGGGCATTATTGAGCCAAGGGACCTGATCATTGACTTGGGCAAAGGGATTGCCACCGAAGGACTGCACCTGTTTATGAACGGCTGGATATTTCCTTCAGATGCCAGTATCAATCTGGCGGCCTCTCAGTCTGATGAAATCACTGCCACTCCTCCTTATTTACAGGTGATTAATGAAAAAGGTCATTGGGAAACGGCCATTCGAAATCTCGGGTTTCCTCTGGGTAAGAACAAGACCATTATTTCTGACCTAAGTCAAGTTTTTAAAACTGACGATCGAAGAATTCGCATTCGCACCTCCATGCAGATCTATTGGGACCATATATTTTATGATCATATGACTGAACCATTTATAAGCTCTGTAACGCCCATGAAGCTGGGCAAGGCAGACTTACAATATCGGGGATTTTCGGCGG
>CAZAWQ010000434.1:0-16910 GCA_964488585.1 uncultured Roseivirgaceae bacterium
TTTATTTTATCAAACCATGGCTTGGAAACCGATATTTCATGCTGAGACTGGGGCTGAAGTTCAATGGTGACCGAAAACTGGGAGATATGTTGCAATCTAAATTTCTACGAGGGTCCGTGGCCCCTCTGATTGGATGGAAAAAGAATCCCTATACCTCCTATGCCGTAGGTTTTGCCTATAGTTATGATTTTGGCAGGCAAAACGTTTATCCTGTCTTTTCCTACAATCATACCTTTAATAATCGCTTCGGACTGGAGTCTATTCTGCCGTTAGAAGTTAAGCTCCGTTATATGCTCAGCGAAAAAAATCTGTTTTTTGCTTCCACTGAATTTAATGGCGCCAATTACGTTGTACAATTTGATGACTCCAATTTTCCTGAAGGTGAAGAATACGTTCTAAGAAAATCTGAGATTAGATTTCTGTTAACCTACGAACGGGAAATACATGACTGGCTTTGGTTTAGTTTGGAAGCTGGAATGCGTACGAATTTCACTTTTAAACTAACCGATTCGCCCAAACGCAATGCCGTCACGCTTATTGATAATGATTTAAATAATGCTCTTTTGCTTAATGTAAGCATATTCCTAGTGCCTCCCCGTAAGTTTCTGGAATAAATCAAAAGCGCATTAAAAAATCCATAGCGTCGCGATCGTTTGACATTTGTTCATAACTATTAACACCTTCCGGAAGTGGTGTCAATCGCATACTGTGGTTAATTTGAAATTGTTGCTTAAGGTCTCCTTGCTGTTCGGACATCTTTATTATATCATCTCCCTGAGAATATTTGAAATCATCCCAAAATTCCGGATCATAGTTCATCAATGGATTCAACATTTCGCTGTACAACACTGCACGTTGATGGTAGTTTAAAAATGCTGCGTTTTGATTGGTAAATGATGCCCCTATAAGCTGTGTATCCCAGTTTGTTAAATTTCCGTCTTTATTATACGACCTTTGGAATCTGGTCTGGTTCAAGTAATACTGGCCATCGAATAGTAAATAACTTACCTCAAAATGACTACGAATCTCGCTGCTTGATTCTCTATTCCTAAGAAAGGGAAGAGGTCCTTTGCTCTCAACTTTCAGTTTTAGTAGCGCCTGGTCATCTTCTTTAATATGTAATTGCCCGTGATAGTTAATGCTTTTGGTGAAAGCCTCTTTGGCATTAAAGTTAATAACCAATACCAGCCGATCCTGGTATAAACTGGTGTCCGATACGGTGTAATCAAATTTGTCTATATTTTTACGATGCAAGGGGCCGTCGTGCAAATAGTAATCCTTGGCCTTCAGTAGTGTGGCAATTTCTAAATAACGCTGCTCCTGATCTGGGTAGTTTGTACGACGAATATGTTTCCATTGTGCTAGGTCATAGGTCAGATGATTGCTGTTATTCTTGTACCCTGGATTGTACCCATTCATGTATAGGATCCCTTGTGCTTCTGTCAGCCCCTGATATTGATCGTTGATTTTAAGAACTTCCCGGTAAAACCCATTCATAAGATAGGGATTGGATCTTAAATAAATCTTTCTGTTTTTTGAGGCGCTTTTCACCAATTCTGCAAGAGTCTTTGATTTACCTATTATTACAATCTCATCCAACACAGTAGGTTTGGATTTCAACTCAAACCGCTGCTCCTGATCTCTGTCAACCTCAGAGAGAGGCACTGACAACCGTTCATATCCTAGTGAGCTGATTTGCAAGTGATGATTCTGAGGGTAATCAATCAGTATAAGCTTAAAGTACCCATTTAAATTTGCACTAATTCCTCTTTGTTGTTCAGGTACTCCTACTAATACATATGGTACTGGCACTCCAGTATCCCTATCAACGACAATCCCTGAAATAGTATAAGTCTCCTGAGCATAAATTACGTTCAGTTGCGTATAGATTAGCAAAACCCCTAGTAATCCACGGTTGATAAGTGCCATTTGTTAAATACAGGATGTTTCAACTGTAAATTGCTTATTCCCCACTAATTATCAAATAAAAATCACTCAGGTTTATTATCACCAATTTTGAATATCCTCACTCACATAATATCTTAGACCCATCAAACAATTGAGCAAACACAATATAATTTGTCGGTCAATACCCCTGTTGGTCTTGATGTTACTTATATCATGCGGCCCACATACTAAAGAAATTAAACGCCCGGTTGACTCATGGATTTTGAGATCCGTATTAGACTACCGTCCCAGAATGATAACGTTAACGCTTGATTCGACATTTTTTGTTGCTTATGACTTAGATAAATGCGGCCTGTATCGCGCATGGAAAGGCGGAGTAAATTGGGAAGGCATCGTTTACACCGATACCAAAGCCATGCAGCCAACTACCTGGGGAGCGGATTATATACTTGATGAATTGTTATCAACACCCTGGTCAATAGAGGTAAATGGAAAGACCAATAAACTGGATGCTAAGTTTCGCGGATATAGACTGGAGCAACAGCAAATATTTTTGATGTACTCATTGATATGGGGAAAAGACACGCTGTTGGTTGAGGAACGGCCGGAATTCATAAAAGATGAACAAGGAAATCCGGGACTGGAACGACTATTCCAACTTAACGGAAACTCAAGCGGTGCAACTATTTTCATAACTCATCAATCGGAACCAGTCAAGATCAAGTTTAGCGATCAAACAGTGATCCGGTCATTTTTCGATCCGTTGCCAGAACAGGTGAACCGGAAGACCACCCCGGTGTCGGAAGATGTGGGCAGATATTGGTTACAAAAATCAGACTGTTTCACCTGTCATGAATGGGCTGAAAACACCGTTGGGCCTGGATTTCAACAAATTGCTGACCGATATCCAGCCGACGATGACATAGCTAAACAGTTAGTACATAAAGTAAGAGAAGGAGGATCAGGAGCTTGGGGCAATGGGATAATGAATCCGCATCCCGGTTTAGGGGAAAGTGACATTAAATCGATGGTGAAATACATCCTTTCATTAAGTGTGGATAATAAAACCTCCATAACCAATAATGTTGTGGGATTAACAGCTTCGAAAGAGCTACTCACAAAACCTGGTTTTGGGGCTCCATTGGACAGAGTACATCCAAGCTATGATCTTTCCACCATTCATCCCGATGGTGTGGAATTTCGGGTTGGCGGTATGGCTTTCTTGCCCGATGGGCGGTTGGTTATTTCCACCTGGACCCCTGAAGGGTCGATCTATATTCTTAGCGGCGTGGAAACCGGAGATCCAAATCGGGTTGAGGTTAAACGTATTGCTACAGGATTAGCAGAACCATTAGGACTTGAGGTAGTTGATGGAGATATATTCGTGCTCCAAAAACAAGAACTTACTCAATTGATCGACCTTGATGGAGATGATATAATTGATGAGTACCGGGTTATTTGCAACGGGTTCGAAGTCTCCACAGATTTTCATGAATTCGCATTTGGCCTGGTATACAAGGATGATCATTTTTATGCTAATTTATCACTCCCTATGCGCCTGATGGCCAGTGAAATGCCTCTTCCCGACCGTGGAAGGACCGTAAAGATAGCACGCGATGGCTCCTTTGAATGGTTGACTACGGGCCTGCGTCAACCAAATGGTATTGGTATTGGAATTGATAATGAAATATTCATAACTGACAACCAAGGTGAATGGTTACCTGCCAATAAGTTCATCCATGTACGGTCTGGTGACTATCACGGGATGGGTTGGGTATTGCCAGATTCCCTATCTGGCTTGGAGATGGTGCAGCCTACCGTTTGGCTGCCTCAGCACGAGATCGCCAATTCTCCCTCAGAACCATCTTTAATGCAAGACGGTCCATACTCTGGACAGATGATCTATGGAGACGTATCCCATGGTGGGATCAAAAGGGTATTTCTTGAGAAGATCAATGGATCTTTCCAGGGAACTGTGTTTAGATTTACTCAAGGGCTTGAAGCAGGAGTTAACCGCATCCGCTGGGGTCCAGATGGTGCATTGTACATTGGTGGAGTGGGGATGATCGGCGGATGGTCCTGGAAGGAGAATCGGCATGGATTGCAACGGATGAAATACAACGGAATTTCTACCTTCGAAATGCTACAGGTCCAAGCGAAATCGGATGGGTTTGATATCACATTTACAGAACCACTTGCCTCAGGTGTTGGCAAATCATCCGATGAATATTTAATACAACAATGGTGGTATCAGCCCACCAAGAGCTATGGTGGTCCAAAAATGGACCTGGAAACACTGAAAATAAAAACAGTAGAAGTTTCTCCGGATGGTACCAAGGTACATTTGGAGATCCCCGGACTGAAAAACAAGCATGTGGTATATTTTAGGTTAAATGACGAGCTTAAAAGTGCCACTGGCCAGAAGCTATGGTCTTCAGAAACCTGGTATACCTTGAATAACATACCATCCTACTAATCAAATAAATTATTATGAATTCAGGAAACATAACCAGAAGGAAGTTTGTTGCCAACAGTTCTAAAATGGCTTTAGGAGTGGCAGTTATCCCCCCAATTTCTAAAATTGACCTATGCTCTAAAAAACCCCCATCCATGATAAAGATAGCAAAAGTAGATTCCAACTTTGAACGCGAACCACTGATCACTCCTTATAGGTTCAAAGGAAGCGGTGTTTCAGAAATCTGGCAAGCGGTGGCCCGTCTGGAATCCGAAGAAGGGTTAACCGGAATTGGTCTGGGTACCCAAAGCGTGTTGTGGTCGGATTCTAAAGTGTTTTTTAAGCATTCTGAAAATGGTGGCAACGCGCTGATGTACGCCATGACTGAAAGGGCCCTACAAATGGCTCAGGGAACGTCTTTTACCAATCCCCTAGACTTGTTGGATCAATTATTACCGGAAGTTTGGGAGTATGGCAAAAAGATTACCGGCAATCCAGACTTACGAAAGACCTTTGCATTGAATGCGCTGGTTAGTGTGGACAATGCAGCTTGGCAGCTTTACTCCTTCCACAACAAGTTGGAAACTTTGGATGAACTGATTCCTGAACAATATAAACCCGGACTGTCCTACCGGCACCAGAAGGTGGCCAGTATTCCCGCATTCAGCGTGGGTACATCTGTTTCAAAATTAAAAGCAGCGGCAGATGAAGGTTATTTCATAATGAAATTAAAAACAGGTTCCCGTGGTAACCAAAAGGAAATGATCGAGCATGATATTAAGTTTCTAACTGACGTGCACAACCTTTTACGTGAATACGAAACACCTCATACCAAAGATGGAAGAATCCCCTATTACTTCGATGCAAATGGCAGGTATGAAATGGAGAGTCTGTTGAAATTTATTGACCATGCTGACAAGATCCAAGCCCTGGACAGAATCGCGGTAATTGAAGAACCATTTGATGAATTCAATGAGGCTTTCGTAGGAGATCTGGGTGTTCGTATTGCAGCGGATGAAAGCGCCCATACTGATGAAGATGCAGCCCGCCGAATTGAACAGGGTTACAGCGTAATGGCGGTAAAAGCCATAGCCAAAACGCTGAGCATGACCATGAAGATCACGCAACTTGCGCATGAAAAAAACGTTCCTTGTTTCTGTGCCGATCTAACGGTCAATCCAATACTTGTGGATTGGAACAAGTCGGTTGCTGCCAGGCTTAGTCCATTTCCGGAAATGGATATTGGTCTACAGGAAACCAACGGTCACCAATACTATAGAAATTGGGAGAAAATGATGAGCTACCACCCAATGGCCGATGCATCCTGGACCCGCACCAAAAATGGTGTTTATAATACCGGTCCGGAATTCTATGAACAAAGTGGTGGGATTCTCAAACCCTCTGACCACTATGTAGAAATGTTCAATGTATTACGCAGGTAGTTGCAACTTATTAGGGACTGGACTAAATCTCACTATTAACAGGGTAGTTATAATGAAAACCGCACAGTATTATTCCCTGCTTCTTTTATTTGTTCTCCTGGCTGGATGTACTAGAAATGAACCAGATAATGATTTACTAAATCGAGCCGGTAATCAGGAAGTAGCTGACTATATGAGATCTTTTGAAGGCCGGGGGGCCCTTTCTGACAATTCAATGCCTACCCTTCCAGAAAAGGCGTTGAAAGGTTTTCGGCTTCCCGAAGATTTGGTAATGGATCTTATACTTTCAGAACCCATGGTTATTCAACCGCTGGAAATTACCTTTGATCATAGAGGCAGGTTGTGGGTTGTACAATACAATCAATACCCATACCCTAAAGGATTGAAAATCACAGGTATTGACAATCATCTTCGTGTAAAATTTGACAAGGTGCCTGAGCCGCCGCCGGTCGGTACGCTTGGTGCGGATAAGGTCACATTTTTTGAGGATACCAATGGGGACGGAATTTTTGACAAGTCGACCGATGCCGTTACCGGTTTGAATATTGCAACCAGTGTTGCTTTTGGAAGAGGAACAATTTGGGTATTAAACCCGCCTTATCTTATGGCCTATCCTGATGAAATGGGAGATGGGCTGCCGGATGGAGCACCAACTGTACATCTGGATGGGTTTGGTCTGGAAGACACCCATGCGGTAGCCAACAGCCTCAGATGGGGTCCGGACGGATGGTTGTATGGAGCTACCGGAAGCACTGTGACTTCCAACATCAGTTCGGAAGCAACTAAAAACCTACAATTCGACGGACAAGGAATTTGGAGATACCATCCGGAAACAAAAATATTTGAACTCTTTGCCGAAGGCGGTGGAAATACTTTTCATGTAGAGATTGACGCCAAAGGAAGAATCTATTCCGGTGATAATGGAGTAAGCAGGGGTCAGTATTACAAACAAGGTGCATACTATGTAAAAAATTGGGGGAAACACGGGGCATTGACCAACCCGTACGCTTTTGGTTATTTGAAGAACATGGATTTGGAAGGTGATAAAATGCGTTTTACCCATGCCTGGATCAAATATGAGGGTGCTGCACTTCCGGCTCAATACCAGAATAAAATGATCTCCATAAATCCGCTACTAAACTATCTTCAACTAAGTGAATTTGTCCCCAATGGCTCTACATTTAGCAATGTGGACCAGCAACGCATTGTAGAAACCGACGACCACTGGTTCAGACCGGTAGATATAAAGGCAGGCCCGGATGGGGCGATCTATCTGGCTGACTGGTATGATAGTAGACTTTCACATGTAGATCCACGGGACACCTGGCATAAAACCAGCGGGCGGATCTATCGGTTACGAGGCAAAAACACTCTCCCGGTTTCTTCCTTTGATTTAAGCTCCTATTCAAATGAACAACTGATCGAATTGCTAGGTCACTCTAATAAATGGTTTCGACAACAAACATTAAGACAACTTGGAGACCGAAGGGATAAATCGGTTATCCCTCAGATTCGAGGTATGCTTATAAATGAAACCGGCCAATTGGCCCTTGAGTGTTTATGGGCGATTAATCTCAGTGGTGGTTTTAATGATGAAATTGCACAAATTGGACTGGCACATGAAGATCCATTCGTACGCATGTGGACTATAAGACTGCTCGGTGATTTTGGAGATGTGTCTTCGGTTGTAATCAGCAATTTGGTCACATTGGCAAATAAGGAGACTCATCCGGAGGTCCAGAGTCAACTGGCTTGTACTGCGAAAAGATTGTCAGCAGCGCAGGCAATACCTTTAATACAGGGGCTTGTATCTAGTGAAACAATCCATGATGATCCAGACAATCCATTGCTCATATGGTGGGCAATGGAATCAAAGTTGGCCCAGGACAGCGAATTGGTCATTGATATGTTTGAAGATCCTGAATTGTGGAAGCAACCAATGATAAATCAAACGATCCTGGAACGGCTTTCACAGCGCTTAATTATGGCTGGCAATAATAATAATTTCCGCAGTTGTACCCGATTACTTGATCTGGCCCCTGTTAAGGAAAGTATCAAACCACTATTAGATGGAATCCAGGAAGGGCTTCGTGGAAAGGACATGACAGCGCTTCCCAAGGATTTAATTGCTGCCATCAAACCTCATTTAGAGAATTATGGGAACGCCCCACTGGTTTTCCTCATTCGACAGAGAGACACCCATGCTATTTCGTCCGCAGTATCAATTATTTCCCAGGAAGAGGCCAATGTTAATGAGCGGCTGGCATATGTCCAGGTGATGGGAGAACTCAAGCTAACCCAATCTACACAGACACTGTTAGGTTTAGTTGAAAGTAAGACTGCAAGAATTTCCGTCCGACAGGCAGCTCTGTCAGCTTTGTCCAATTTTGAGGAAGATGAGATCGGGGAAAGAGTTGCCAAAGCTTACCCGAACCAGCTTCGTGCAGATCCGGCCTTAAAACACGCTTCACTGAATCTGTTCACCTCAAGGGCTTCATGGGCGCTTGAACTACTGAATTTAATTGAAAGTAGTAAGCAAGTCCCGGCTGATGACCTGCCAGCACAAGTAGTTAGACAGTTACAATTATTGGATGATCCAAAAGTGAACAAATCAGTGAATCAATTATGGCCTGAAGCAACCACCGCATCCGCTGCTGATAAAACTGCACACATGAAAAGAATTGCCACGGTACTGGAATCAGGAGGAGGAGATGTCCCATCTGGTAAAATACTATATCAACAACTTTGCGGAAGCTGTCACCGCCTTTTTGGTGAGGGGGGCTCTTTGGGGCCAGATCTTTCCGGCTACGATAGAAACAATATAAACTATTTGGCTATCAATATTGTGGATCCAAATCTTGATATAAGAGAAGGGTATGTCAACTACAAGGTAGTTAAAGTAGACGGCCGTATCCTAACTGGTACTATATCTGATCGAAGCAGTGAAATGGTTACACTTAAATCTATCGGTGGGGAGGAGCTAGTAATACCAACTGACCAAATTCAAGTGATGGAGGCCCTACCAGTCTCTTTAATGCCTGAAAGATTAACAGATAACTTAACTGATCAGCAACTACGAGATCTTTTTTCTTATATTATGAAAAATACTGATGATCCAGGTATTTAATATAAAATCGATTGATCCTCAATAATCTAGAATAATACTAATTGAATTTAAAAATCTAGTTACATGACACCGCTAAAACGCAGAAAATTTATGAAATACGCTACCGCCAGTGGTTTGGGCATAGCACTGTCAAACACAGCAACTCTTGGTTTGAGCACCAGGTACATTGCTAATGTCTCTATCGGTATCATAGGAATAGATACCTCTCACAGTGTAGCATTCACTAAGTATATTAATGGTCAAGACAATGGATTTGAAGTAGTTGCAGCTTATACTACCGTTAGCAAAGATATTCCTGCCAGTTACAACCGGGTCGATAAATTCACTCAGGAATTGAAAGAAAACGGGATAAGTATCGTCGACTCCATTGAGCAGTTGCTGGAAAAAGTGGATTGTATCCTCCTAGAAACAAATGATGGGCGGCTCCATCTTAAACAGGCTGAGGAGGTGTTTCGAACCGGTAAACCAGTATTTATTGATAAACCCGTAGCAGCGTCTTTGAAGGATGCGGTATCGATATATAAAGCCGCCAAAAAACATAATGTGGTGACGTTTTCTACCTCTGGTACCAGATTTATGACTCAGGCACAAAAGGTAAGGAATGGGTTGATCGGCAAAGTATTGGGCGCGGATACATTTAGCCCCGTAAAATATATACCCAGTCACTCCGATCTGTATTGGTATGGGATGCATGGAGTGGAACACCTGTTTACAGTAATGCAAACTGGTTGTATCAGAGTACGCAGGACCAAAACTGACACTTGTGATACTGTGGTTGGTGAATGGGACAATGGCAGAATTGGTACGTTCCGCGGCATAGTAGATGGCTCAGGCGGGCATGGTGGGCATGGTGGTCAGGCATTTGGCACCGATGAGATAGCCTATCTTGGTAGGTGGGAAGGTTATGAACCCTTGGTTGATGCAATATTGCAATATTTTAGAACCAATGAGGTTCCTGTGGAACCCGCTGAAACCCTGGAAATTTATGCTTTTATGGAAGCTGCCAGAGTAAGCTCTGAACGAAATGGTGCGTGGGTGACCTTAGATTCTGTGTTAACAGAGGCTGGGCCTTAGTAGCGGTTTTTAGTTAAGCTATTACAAGACAATACAACTCATACCATTTGAGCGTTTTAAAATTATCTTTGCGTTAGTGTTGATCACGCCTTCGGCGTGAAACGGGGATAATTTTTCCTGGTGAAAAAGAGCATGAGTGGCATACCGCAATAAAAATAATTTTCCAGATCGATAAACAGAGTAAATAAATCAAAGCACTTAATGACAATAACCCGCATATCGCTTTGGTCAGGCCCACGCAATGTATCCACCGCACTGATGTATTCCTTTGCTCAAAGGCCAGATACCACAGTGCTGGACGAACCTCTTTACGGACATTACCTGGAAAAATCCGGGGCACAACATCCAGGACGAGAAGAGGTCATTAAAAGCATGGAATTGAATGGTGAGAAGGTGCTTTTGGAACTCTGCCAAAAGGATTATAAAATGCCAATATTGTTTATCAAGAATATGGCCCATCATCTGCTAAACCTTGATATGTCCTTTCTGGATGGATTGCATAATCTTTTGCTTATCAGGGACCCCAAAGAAATGATTCCATCCATAGTCAGACAAATTCCCCGCCCTGAATTGAGTGATACCGGATTGAAAAGGCAGTGGGAACTTTATAATTACCTGAACGTTCGTGGGCAAAATCCCATTATTATTGACTCCAAAGAATTACTTCTGGATCCACCAGGCACTTTGACAACAATTTGCCAGGCACTGAAAATACCCTACTTCGAAAATATGAACTGTTGGGATGCAGGACCACGAAAAGAAGATGGAATATGGGCGAAGTACTGGTATTACAAAGTGCATAAATCCACTGGTTTTCAGGCATACAAGCCAAAAAAAGAACCTATTCCAGAACATTTGTCAGATTTATGGAAGGAGTGTAATTACTATTACCAATTGTTGTATCAACAGGCCCTGAAAGCTAATGACTGAGGAATTCAAGTGCATCCTTAGAGGTCTTTTTCGGAGCTTCTTCCATGGGCAAGTGTCCCAACCCTTGATAGATTATCAGCTGATTATTGGGCAAAAATTCTTCGAACAAATGGGCGTGTCTCACATCGATCCACTTTTTATCTTCAGCACCCCACATGATCAATGTTGGTACCTGGATCTCAGGTATTTTTGAAGTCCTTGGATGATAATCAGCGGTGACGATGGTATAAAATGCCAACCCATTACCAGGTCGGTTATTTATCTGATAGTACCTGTCAACCAACTCATCAGTGACCTTGCTCTTATCTCCATAAGCTTGCTTTAGGAATTTACGGACGGCAAAACGGGGGGCGCCTTTTATGGTCCTTTTTTTGAACTTCTGTGACAAACGCAGTGGCTTGGGGGGATTATCAGGAGTAATAAAACCGGCAGCATCTATTAAGATCAATTTCTTTACCTCATCGGGGTAGTCCAGGGTATATTCCCAGGCCAGCCAACCACCGAGTGAATTTCCCGCCAGATAGTAGGTTGAAATATTCAATGATCCTAGAAAGGAATGTAATATTGAAATATTTCGTTCCATGGAATAGTCATTAGTGGAATCTGCACCGGTAAGCCCAAACCCGGGAAGATCCAATCTAATGATTCTAAAATCAGATTTAAGTGTGGCAGTCCATTCATCCCAGGTATGCAAAGAGCTGCCAATTCCGTGTAGCAGAATTAACGGCGGACCACTACCCTCATCGCGGTAATGGATGTATGAACCTTCGATGATAGTGAATTCAGACTGGTCGTTGGTGTACTTATCATTTAGGTAGTCAACGGTAAACTTAGATCCGGAGGAGCACCCAAAAACCACCAATGCCAAGAGAAATAAAAAAGTACGAATTAATACGATTTTCATATACACTTAGGTTGGTAAATGTAGCAAAATACGCCGTGCAATTATGAAAAATTGACTTAGAACTGATGATATCATGGGTACAAATTCCCCAGACTGTAGAAATTTTACACAATTGGGCCAAATATCACAAAATTACTTTATTGAATTATTTCAATAATTAAGAGGTAAATCACTCGTTTGTATTGTATTATAATAATATTGCTACTCTTTGGCATCAAATTTACACCAGAGTCAGATGTCCACTTTAACAATTTTAAAAACGAAAATTATGAAACGAATAGCTTTAATAGTCCCAGTAGTTGTTGGAATTTTTTCTTGCTCACAATTGAATCTTGAAGATCAACTGGTTGCCCTACGACAAGAAAACAACGACCTAAAGGAGGCATCAATAGAAAAAGACCAATCACTGGCAGAATTTGTAGAATCGTTCACTGATATCGAACAAAATCTGGCGGAGATCAGGGAACGGGAATTAAACATCAGCCTAAATGACGGTGACGCCAATCTAACGGCAGACCTACACCAAAGAGTAGCAGAAGATATTAAAGTGATCAATGAACTTATGGTCGAAAATAAGCAGACCATCAAAGAACTGAATTCAAAGATCAATAAAGTGTCACATAAGAACTCTAAACTCAGAAAAGCCTTGGAGTCGGCTAAAAAAGAACTGCTTGCTCAGATCGATGAAAGAGACCTCCAGATCACCGAGCTAAAGGAAAATCTGCAAACCATGGATTTTACCGTACAGGAGTTGAACAGTCAGGTCGACACCCTGACCTTAGCTAATAATAACCAGGAGCAGATCATTTTGGACCAAACTAACCAAATTCAAACGGCTTATTACGCCACTGGAACCTCCAAAGAGCTGTTGGCCGGAAACATCCTGACCAAAGATGGCGGATTCCTGGGGCTTGGAAAAATAGAAATGTTACCAGATGATTTCAACTCAGATCAGTTCAATAAAATAGACATTACTGCTACCACCACTATTCCTATTAGTGGTACCAGGGCGGAATTGGTAACTAACCACCCCACAGATTCCTATATGCTTGAAGGTGATGACGGAGAAAACGTAGATCGGCTGGTAATCATAGATCCCAACAGATTCTGGAACTCCTCCAAATATCTGGTGGTGGTAACCAAATAAGATCAGGGTTTGGTTTGCTTGTTAAGTGTAAAATAGAGTCGGTTGAAATAACTGACTCTATTTTCGTTTATTACATAGATGAGTTGAATAGAGAGCTCATTTAGCAGGCATTAGTATATTTTTCAAAAGGCTAAAATGCACCAGAAACAAAATACTATTAAAATAAAAGTAGTTGGCTGGTTCCTGTTGGCTGCCTTAGCAGTACTTTTGACGGGGATCATCAGTTACAACAGTTATCGTGAACTGTTGATTTCGCTGGAAAATCCTTCAAATCAGCAGACTAAACTAATAGTATTGGGTGATATACTGGCTGATATTACCAAAGCAGAGGCCAAAATGCGAGCATACGCGCTTACCAGGGACACGGACCTGCTGGATACATATCAAAGCCTGGTAATCTCCATAAATCAGGAACTTGAAGCCATTAAAACTACTGAGTCTGTCGATGATGAATTCAATGTGAAAGTCGACAGTGTCTCACACCTTTTAAATGACCAAATGAGGGGTGTTGCCAGTTTTATCGAATTGAAAAGTACCCTGAATCAACTGAGTTTCTCATCAATCGCTCTGGAAGAGATAAATAGTACTACTGACTCCATACCTGCTCTTCGGACTACCACTACCACCACTACTACCACTACCACAGTAGAGCCATTACCGCCGGCCGGAAAAACTGATGGGAACCGCAAGAACACCAAGCGTCAACAGAAAAAAAGGGCACAGGAAATAGCCCGGGAAATTGCAAGATTAGAGCAAGAACCTCAGGTAATAACTGAGACCAGGGTAACTACCGATACCAGTTTTGTACAGTCAGACACGGTATTGGGAAGTATTCAACAAATCCTGGTAGACCTAGGAAAGGAAGAGAGTCAGTATCAAGAAGTGTTGGCCAGTAAGGAACTGCAATTAATTCAAAGCAGTATGCTCATTATAGATCAAATACGCGGTTTGATTGGTGGACTGCAGAAACAGGAATTGGCACTGAATATACAAAGGGCAAATAACGCAAAAGTAATTGCCAGTCGTTCCACATTGACCATTTCAGCAATTATTTTCGTATGCCTGGTGGTTGGGACTTTATTTACATATTTAATTTTTAAAGATGTTCGAATTGGTGATTACTACAACAAACAACTGATTGGGGCAAAGAAGGAAGCGGAGCAGCTGGCGGAGTCAAAACAGCAGTTTTTAGCCAATATGAGTCACGAAATCAGGACACCACTAAATGCCATTATTGGATTTACCGAACAATTATCCGGGACTTCCTTAGAACCTGAACAGCAGCAGTATCTGGAGGCGGTACAAACTTCCAGCCAGCTTCTGTTACATACGGTTAATGATATTCTAGACTATTCAAAAATGGAGGCCGGTGAATTAAAAATTGATCAGGTGGTTTTTGAACTTGGAAACACCCTGAAAGAGGTAATAGCTGCTCTTCAGCTAAAGGCATCTGAAAAGAGACTGAGTTTGAGGATGGAAATAACTCCACAAAAACCTGTTTATCTCGTTGGGGACCCCTTCCGGCTTAAGCAAGTACTTTTTAACCTGGTAAGTAATGGAATCAAGTTCACCGATAAGGGTTATGTTAAAGTCCAATGCGCATATACCATCAACAATAGTCTGGCAAGTGTAAACCTCTCTGTAATAGATACCGGTATTGGCATACCAAAAGAAAAGCGAGACGAGATCTTTAGTGACTTCAAACAGGTAGACCTTTCGGCTACCAGAAGGTATGAGGGAACGGGTCTGGGGCTGGCAATTTGCAAAAAGTTGATAGAGATGCAGGCTGGAAGTATTTCCGTACAGAACAATGGAAGTCAGGGTTCAGAGTTTTTGGTTAAGCTGGAATACAAAATAAGCAAGAGTAACCCAGTTAAAGAATCCCGCGCTGTTGCTGTTGCCCACGCTTCTCTCAAGGGGCTCAAGTTATTAGTGGCCGATGACGATCCTTTTAATATACAACTGATAAAAACAATTCTGGATAAATGGAAAGTACAGGCCACCTATTGCATCAACGGAAAAGACGCCATAGAGCAAATCACCAGGCACTCTTTTGACCTGATATTAACAGATATCAATATGCCTGAAGTAAGTGGTGTAGAATTAAGCAGGGTGGTTCGTTCTTTGGATGATCCTGAAAAAAAGAAGATTCCCATCATTGCCCTAACGGCCAATGTCATGAAGACTGACTTAGAGAAGTATCTGAAAGCTGGAATCAATGATTTCATTTTGAAACCCTTCAAGGAGGCGGAGCTGTACCAGAAGATTCGGGAATTGTTGCCAGCCAATGAGAATGGGCAAAGTAAAAAGGCAGTCCAGTTCCAATTCGAAGACTTTAAAAGATTCTCCGCCGGCGATAATGAAGCCCTACTGCCAATTCTGAAAGCATTTCAAAACAACCTGCAGCAAAACCTGCGATTATTGGTAGAATCTTCCGAAAAGCAGGATCTGCAGTCGGTAGCAGAACTAGCCCATAAGATGATCAGCTCCTTTGGCCATGTACATGCAAATAAGCCGGTTAATATACTACGCGAGCTTGAAACCAAAATCAGGACCAACCAATCGGACATAAATCTGAAGGCCGCGGTAGCAGAGATCCAGCAACTCTCCCACCCTATTTTAGAGGAACTGGTAAAGGAGATTGAAGGACTGGGTGGTTAGTAAACCAGCAGCAGCCGTTCTCTGCAATTTCATTGTTATTACCTAACTTGATGTGTGACTCAGTCTATCTCATACGGTAAATAGCTCAGATAAGATTGAATGTAAATCGTTTTACCCATATTTTAGATAAATAAAATGATAAACATCAGAAAAACCTTACCAAATAAATTTGTAGGTGTCATTAGATTGATGGAAAATGGAGCATGGATTTGAAATGACGGATGCAAGTATTAAAGTGATTATTACCGGTTCCAGTGGAATGGTCGGTAAAGGGGTATTACTGGAATGTTTAGATAGTCCAATAATTTCAGAAGTGCTAATAGTTAATAGAACTGCACTAAATATTACAAATCCCAAATTAACAGAGGTATTAATTTCCGATTTCTTGGAACTTAAATCAATAAAACAAGATTTGATTGGCTATGATGCTTGCTTCTTCTGTCTTGGCACGTCATCACTCAGGAAATCTGAAGAGGTATACAACAATATCACTTATGATCTTACAATGAATTTTGCACAGTCATTCTTGGCTCAAAACGACAATAGTGTTTTCTGCTATGTCTCTGGAGCAGGCACTGATAGTACTGAACAAGGACGTACCATGTGGGCCAGGGTAAAAGGCAAAACTGAAAACGCCCTCTTAAAAATGTCATTTAAGCATTCCTATATGTTCAGGCCAGGATATATTCAACCGTTAAGAGGTATTAAGTCAGGGACAAATTGGTATTCTTTAATTTATATGATATTTAGTCCAGTCTATCTCATTCTGAAGCATTTTCCAAGTTCGGCTACTAATACTACAAATATTGGTAAAGCGATGATAAATGCTGTTGCAAAAGAACCTGAGCTGCACATTTTGAATAACAAAGAAATTAATGAATTAGCTAGGTAAAGAAAATTTAATGCCATGTTCAGCGCGCCATGCCCTACTAACTCTCAATACCATACTGCTTCATCTTATTATACAGCGTTTTTCTATCAATACTCAACAATTTCGCGGCTTTTGATTTGTTGTAGCGGGTTTTCTCCAGAGTTGATAGAATAATCTCCCGCTCCTGATGTTCAGTTTGCTTTCTCAGATCACCGGATGTCGCCTGCTTTAGTGAATCCGGTTGATACAGGATCTCCGAAGGGAGATGGTCTTCATTGATCTCATCCCCTGTACATAACAACACTGCCCTTTTAATGACATTTTTCATTTCACGGATATTGCCCGGCCAGAAATATGAATGAAATATCTGGATCACTAATGGGCTGAACCT
>CAZAWQ010000435.1:0-1708 GCA_964488585.1 uncultured Roseivirgaceae bacterium
CTGCTAATAGCAGTGTTAAGATCTGTCAAACTAAAAAACTGCATGTTTCGCAGAGGAGCAAATACATGGGTGTAGATATTTTTTACTGCATTTTCAACCTTTGCTTTATCCTTGGGCTTACCGGGTCTTGTGGGTAGAAACACTGTATTGTAATGCAAGGCCATTTGTCGGAACAGCTGGGTGATCTGAGGCTCATAGCGGCTTGAACTGCTTACGATGGCCTTCATGTTGTCAGGAACAATTGCAGCAGGGACACCCCGGTAGAATGAAAGACATCCCTCAATACAAGACACCATGTCTTCCTGTTTCTGGCTGTATACCCCCTGTGCGTAAGTAAGCCCACTAGCTCCTAATACACTTACAAATACTTCAACTGCGGTGATCTCTCCGGTATCACGATTAATCACCCCAAGCTTGCCGCCACTGAAATCAATAAATAACTTATCACCACTTTTGTGGGGCATAGGAGCTGTTGCATTGACAGATCGACTCCATTGCTTATAATGGTAACAAAATTGGCTGTAGCCGTATGGTTCTGGTTCCTGGATCCTGTATTCCTTCCACAGCAGCTGGCGGGTCACTCCACGGCGCTTGAGCTCTTGTTCCATATAGGGGAAAAAGCTTAGCAATCGTTGATAACGCTCTTTCTCATTATTGCCTGATCCTAAGATCACCCCCAGGACTGAATCTTCTATCTCATCCAATTGCTGCCAGGTAAAACCACTGGCTTCAAGCAGGCGGACATACTCAATAACAGTAGTACGGCTAATGCCCAGTTTTGTCTTGATGGAATTATGTGAGCAGCCTTCTGATTTTAATCTGATCAATTGACGTATTGTTAGCATATCTTTCTTTCTGTTAGGCATCTTGGACTTTGTTAAATTCAAAAGCCCAAGTGTAAGCCTTCTTAGAAAATTACAATCTAAAAAATTACCAATATGTTAACCTAGGGGGTGTACAGTTTCACCGGAATGGGGTGTACAGTTTCGCCGGAATAGGGTGTACACTTTCGCTGGAATAGGGTGTACAGTTTCATCCGGATTCTCCACCTTAGGCTTACCTCTCCATTAGGAATTTTATTTGTTATTGGCTCTTTAAATATGCTGAACAAAGGCTGCGATGTTTCAGCACACTTAGGATTATGACTAATTCCAGGAATAGGCATTTTAATCGGTTCATCAAAAACCACTAGATCCAGCCGATCAACCAAAGAAGACAGTACCGGATTCTTCGATTTCATCACTTCCAACTTCTCTTGATTAGTCATTTGTACTTGTAGTTAATCTCTCATCTTTGTAGTCAATAATCGGCTGTATTTTCTCAATTAACTCTCTCGCTTGTTTTTTAAATAGTTCTCCTTGTGGGACTTCGTAAGCCAAACAGGCGAAGCGTATGTTAAGAACGCTTTTACACTCCGACTTTGTAAAGAATACATCCTCATCTTTAGGAACCGATGATTTAACATGTTTCATGATTCAATTCTTTAAACCCACTATGCTTTTTACTTACCCTTATTTATTGCCTCCTCTATTTGACAAATATCAAAATATGGCTTCCTTGACCCTTTCATATATTGGGGAGTTAGGATACCTCTTTTGATTAGGGAGTAAACAAATGAACGTGAGCAGTCTAACTCTACCATTGTTCTTTTAAGAGAAAGTTTTGAAATTCGTTGGGGTGGGTATTCTAAGGTAATTAAGTCCATAAT
>CAZAWQ010000436.1:0-4045 GCA_964488585.1 uncultured Roseivirgaceae bacterium
GAAAACCGTTGATAATTTGAAATTTTTCCAGGGCCTGCTCAGCAGTAAGGGGCCCCGGGTATTTGGGATCTGAACAAGACTGGGTCAACAGGGCCAACATAAGCCAGGCCTGAATAAAGTATTGGTTTTTTTGTTTCATTAAATACTTGATTTAGATATCAGGTCTCATTTTATTAGACACTTTATGGTATATTGATTCCTATCTCTTCTATACCAAGTGATACATTTTAACAAGACTGGTTATGACAACTATCGTCAGGTGGAAATCCTTACTACTTTTTTATTTGCTGGGAATGCTAATGCTGTTTATAACTCAATGTAATACCAATTCTCAAACAATAAAAATAGGAATATTTAAAATCAACGTCACCCCTGCCATTGGCAGTCCAGTGGCCTATGCCATGACCCGGTCCATTGATGATTCACTGTTTGCCAAAGGAATTGTGATCCTGTCAAAAGATAAGCCCATTGTACTTTGTGCAGTGGATTGGATAGGTATTGCCAACGAAGGACTAGACGCCTGGCGCGAAAGCCTGGCAGAGGCTGCAGGCACTACTGTAGACCGGGTCTCAGTTCATGCACTCCATCAACACGACGGAGTGCGCTGTGACTTCACTACTGCGGACATACTCAGCAAATACGGACTTGGCGGTTGGCGCTATGACCCTGATTTTTTACGAAAGACCATCAATATTGCTTCGAATGCTGTTCGAAAAGCAAAAGCTGAGGCACAAAATATTACGCATTTGGGGTTTGGACAAGCCAAGGTAGAAAAAGTTGCATCGAGCAGAAGGATACTGGGAGAAGACGGAAAAGTGAAGATAGTCCGATACAGTTCAACCAAGGATTCCGCTGCTATCGCCGCTCCTGAAGGACTAATAGATCCTTGGCTTAAATGTGTCAGTTTCTGGAATGAAGACCAGCCACTGGTTGCCTTGAACTACTACGCTACACATCCTATGAGTCACTATGGCAAAGGAGATGTTAGTTCAGATTTCGTGGGTATCGCCAGGAAAGCTCGACAAGACAATCTGGGCTTTCCGCAAATTTATCTCAGCGGTGCTGGAGGCAATATAACGGCTGGAAAGTATAACGATGGTTCGCCAGCACGCAGGTATGTTTTGGCTGACAGGGTTGAAAAGGCCATGCGTCAAGCCTGGGAATCTACTGAAAAGACTCCGGTGTCTTTTAGCGATATTAAATGGAATAATGTAAAAATACAACTTCCGGTAGGTCAGCACCTGGTGGAAACTGGACTTATTGCCCAGCTGGAAAGTAATGAAGTGGATTCATTGAAGAAGTTTACTGCGGCCAAACAATTGGCTTGGTTGCGCAGAACGGAGGAGGGGCACCAAATAAATGTATCGGCGCTTAAAATAAAAGATGTCTGGCTGCTCAACTTGCCAGGAGAAGCATTTGTTGAGTACCAGTTGGCTGCTCAAAACATGCTACCTGGAGCACACGTTTGTACTGCGGCCTACGAAGAATATGGGCCAGGCTATGTATGCACCAAAATTGCCTATAGCCAGGGTGGTTATGAGTCCAGTCCAAGAGCATCGGCAGTTGGTCCGGGGTCGGAAGCAATTTTAATGGCGGCTATTAGGGAAGTTTTGGGAACAGCAGATTAATGACCACCGAAGTCGAGTGCAAAAACACATCCTTCGTCCCTGGTAATTGGTAATTTACTTAAACATCCACGGGTGCCCATACCGTACAGTATCCCAATTCCTCTACCGGGCCTTTCATCACCAGGCAGCTGCCACAGGAAAGGGACTGATCGGTTTTGATAAACAACTTACAATTCAGACAAGTCCGGTCGGAAAAAGACGATTGATTAACGTATCCTAGTTGCCAGCGGGTTTTAAGTTCTGTGTCGTTCAAGTCGAAGAGATTCGTACAAGGATCTGTTCCCACCTGCTCCTCCATGGCTTTTTTGGACTTCCTTCGGTCACAAGATGTTGTCAGCAGACTAAATCCAACCACGGAAAATGTCAGTCTGAGCATCCGGTTTATGAAAATTCTTCGAAGAAAGAGCGATCTTTTCGTGGTTTGGTTCTTTAAAATTAAAATCTGATCTTTTTCAGGGCTAATATACGCTATTATATATTTTATGCTTAAAAATCAATTTTTCAAACAGCAATACTCCATTAAAACAGCCTTAAAAAGGTAAACAGGAAAAATTTAGTATCTGAAAATAACAATAAGTAAGTTTAATAAGGTCGAAAAGTAAGTAAACCGCTACATCAGATTATGTGGTTATCACATATAATCTTTAATGGCACTTTGATCAAAAATTAACTGGTCTCATAAACTGCAACCATCTTTTATGCATGCGCTGCTGAAGAACCTTTCAAATAGCTTAGAAAAGAAAAAGGCAACCATGGCCCTAGCACTCCTCTTGTTATCTTTTTCTACGGTTCTGTTTACTTTGGTTATTTTCAAGCTCCTTAGTTTTTTTATTATGCCCTCCTTATTTTTCGATCTATTGTTTATAGGGTTTCCTGTGGGTGCATTGTTAGGGGCCTACTGTTTCTCCGTGACCATTAAATCCTTTCTTCGGACGATTGGGATATTACAATTGGCTTTGATTCTATCCACTTATGCGGTATTGTTTGCACATAAATTTAGCTATTTGAAGGTTCACTTATTCAATGTGGAGGTAAGTCAGCTGATCCTTAATATCTCCATTTTTTCATTTTTATTCCTTCCTTTTTTTATAGCCTATGGGCTAAGCGAGTATATCGGATATCAAATCGGCCGGGAGCAATTTAAGGCCAAGATGAATTCTGTATATGCTATTTATCTATTTGGTGCTGCAGCAGCCTATCTACTTACAGGTTGGCTAATTCCGTTAGTCGGCGTAATGAAGTTAATTCTAGGTGCATTTCTTATCACTGCTCTCGTCGGACTGATTATAAGTAAAGGAAGGGCGCAGTTAATATTTATCGGTCAACTGGTTGTGGTTTGTTTTTGTTTTTTTTTACCAAATCTAGAACTCAATTTTCTAAGGATTTATAAAGGCGCTACTCCTTCATCGACAGCGTTCTTTGAGGCTAGAGGTTTTAGAACGGTCTATCAGAAATGGGGAAAGTATAGTTTAAATGAAATTCTTGCATCGCCAGATACTTCGGCATATTACGGATTTTATAATGACTTCCTGCAATGGGAGTATTATCCTGAAAAAGGCTATAATAAGCCCTCATTGGGAATGATTCCCTTATTACTGGTGCCTCCAAACTCAAAAAAAATAATTATTGGCAGCGGGGGTGGAAGGCAGGTACGTTTTGCAAGTGCTACAGGACATAAAAACATCATAGCTGTCGAGATTGAACCGGCGGTCATTAATGCCGTTCGGGATCCTGATTTCCTCCTGGAAGAATTTCAGTATGTATATGATAAACCAGGCGTACGAATCATAGTGTCAGAAGGGAGAAAGTATCTTGAAAGACTACAGGAAAAACAAGACCTGATTTACTTGCCAAGTGTTGGAGGCTATCCTCAGATGATGCTTGAGCCAGGCAATCTTATTAGAACTTACGAGGCTTATAAATTGGTCCTAGAGAAACTTTCAAAGAACGGGTTATTTGCCATTTGGTACCCCGCTGGACTCGATTCAAAGGGGGTTTTAACTGATCAATATGTGTTAACGCTAAGAGGGTTGGGCATGGCAGTTAGAGCTTATAGAAACAACGAAGAGTTCTTAATTTTGTCAACGCCAAACCGAGAATCTCAATTGCCTGAATCTGAGGATCTGATGAATCTAATGTCGACTCACTATATAGAGGCCGGAGGTTCTTTCTATAGTTTTCCAATTCCTTTAATTCCAGCAGAATATGAAGTAACTGAAGACCCTTCGTTCCAGCCAGTAACGGATGACCGGCCCTATTTGGGTGGAAATTTAAGCCACATTTTTTCATCCGCTCAGATTTATCAATTATATGGTTTTGGAGGATTGGTGCTTTTAGTGTTGGGACTAATAATATATTTTGTTTTAAGAAAGAAAGGCAACCCTGAAATTCCAGGAAGAAATTTTAACTCATTGACG
>CAZAWQ010000437.1:0-5882 GCA_964488585.1 uncultured Roseivirgaceae bacterium
TGAAACCTACTATGACCCCGATTACCAACAATAAAGAAGCAGCTCCTAAGTGGAGCTGCCTTGCAGGATAGTGTCGACCTTGGTCTGACCCTTCCTAAAATTCTTGTTCAAAAACTTGCTTTTGTACACAGTACCTGTGTGAAAACGCAAAAACAGCCTCATATAGTCCGCTCTAAGCTCGACTGGATTGAGCCTAGGAGTTTAGTTTCTTAATGCGAAAAAAAGAACTCCACAGAAGTTGCTGGGTAAGCTCCTAATTCGACAGATAAACTGTTAAATTATTTATGAGGAGCCTCAAAAAATGGAATTAATTTCATTTTTTCCCACCACCAAATCTGTAGCCTACATTAAGTTGATATCGAAAACCCGGCGCCCACTTGCTATTATTACCATGTAGGTCTATTTCCTCATCATCAAGCAACTCTTTGAGTAATGGAAATCTATCAAGAAGGCCTAGTAAAAGTTCATTTTCGATGAGGTCCTCATCAAAATCAAAATCCGAATCGAGCCTGGCTTTCAAATGGTATCGTGATAGTGATGGTCCAATGAATACCATATCGATGGTCCATCGGTTGTTAATCACAAATTGATAACCCATTTGGAATCCTATATTGATCACACTGATATGCGAGGTTAAGCTACCCATTGAAGGAGCCGATCCATCCTCGGGAGTTATAGTAAAATTTCTGTCGTTTCCAAAACGATAGGTATTTGCATAGGGGCCAATAAAGACTCCGTGTGGTGCTGAGAATTTATTCTCCTTTTTTAAATAAAACCGATATTCACCACCAATCACAAACCCATTCTTGGCATCACCACTGGTTGAAATAATACTAGATCCAAGACTCGTGGATAATGGGAACCGTAAAACCCCTGCCATGACGGCAAAACTCTGATTGGGTTTTACAACTCTTTCCCACGACAATGCAAATGACTCATCTGCATACAACGCCGATGAAATTAAATGGTATTTAATGGTGTTCTTACGGCTGAGGTCGTCATCATTGTCCTGAGCATTAATATTATAACCTGACAATACCATTAGTACCCAAATGATCTTAAAAGTAATTTTAATCACGGCTAGTAAATTTTTTTGTGAGTTTTGAAAGTATTAATTTATTAACAACTTTTTATGAAAAGGGGCTATTATTTTCCAAATACCGCATTCTTAGGCTCCTGCCCAATGGCAGCAAGCGATCATTATGATCCAGGGTCAAAGCTTTGTCCTTAGGCTTTTTGGCAACCACCAGGATGGTTGGTTAGGTGTCATCCCAGGTTAGTGTTCCAGACTTCTTTTTAACACCGATCCGGTAGGCATAATTTCTAGCTTTTCTACCTTGACTAATCTTGCGATGAGCCCTTTCAGATACCCTGTACTCATAGGGCCCCAACCTTCATGGTCTAAACCATGAGTATTCAGGATAAGCCAACCTCCCGATGATGACAGGAAATTATTTACCTGATCTTCCACCCAATTATCAATATTTTCCGGCCCTTTCGACCAACAGCCCTTTCGAAATGATTTTTGTGGCTTTGGAATCTCACCCACAGCGGAATCACCATGCGATCTGATGGCCAGTGCCTTAGACATGGCAAATGCTTCCAATTCCGGAGTAGAAGCATTGAATGGGAAATTAAATACTGCTTCTGACGATTTATAACCATCAAGATTTGCCTCAAAATAATCCAGGCATTTTTCGATCAGGGCTTTAGCCTCCTCCAGTGGCTGTTCGGTCAGATTGAGGTGCTGCCAACTGTGTGGCATAACCTCATGACCTCTGGACTTCAGGGTGTTCCAATCATCAAAATCACCCATAAGCTCAGGCAAGATCCATTTTCCCACAGCTTCAAAACCGGGCAGGTGCCCTGAGGCAATAACATTGAAGCAAGCACTCAGTCCATGGGATTCGTATATGTCCGCAATTTTGTAGAAAGAATTCTTAAAACCGTCGTCAAAACTAAGCGTGAGGATGTGGGTTTTTCCCATTCCGGTAAATCCGCTTACACCAAAGGCGATGCTGCTGATAACCGTGGATTTGATGAAAGTTCGGCGATCCATTTTACGATACGGTAAGTTTGAGTTAGCTGTGCAAATGACCTCTGATAATTAGTTTATTGCATCGTGCAAATAAAGATATGAAGATTTCCTATAGGCACGCCTAAACTTATCCTTCAATAAATCTAGAAATGGCTTTTTCTACTAGTTGATTAAGCGACATTCCTAGCTTAAGTGAACTAAAAGCAACCATAAGGCAAGCACTGGTTTATAGTTTATTCGTACAGATCCTTTAATTAATCACGTTATTAATCACGTGATTAATTTTTAACCCAAGCTTCAAAACTCAAATACAATCTAAAATCATCAATCTAAAATTCTATTAATCTATTGCTCAAATGTTCCCTTGTTCTGTCGTTCCCCTGTTCCCCTGCTCTATTGTTCCATATTCCCTTGTTCGATTGTTCCCAAAGGGGTATTTTCGCCAGCAAATCCTTGACAATTGACCAAAAATTACCAGCCAATCATCAAAATCATCGAGGAGGACTACGAGATTCCTCAGTTAAAGCGGCGTAGGCGGATTGCAGCCCTACTACCATATGACTATTACCAGAACGAAAAAGAGTATCCGGTACTTTATCTGCACGACGGACAAAATCTGTTTGACGAAGAGTCACCATTTGGGAATTGGGCCATCGACCAGTCACTAGCCCGCCTGGCCAGTCAAGAAAGTGGGGAGGTGGTAGTAATTGCTATTGATCATGGTGGTGAAGATCGTTTGAACGAATACATGCCCTTCAATACCAGGAAATACGGCAAAGGTCAGGGTAAGCTGTATATTAAATTTCTGATGGAAACCTTGAAGCCCTATGTAGATGACAAATACAGGGTGATGACTGACAGTGAACATACCGGCATTGGTGGCAGCTCTATGGGTGGGTTAATTAGCTTATTTGCCGGCCTTAGTTTTCCCCAGACCTTCAGTAGAATGATGATATTTTCACCAAGTCTTTGGCTGAGCCCCAGGATTTACCAGCTAGCTAAGAAATATAATCCCGTTGAATCTTCTCATCTTTATTTGTACGCTGGAGGCAAGGAAAGCCAGGCCCATTTACCCAACGTGATGCGTTTTGGTGCAGACCTGTTGACTAATACGGGTGAGGGTCTGCGTTTTAAATTCTCTCATAACCCTGATGGAATTCATCACGAGGAAATTTGGCGTGAAGAGTTTCCCATTGCTTTGAAATGGTTATTCTTTAATCAATAAAGTCCACAATAAAAATCCCCTGAATAATGGTAGATTACCCAAACAAATGACGAAACCAATCAAATTTGAGTTGACTACCCAATTACCTGACAAAATTGATCAGGTATTGGTCCCATATTTTCAAGGCGCTGTGATCGACAATTCTTTGGTCCCAGGCACAGTCATAGAGGATTTTTCAGGCAAGGAAAAAGAACTATACCCGCTGTTTGTCCAGGAACAGCAACGAACCGTGTTTCTCTTGGGGTTGGGCAAGGAACGGCTACTGCCGGAAGGATTTCGAACGTTTCGCCATTTCATCAATACAGAGAAAGCCAGAATAAAATCCAGCCTACTAATAGACTTAAGGCACCTTCCGGAGTCAGCCATTTATCAATGTGTCTTGGGGCTCAGTTTAGCTGATTATTCAGTGGGAGTTTATAAGACCGAAAATGATGAATCACACTTATTGCGTCAAGTACAGTTATTGATAACTGAGGGGGCCGGCGATTTCGATATGGTGATTCATGAGGCACAGCAGACCGCGGCGGTAATGAAAAGCGTCTGTGCTCTGGTAGATGCCCCGGGTAACATAAAAACTCCTCAATATTTAGGTCAATGGGCCATAAAGTCCGGAAAGAAACACGGATACACGGTAGAGGTTTTGGATCAGGTAACCCTGAAAGAACAAAGTCTGCAGGCATTGCTGGCGGTAGGACGAGGTAGTGAGCATCCGCCAATATTGATTAAAGCGGTGTATACTAACTCTGATAAGGATCCCTCTAAGATTGACCTGGGATTGGTGGGTAAGGGAATAACTTTCGATACCGGAGGGTTGTCCTTAAAAAAACCCACCAACATGCACTACATGAAAAGTGATATGGGAGGTGCTGCTGCGGTATTGGGTGCCATTGAGCTAATTGCGCGGCTACAGCTGCCATTGAATGTGGTGGCAATCATTCCGGTAGCTGAAAACAGTGTTGATTCATTGAGCATCAGGCCAGGAGATGTCATACAGTCATATGCCGGGAAGAGTATTGAGGTGATAGATACCGATGCAGAGGGACGCCTGATCCTGGCGGATGCACTTTGCTATATTCAGGAAAATTACCATCCGGAGATCTTGGTTGATCTGGCCACTCTGACCGGAAGCTGTGTGGCAACTCTGGGTGATAAAGCTGCCGGGCTTTTTACCAATGACCAAACGCTTGCAGATTCAATTACCCAGGCAGGAGATAATACTCAGGAGCGTGTATGGCGATTACCTTTATGGGAAAGTTACCAGGACGCCTTATACTCGGACATCGCTGATGTAAAAAATTTGAGTGGAAAACCGGCAGCAGGGGCCATTACAGCGGCTAAGTTTCTAGAGTTTTTTATTGATGAGAAACAAAAATGGGCCCACCTGGACATCGCTGGGGTGGCTTTTGGAGATACTGATCATGCTCGTATGAAGTCTGCTACAGGTTATGGCGTAAGACTTCTGGTTGATTTTGCCCGGTCCCTGATATCAACATAAACCCTACCATCATGTCTAAGCCACTAGCTATACTTTGTATATCATCCTATTTTAAGGGAGCCGCCTTTATTGAAGCCGGACATGCAAGAGGCCATCGGATGTTCCTGCTGACTGCTACCAAACTACAACATGAAGCCTGGCCTTGGGATTGCATTGAAGACACCTACTTTATGGATCTTCAAGAAAATGGTAGTTGGGTGATGAATGACCTGATAAATTCGATTGCCTACAAAATGCGGGGCATTGGTTTTGATAAATTCGTGGCCCTGGATGATTTTGACGTAGACCAGGTGGCACATTTACGAGAACATTTCAGAATGCCGGGCATGGGGTCTACCACCGCCAGATATTTTAGGGACAAACTGGCCATGCGTATGAAGGCTGCAGAGGCGCAGATTCCAGTCCCACAATTCACAGGACTGTTTAAGGATTCGGATATACATCAATTTACCGAACAGGTACCCGCTCCCTGGCTGCTGAAACCAAGAAGTGAAGCCTCAGCTACAGGTATTCAAAAAATTGCCTCTAAGGATGATTTGTGGGAAACAGTCAATAACCTGCAAGACCACCGCCATGGCTATTTGGTGGAGCGTTTTGCTCCGGGAGATGTCTATCATGTCGACTCACTGATCTATCGGGGGGAAGTGCTGTTTGCTACAGCAAGTATGTATTTGGATACACCTTTTGAAGTGGCACATGGAGGAGGAATATTTAGATCATGCACTCTGGAAATTGGTTCAGAAGACCAACAAAAACTAATGGCCCTTAATCGGCGGGTGATGGAATGGTTTGGTATGCAGAACAGTGCGTCACATACCGAATTTATTAAGTCCCGGGAGACCGGCGAATTTTATTTTTTAGAGACCTCCGCCAGAGTAGGAGGGGCTAATCTTGCGGAAATGGTGGAAGCTGCTACCGGGATAAACTTGTGGCGTGAATGGGCGCATATTGAATTGGCTGTGGCCCTGAACGAAACTTATCATATGCCTGAAATAAGACATGAATATGCCGGTATAGTAGTTTCTCTTAGCCGGTTCCAGCATCCTGATACATCCTCATTTACCGATCCTGAGATTTGCTGGCGCATGGACAAAGAGTGGCATATAGGGTTAATCCTGAAATCA
>CAZAWQ010000438.1:0-5257 GCA_964488585.1 uncultured Roseivirgaceae bacterium
TAGAAACGCCGTGTATATAGCTTGTCGTGACATTGATGGTGATGGCCTGCCAGACCTGGTTGTCTCCAGATCGGGAGGAGCTTCTATTTATGTGCTTCGAAACCAAAGTACGGTGGGCTCAATAAGTTTCAGTAGCCCTCAGGAATTAATTACCACCGGAGGGTTACCAAGAAAAGTAGTCATAAGAGATCTGAATCTTGATGGTAAGCCAGAACTGATTGCGTCGAATCAGGCAACAGTTAACCTGTCGGTATTCCGAAACACCAGTACACCAGGGGTAATTTCGTTTGGTCCGGAGGTGAGTTTTGGGTTGCCAATAACAGCTCTAAACAGTGCAGGTCTTTCAGTTGAAGATCTTAATGGTGATGGCAAGCCTGAAATCGTTATAAACCCTTTTCTTAATTCAAATATTTACATTTTCCAAAACAATAGTACTTCCGGGGGGCCTGTTGGTTTTCGTCCGGTTACTCTATTCAATGTATCAGGTAATTTGTCAAACTTGATCATCGGAGATCTGGATGGAGACAATCGCGCAGATATCGCTGTCTCCAGGTTCTTGACCTCGGATCTTTCGGTTTTACTAAACCAAACTACCAATACCACTGATCCAATTTCCTTTAGCGCCCCAAAAATAATTAGTACTATAGATCTTCCACAAGGGCTTGATATGGGTGATATCGATGGCGATGGATTGGCCGATCTTGTGGTTGCATCTGCAAGTGATAATTTGAAAATGACATTGCTGAGAAACATTAGTATCCCTGGTGACTTTTCTTTTGAGCGATTCGATATAGATGTAAATGATAAATCAAGAAATGTAAAAATCGGAGATATCAACGGAGATTCGAAACCCGATATTGCATTCAATGGTATCTTGAATGGTGAACTTGGTGTTTTGCTCAATGGTAACTGTTACTTGCCATCTATTACACCAACCGGACCGGTAACCATTTGCAGCGGGAACTCTGCCCGGCTAAGTGCCAGCGGCGCATCTGGCATTAATTACCAATGGTTTTTGGATGGTGTAACCACTGGTGTAAATACCTCTTTTATTGACGCTACCGCTGCGGGTGTGTATACAGTAGTTGCAACCGCGAAAATCGGCACCTGTTCCGAAACCTCCAGTGGAGTAACAGTCACGGTAATAGGTGGTGCTGGTGGTGCTCCAACGGCCTCAAATAATGGTCCTGTTTGCCCTGGTGGAGACTTGGAGTTATATACTCCTGATGTTCCTGGTGCAACCTTTAGTTGGACCGGCCCCAATGGGTTTAGCTCCACCCAGCAAAATCCAATACTATCAAACTTTGACCTCGTCATGACAGGTACTTATCAAATACAAGTGACCTTGGGTGCATGTGTGAGCGCTTGGGGCTCGACCGACGTAACGGAGAGTACTGTGCCAGATCTGGTAATTAGCACCTCAGATCTTACTACTTTTTGTCAAGGTAAAAATGCAGTACTATCGGCACCATTGATGGCGAATATATCCTACCAATGGTTGTTGGATGGTGTTGATATAGCTGGCGCTAACACCAATTTATTTGCAGCAACAGCAACAGGTAGTTATACAGTCAGAGTTACAAATGCAGATAACTGCTCAAAGATTACCCCGGCACTAGTCATAAAGGCTCTTGCTCCGCCGGTGGCCGGATTTACTTCGCCAGATGAAGCGTGTTTGGATCTGCCAATCACCTTTGCCAATATTTCGGGATTTGATATCAGTGAAAATATATTTTTCCAGTGGGATTTTGGAGATGGTAACCTGTCAAGTTTGGCAAATCCCTCCCATACCTACACAAGTTTGGGAACCTACACCGTCAGTTTGGAGGTCCACTATGACGATGTAGATTGTAATGACACCTTCACAAAAACCATAGATGTTGTCAGTACTCCAGCAATAAACATTCAAACCGACAGGGATACGGTGATGTGTGAGGGTGAAACCATTAGACTGTGGATAGATGATGTTCACACTTCCTATGATTGGAGTAATGGAGCCACTACCAGTAGTATTGACGTAACCATCGCCGGAATTTACAGTGTGGATGTTACCACTACCTCAGGCTGTGTGGCCACCACTCAGGTAGAGGTGGTCACATTGGCACTACCCAATATTATCGCGAGCGCAGACATAGACAAGATTTTCGCTGGAGATACCGTACAGCTAACGGCTTCTGGAGGATTCAATTATTTGTGGACGCCGATTGATGGGTTGAGCGACACCGGCATTGCTAATCCAATTGCCAATCCGCTGCGGACCACCACCTATACGGTAACCGCTGAGGATGCCAACGGCTGTCAAAATTTCGCTGAGGTAACAATCTCCGTAGGGCAGGGAATAAATGTTTCGCCTAAACCACTTTTTTCCCCCAACAACGATGGACAGAATGACCGCTGGATCATAGAGAATATCGAGCGCTACCCAGATTGTACAGTGGTGGTGGTAAACCGACAAGGCAATGTGTTATATGAGCGGCGTCCCTATTACGGCAATGAGTGGGATGGAACGCTATCAGGAAATCCTGTAATAGAAGGCGCTTACTATTTTGTGATTCGATGTGAGGGAAGTTCTAAGAATGCGGCTTCAGGAAGTATTACATTAATCAGATAATTTGAATTATGCATAATTTTTTTCTTTCTGTTTTGTTCCTGTTCTCATTGAGTTATTCCTATGGGCAATTATTAGTGGGTTCTAAGATCGGTGTACATGCCGGTCAGGTTCAGTTTGAGGGAGAATCATTTAAAAATCAGTATGATCCAAACTACAAAATTGGAGGGAACATTGGAGCAGCTGTCACTTTTCCGGTGATGGAACCATTTTCGCTGCATGTTGAAATATTGTTTACTTCCAAGGGTAAATCAGTTACAATTCCCAATGAGTCTTTAAAAAATATAGGCCAATATTACTATATAGAAATGCCCATAATGATGAGAGTTGTGGTATGGCCCAAAGAGGCGGTCTTTCTGGCGATAGGACCAAACCTTAGTTACTGGATGGGTGGAACTGGTAAAATAGATGATTTGGAATCATCAGCGGGTTTTACCCCCTATAACATTCACTTCGGGCAAAATGATAGCCCCAATGATCTACAGGTGACGCATCCAAATCGACTGCAATTGGGATTGCTGTTTGGACTGGGAAAGACTTTTGAATTAAAAAATGAACGGAAGTTGACCCTCGAAGCTCGATATGAAATGGGTCATTCATTCCTTGGCACCGAGGATGGAGCGTACATTGAGAATTTGGATTTCAACGACAATCTGGAGTCTAAGCACCAACTGATCAGCTTTAATGTAGCATATTTTTGGGCATTTCATAAAAAATCCGCCAGAAGAAAAAGTAGCACCTACAAGGCAAAAAAGCGGGACGATTAAACCGCTGATTCCCCGATACATACCCTGAATATCACTCTTTTTATTTTAATAGATACAAAAAAGCTTACATGGGTTTGAACGGCCATCATTAAGTCCGGTAGATGAGCGCGATCATGGATATTTTTGATGAATTGAAAGACCTATTTAATGGCCGTTTTTAGAATTTTCAATCTTTGTATAAACCTGTGAAGCGCTCTTTTCATAAGCTATTGATAATGAGCTTGTTGTCATTGGTGGCGATTGCAGTGATGTACCCCAGAAGCCTGGAAGTAGTATTTAATAATACTTCTAAGTCTTTATCTCATACTGTTGATGTTGTCAGTGCTTCCATGGCATGTGTCACGGACCCGGATTTTCGTCTGGATGCATCCTCAATTGTAGTATCTCCTCCAACTTGTCCTGACACGGACTTCTCTGTAAGTTTTGATATAGAAAACAACGGGGATGTTTCATTTTCAGGGAATCTTGAGGTCTCATTTTATTCCGGTGACCCTACACTACCTGGAGCGATTTTCCTAAATACGGAAACAGTAATGCTCTCGGGTTTCAACCCCGGAAACTCCACCAATCTGTCATTGCCAGTTACTGGCACTGGGAATTCTTTTCAATTGTACATAGCGGTTAATGATGCCGGTGTGACTACCTCGCCTATAGTATTTCCAAATACCGCCCAAAGTGAATGTGATTATTCTGATAATGTAGGTGCTGTTTTGGTGACTCCTGACCCATTCACAGTGTCGTTGGAGAAGATCCAGGACAATACTAAGTGCGATATTACACTACCCGACAATGGCGCGGCCAGGGCATTTGTTTTAGAGGGCACTACAGAAGTAATAGCCGGCTATACTTTTGAGTGGTATCGATTCGGCACGCTGGAATTCACCGGTCCTGTTTTTACCGGGATGATGGAAGGTGATTATCAGGTGGTGGCAACCCATGATGTTGCTCAATGTCAGTCTGATACTGCAAATATTACTATTATCAGGGATAACGTCAGCAGCCCGGTTTTAGCAATTGTACAGAATCGTTTGTTTGACAACTGTGCCAGACCCAACGGTAAGGCCACTATAAAAGTTGTTGACCCCAATAATCCTACAGGTCCGGGATTAGCTCCTGGAAAATACGAATTTCTATGGTTTGAGGGTAATCAGGTATTTCTCACTCCGCCAATGAGTACCAGCCATGTAGAGAATTCTTTGTCTCCCATATTCTATTCGGTATACGTTAAAAATAAAAAAACAGGTTGTGACAATATTATTTCTGTCTTGATTCTTGATGATCCTATTGCGTACCCTGTCGCGGACATTGTAGTTACTCCGGTAACCAGTTGTGTAGCAGACAATGGGACGCTCAGTGCCACAGTAGGTGGACAAACTACTCCTAATACTTTTGAGTGGTTTATTGGGAGCAGGGTTAAACCCAGTGCCGATTTTACCACACCAGATGTCAATAATCTGCCAGCTGGCGATTACACATTAGTGGTGACGGGTAGTAATGGTTGTCCCTCTGACCCAGTCACTGTTACCATTCAGGACCAAAGAGTAATTCCAGTGATGGTATTAACTCTGGATGCACCACAAACCTCTTGTAATCCCTTATCACCTAATGGTTCCGCTAGTGCAGTGGTAGATGAATCAGCACAGGGCGGTGCTACTAACGTAACTGTTGGTTACACTTTTGAGTGGTTTAGTGGTCAAACAACCTCGGGAGCAACGGTGGCCACCGGACCGGCAGTTACCAATCTCGGCCCTGGTACTTACACGGTATTAGTTACCAACATAAGTCCGGGATGTTTTATTTCAGAAGAGATCTTTATTCCGGAAAATCTGGTGATTCCAATACCTACGGTGGTGGTTACAGATCAAACGGCTTGTGTACCCCC
>CAZAWQ010000439.1:0-2901 GCA_964488585.1 uncultured Roseivirgaceae bacterium
GCTGCTAATAAATTGCTCACTGAATTGTTTGGCGTATCGGAACTGCAGGGCTCTATAGTTATCATGGTAATAATTGCTGCAATCGCTTTTTATGGTGGAAAGGTTATCGAGAAAATCTTATCTGTTTGGTCTATCGCCCTATATGCCGTGTATATAATCCTTTTTATTGCGGTTTGGAATTTGTTTGATGATCAAATCATTGGTGCATTTCAAGTTGAACAGCTGGAATCACATTGGTTCATGAATGGACTTAGATACGCAGGTTATAATATTGCAGTAGTACCGGCTCTACTTTATTCAGTCAGCTATATTGAAACCAGGAAAGAGGCTGTACTTTCTGGAGTAATTGCTGGTATGGTAGCCATCATTCCGGCTTTTTTGTTCTATACAGCCCTGTTAAGCCATGCTACAGAAGTGCTAAATCAATCTATTCCTGCTAATTTCATACTAGAAAAATTAAATAGCTCAATTTTTCAAATTGTTTTTCAAATTGTCCTGTTAGGCACTTTTATAGAAACCGGTGTCGGTTTTATACACGGGTTTAATGAACGAATTGCTAGCGTTTATCTCGAAAAAGGGAAAGAGATGCCTCAAGGGTTAAGGTTAGCTATTGCATTGATATTGTTCATTATTGCTATCTATTTTGCTAATGCTGTGGGTTTGGTGGGATTAATAGCTGAGGGGTATGGAACCATTACTTGGGGCTTCTGGGTCATTTTCGTTGCACCTGTGTTGACCTATGGGGTATGGAAAATTGTTAAGTATAATCCCTAATACATTGTTCATGTACTCAACGCTTATGACCGCTTGCCTACTGACCGCGTGTCGCCGTAGTTTTAACGGTGTCGCCAAGATCAGGAAGGCAGGTATTCATCAAAGTCTGTATACCATCCCAAAACAGACATTGGGGATAAGGGAATTTTTTCCTCCATCTTGTACCATTCCTGCTGAAATGACCTTATAATTACAGGATCAACTAAATTTACCATCATGATAAAAAAAATATTACTTGGAGTAGGAGCATTGTTAATCATATTTGTGGTTTATAGTGTTTATGTGTTATTCATAGCCACACCAAAAAGCCCGCCTGGTACCGCGGAATATTCCGATCAGGAACTGGAAATTACCGTAAGTTATAGCCGGCCATATAAGAAAGGGCGTTTGATCTTTGGAGAAGAAGCTGATGGTGCATTACAGCCTTATGGAGAGTACTGGAGGCTCGGAGCGAATGCAGCTACTGAGATTTCGTTGAGCAAGGATGTCCTATTTGCAGGAAAGTCCCTTAGCGCTGGTACTTATCGTATGTCGGCGGTGCCAGGGCCGAAAGCATTCACAATAAATCTCAATAGCGAGTTGGATGTATTTTTTGGTGTAACTGAGCCAGACGCGGAATTCGATGTGTTGTCGGTGGATGCACTTGTAACACCTCAGGCTAATGAAACTGAGATGTTTACCATTAGTTTCAGTACTGACCCTACAGGCATCTTAATGAACTTAGTTTGGGATAAAACATTGTTCTCTGTGCCCATAACTGTGCAATAATAAGCTGCTCCATGAAAAGATGGCTGCTTTTGCCGCTGGCTGTGTTGATATTTCTTGGCATTGTCTATTGGGGGATAGGTAAAATTCAGTACCGAATGAATGTAATGGATGTGGAAGAGTACCAGCCTGTTTCCACTCTGAAAGTGTCGGAGACTTTGCTCACCAGAGCAAAATTTCCATTTATCGATGTACACAACCACCAGTGGACCATGCCAATACAGGATCTGGACAAACTGGTAGTGGATATGGATTCTCTTAATATGGCTGTGATGGTAAATCTCAGCGGCTTTAGAGGAAAATACCTCGAGTGGTCCCTGGACAATGTACAAGACCATTTGAATCATCGTTTTGCCATTTTCCTTAACATCGATTTTGAAGAATTGGATGACGATGGATGGCCTGATAATACTTTGGCCATAATGGAGGAGGCCGTTAAACAAGGAGTGAAGGGGTTGAAAGTATATAAAAGCCTAGGACTCACGGACAAAGATAATGATGGCAATAGAATAGCTATAGACGACCCGAGGTTGGATCCCATCTGGGCCAAGTGTGGTCAATTGGGGATTCCAATATTGATTCATTCGGGTGAACCTGCTGCTTTCTGGAAAGAAAAAGACCAGTACAATGAACGGTGGCTGGAGTTGAAGCAATACCCCAGCCGCTACCGCTCTCCAGAGCAGTATCCATCCTTCGAAGAGATAATGGCAGAGCAGCACCATGTATTTCGTAAACATCCTGGCACCACCTTTATCAATGCACACCTTGGATGGTTCGGTAATGACCTCAGTCGGTTGGGAAAACTCTTTGATGAATTGCCAAATGTATATACTGAGTTAGGCGCAGTACTGGCCGAATTGGGACGTCAACCACGAAACGCCCATACATGGATGATAAAATACCAGGATAGAGTAATGATGGGAAAAGACACCTACAAAAAGCAGGAATATTACACCTATTTCCGTGTGCTGGAGACCAATGATGAATATTTTGACTACTATCGCAAGCGCCATGCCCATTGGAAGATGTATGGGTTGAACCTTCCTGATTCGGTATTAAAAAAGGTGTACTACCAAAATGCTTTAAAGATCATACCCGGATTGGATGCCAGCTTGTTTGAATAACCAATAGCAAAAGATCCGCTATTAACGTTCGGTGTTCGACATTTGTCTCGGTGTTCAGTGTTCAACATTCGACACATTCAAAAAACTATATAGTAATCTGGCTGTGTTCTATTTTAAGTAACTTCTGTAATATGATTAATAGCCACAGACCAGGATAACCAAAAGGTAAGACCGTCAAGTTTGTCCTTAAGTGTTTTCTGAGCCACAAACCAGTTTAAGTAGTTTTGTAGGTATTTGG
>CAZAWQ010000440.1:0-2073 GCA_964488585.1 uncultured Roseivirgaceae bacterium
AGTTACCGCCGGCATATAGATTGATATTTAATCTATATGTGATTGAGGGATATAATCACCGGGAAATTTCAGAAAAGATTGGAATCAGTGAAGGAACCAGTAAATCAAACTTATCTAAAGCCAGAGTTCGATTAAGAAAAATGATCAGCCACGCCAATATGGAAGGCAGTAGTAGTTATGGATGATAAGCAGTTTGATCATATTGTAAAAAACAAGCTGGAATCACTAGCACCTCCTTATAAAGAGGAAGCGTGGAAAGCCCTGGACTATAGGCTGGACTTGCTGGCTCCTTTACCTTGGTACTCTCGTTGGAGGAGCCTTTTAGTAGCCAGTACTTTAGGGGTGATCACCCTGCTTAACATCGGCCTATTGTATAAGGTCGATAACGACCAGGACCAGTTGAAACAACTGCTAAAGGAGATTAGTGATCAAAGCAAAGCAGCTTCAGGTGTTGATACAGTTTTTGTTGCCACTGAAAGCTATCTTGGTACTTCCTTTTTAGGCTACTCTGCTACTAATACCTTGACTGTTAGTTCAGCAATAGGAAGTAGTACACTGGATTTTCTTGATCCTTTGACCATCTATAAGATCAGTTCAGGGGCCGGAGGCGCTCCGACAAGTGTATCAGAGCCTGGCAGCCTGCCAGAAACAACCCCGGTCACTACCGGTAGCCAAATTTCTTTTGAATTAAACAGGCCGGTTACCCATGTTCAGGCTCGTGATCCATTTGATCAGGCTTATCAATTGGAGGTTCCCAACGGAGATGAGATGTATGTAAGGGGAGTAGTGTTGCCACCAACCAAAAAGAAATGGGACCATCCCCTGGATCCGCGAATAGGTTTGTCTATCGGATATTTAATTCCTGACCCTGATGTGGGTGAACGATTTGTTACCTCAAGACAAAGTTTATTGATCGAAACTCCGGTGCGAGGCAACTTTCGCATATTAAGCGGTTTGTCATTCCAGGAGATCACCTATAAATTGGACGATGTAGATGACAATAATTTCGAAAGGACAACTTTATTGAAGTATCCGGATTTTGGATCATTTACTACCTCACCAGATGAGATCACTGTTGAAAATAAAATGTTGCAAATTCCACTTTACTTCCGGTATTACAAACCATTGAACCGCAATTGGTCAGTATTTGCCGGGGGAGGCCCGACCATAGATATATTGCTGAATCAAAAATTCACCTACAGTTTTCTGGAAATCCGCAATGAACAGTTGGTCAAATTCGATGAGATTAGAGAATCTAACGATGTAAAGGTCAGTCTGGGCACGCTCTCTGGTAACATTGGAATTGAGCACTATTTCAGTCGCCGATTTTCTGCTCAGATGGAGTTGAACTACCAGTATGGACTGGGAAAAATCGGCCTGGAGGGTCGCTCATTCAACTCCTTCGCGGTAAGTGGCGGCCTGTTTTACAAGTTGAACTCCAATCGGATCCGATAGGTTTTTTCACCTATTTTGATTGTTTCCTGTTTTTACTCTTACTTTGGATAAGATATTTTTTAACATTATCTTATAACAAACATGTAGCAAAACATGGCCAAAAAGAAAGAGTCAACCCCCAGAAATAAATACCTCACTGAGGTAGCGTGGGAAGTTTGTAATCAGGTAGGAGGTATTTACACAGTGATCAGAACCAAAGCCTCCAGTATAGTAGAAAAGTATGGCGATAACTACTGTGTGATTGGGCCATACGTACATCCTGATGTTAAAGCTGAGTTCGAGCCATCCGAAGACCTTAAGGGACCGTTTGGCATGGCGGTTGCCAAGATGCGTGAATTGGGTATAGAAGTCCACTATGGCACTTGGCTGGTGGCAGGCAGGCCAAAGGCGGTGTTGTTGGACCCTAAGGCGGCAATGGACAGCCTGGAAGAGATCAAATATTTTATATGGGAGAATCATTACATAGGTATTCCGGAAAAAGATGAATTGATAGATGGAGTGGTGGCTTTTGGTCATTTGGTTAAGGTCTATCTTAAGCTTTTGGCTGAGCAAATTTCCTCTAAGGATGAATTGGTAGGACATATTCGCGAGTGGATGGGCGGGTAATGTATCCCTGAT
>CAZAWQ010000441.1:0-2394 GCA_964488585.1 uncultured Roseivirgaceae bacterium
CGGCTCCAGGCCGAAATGTTTCGTGCCGTTCGCCTGGTAGTAGATACCGGGATTCATTTCAAAAAATGGACCAGGGAAGAGGCAATAGATTACATGGTGGCTAATACAGGAATGACGACGTCAGAAGTTATAACAGAAATCGAGCGTTACATTGTGATGCCTGGACAGGCATGTGCTTATAAGATTGGGATGATGAAAATTCTCGAATTGCGGGCAAAAGCAAAAGAAGCTCTGGGAGATCAATTTGATTTAAAGCAATTTCACAATGTTGTCTTGAAAAACGGTGCAGTGCCTTTGGACATTCTTGAAGAAATTATTGACAAATACATTGCAGAGGTGCAAGCGGCTTAGGTTTGTAAAGATTGATCAATATTTCCAAGACGCTCAATAGCCAACTCAACCGACCCAATCTCAGGCATGACCAGCATCAGCTTGTCTTTGATTTCTTTAAGTTGATAGTTTTTACCGTGGGATTGAACATAGCTAATGATGCCTGTGAATATATTTGAATTGTAATAGGCGTCATTTGTTTTATCGGGAAAGTAGCACCTCATCCGGTTGTTTTTCAAGATTAGCCTTTCAAAACCAAGTGCAATAGCCAGCCACCGGAGTTTCACTGTTTCAAACAACCCAACGACTTCTTCAGGTATTTTTCCAAAACGGTCTTTAACAGATTTTGTGAATAAATCCAATTCTTCCTGGTTGTTGATATTGTCTATTTGAGTATAAATACTCAATCGTTCGGTAATGTTCTTCACATAATCTACGGGTATTAATATTTCCAAATCAGTCTCAATGATACAATCTTGTACCAGCATTTTAGCTGCGTCAGATGCCACATCTTCAAATAAATCCTTGAAATCATTTTGCTTCAAATCCTGAATGGCGTCATCCAGAATTTTGTGGTACATATCGAAACCAATATCAGAAATGAACCCGCTTTGTTCTCCACCTAGCAGGTTGCCTGCTCCGCGAATATCCAGGTCACGCATCGCCACTTTAAAACCATCGCCCAATTCGGAAAATTCCTCCAAGGCGCTCAGCCGTTTACGCGCATCCGAAGGAAGTGTGGATGTAGGGGGAGTAAACAAATAACAAAAAGCCTTTTTGTTGGATCGGCCTACGCGCCCACGCATTTGGTGCAAATCGGAAAGTCCGAAATTTTGTGCGCTGTTGATAATGATGGTGTTGGCATTGGGAATGTCGAGTCCGGACTCAATGATATTTGTCGAAACAAGCACATCATATTCTCCTTCGATGAATTTGAGCATTGTTTTTTCGAGCCTCGCACCTTGCATCTGTCCATGCGCAACGGCAATCCTGGCGTCAGGCACCAATCGATAGATGATGTCAGCGATATTGTCGATATCGACGATCCGGTTGTGTACAAAAAATACTTGTCCGCCACGTCTCAATTCAAAACTGATTGCATCACGAATGACTGATTCGCTAAATACATGTAATTCGGTGGTTACCGGCTGTCGGTTAGGTGGGGGTGTGGAGATGATACTCAAATCACGTGCGCCCATCAGGGAAAAATGCAAAGTTCTCGGAATAGGTGTTGCGGTAAGTGTGAGGGTATCCACATTCACTTTTATTTCTTTCAGTTTCTCTTTGACTTTTACACCAAATTTCTGCTCTTCGTCGATCACGAGTAGTCCCAGGTCTTTGAACTCAACATCTTTATTGACCAAGCGGTGTGTACCAATGAGAATTTCGGTTTTACCTTCCTTTACCCTGGCCAGCGTTTCTTTGATTTGTTTGGTGGACCGGAAACGGTTGATGTATTCTACATTAACGGGGAAATTTGCCAAACGCTCGCTGAAGGTACGAAAATGCTGCATTGCCAAAATAGTAGTGGGCACTAATATTGCTGTCTGCTTACCATTGACAGCTGCTTTGAAAGCGGCGCGGATGGCCACTTCGGTTTTACCAAATCCTACATCACCACAGACCAATCTGTCCATAGGGTGAGCTTTTTGCATGTCGTTTTTGACATCCTCGGATGAAGTAGCCTGATCAGGTGTGTCTTCATAGATGAAGGAAGTTTCCAGTTCTACTTGCAAATAACTGTCTTCTTCGAAAGCAAATCCCGGGGCCGATTTTCTTTTGGCGTAAAGCGCAATCAAATCCTTGGCGATGTCCTTGACTTTCTTTTTGACCTTTTTCTTTTTGTTTTCCCATTCCGGAGATCCTAATTTGCTCAACTGCGGGAGGCCTGCCTCTTTGCCACTGTACTTAGAAATTTTGTGAAGTGAATGAATACTCAAATACAACAAATCATTATCTCGATACACTAAACGTACCGCCTCTTGTTTGTTGCCATTTACTTCCACCATATCAAGCCCCGCGAACCTTCCAATGCCATGATCGATGTGAACAACATAATCGCCC
>CAZAWQ010000442.1:0-2303 GCA_964488585.1 uncultured Roseivirgaceae bacterium
TCGGAGCTTGTGCTGGCTCCCGCCCAACAAATGAAATTGGAAATGCTGCAGGCAGGTTACCAAGTAAAAGCGTTAAGCGTAGGTGGTACCGGAACGTACTCTGTAGACGCCAACCTTGAAGGTGTTACTGATATTCAAGCGGGGAGTTACCTGTTCATGGACGTAGACTATCGTATCATTGGAGGTAAAGGAAATAACCTTTACACCGACTTCGAGCCGTCTTTATTTGTTTTGTCTACGGCAATAAGTCAGCCTATGCCTGGAAGCATTACTATTGACGCTGGTTCAAAATCTTTTTCAAAAGACAAGATGCCTCAATTAAAAGACATTAGCGGCATAGAATATAGTTTTGCCGGAGATGAACATGGGATACTTACCTTTAAAAACCCGTCCAGGGAAGTTAAAGTAGGAGAAAAAGTATTACTGTTAACATCTCATTGTGATCCTACCATTAACCTCTACGATAACTATTTTGTTTATGATGGCCAAGAGGTTCAGGACATTTGGCCGGTGGCAGGCAGAGGTAAGTCGCAGTAATAAGTAGAAATAGCACTCATCTCGCAAGTAGAATCTGGGAATAAAGTGCATGAGGCATGGATTTGAACGGCAGCTTTCGGCCAATAGCGGCCGGTCGGATGATTGCCATAGAAGATTTAATATATAGTGATACGAATTGGGCGTAACTAGGGGGCAGGTATGTTGTATATGCATTATGGGTCTATCTCCATCCAGTAAATATTAAGGACTTCAGGTTGATTAAATTTATCTATAAAAGTAAAGGCGATTTTTGTTTCATCATCTGAAAAAGAGAAATTGTTGTATATATACCAGTTCATCGGAACTGAGTCTGAAAGTATTGTTTCCAATCCCTTTTTAAAATCCAATAAAATTATTTGACGATCCCACTTAGTACCTGGGAGGATTTCAGAAATCTTAATACATTTATTCAAGCTCTTCGAATAAAAGTGTTTATTATAGTAGCCGATGTGCGTATCATAGTAACCGTCTGGACCATCATAAAGACTCTCAATAGGAGAATAGTACGTTTCTCCCGTTTTACTATTTGCAAGAAAGCGCTCACTTTGGCCATCACAACCATCCCTAGGAATTGCCCATTTTGACCATAGAGTTCCTAAATTTGGAGGAGGTGAATTCGGGGGGGGAGTGGATCAACGATTCTGGTTTCGATTGTCTCAACGTAATAACAATTTAGTAATATCCCGCCTAGCGATAATAAGAATATCAATGATGCTATTGACTTAAGTTTCGCTTTCATGAGTCACAAAATGTCAGCAACGATTAGATCTATTTATTGATTTTCCAGGTTTAAGAATTTTCAACAAATATGTTCTAATGATTAGAGATGGATTGTAACATATCACTCAAATATTGGTAATAATGTTGTAACCGGGCAGAACTCCTAATCTTCGCATCGCATTACCATACGTTGAACCCTTTCGTGCAGTGATTTCCAGTTAGTGAGTAATCGATAAGATGGGATTTCCAAATCAATCAGATGACCGCTTTTGGCCGAAAGCAGCCATTCGTTGAAGGGCAGGAAACGACCCAAAGCGGCCGCTCACCAAAAGTCAATTTATGGCGTTTTACATCCCAAATTGGTTGTAAATACGTGTATATTATGCGCATATAAACAAGTTACCCACAACCTTACCTCGCGTAATTAATGCATCCACCAAATGACATTCGGGATCTTAAATTCAGCAACTCGGACACGTCATTCTATTTAAATCAAATTAAAGTCCTTCAGGAACTTTTTAAGACAAGATCTTTCATCAGTCCACAAACAGAATCCTTTATATAAGAAAACTTGGAAATGCTTATGGGATTTATCCCATTTTTGAGCACTACAGTATATTTTGGAGAACCTTTTCAGCGTGTTGTAATAAACAAATATGTCTGGGAGGACAAACGCAATGCGAGACTTCAGAACACATATCAAATCAAATATCCACCTCCTGAAGTTGCTAAAGACTTATATTATCCCTTGATTCCTTTTGAGAATCAAATCTCATAGGATTTCTTTCATTTTTTTTCTAAAGGATTGACCTATAGGAATCATGCTATCGCGAACCTTAGCTTGATTGCCTTGCACAAATTCTAAATGGTCAAGGGAAATGACATAGGACTTGTGAATTTGAACGAAACTCTCAGGAAGCTTGGATGTTAGATTTTTGAGTGCATCACTGATGATTAGCACTTTGTCACTTGTATGAACTTTCACAAAATCCCCAAGTGCTTCGAGATGGCTTATTTCTGAAGTTGGAATTCGATGATATCTGTTG
>CAZAWQ010000443.1:0-2222 GCA_964488585.1 uncultured Roseivirgaceae bacterium
GCATGATATCTGGCACCCTACTTTCGATCAGCCGGGTCCCCGGGGCATACTGCTTTCCTTTCTGTGGGACGGTCTAGCGCGGGATCTGACAGCGATGACAGAGGACGAGCGGATCAACTACACGCTCGAACACATGGAAAAAATCTATCCCGGCATACGTCAGTACTTTGAGGGCGGCGTTACCAAGTCCTGGGGGGACGACCCGTGGGCCCGGGGCTGTAGCGTCTACCTTAAGCCTGGCCAGGTCACTTCGCTGCTGCCGCATATTGCCCGGCCAGAAGGGCGAGTCCATTTTGCCGGCACGCATACTCACCCGGCGCGAGCTGGCTGGATGCAAGGCGCGCTGGAATCGGGCATTCGCACCGCCCGCGAAGTCAACGAAGCGCCATAAGATGAATGCATCCCCTGGCAGCACATTATGTTTATAGCCAATGGAGAAAAGAAAAACTTACCTGTTGCAAAGGCAGCCCCAGCAGTGCAAATACAGAAGGAGGCCAATAAGCCTCCTTTTAATCTTTGTATTAACTTAATTATTCTGCAGCAATTTGCACCGCAAGTCCGGTGACATCAAAATAATCATTGTATCGCGCAATCTGACCGGCATCATTAATCCAGCTGAGTGCAAACCATTTAACTCCGATATCTTTCCCCGACTCTGTATGGGTAGCAGTCCAGGTGCCGTATATCCGGATAGCATCAGGACTGTTGGTTGCGCTCTCTTCTGGAAAAACAGAGCCGGACCACATTCCATTTGTAATAGTATCTCCAATGGCTATGCCTTCAGCAAATTTGATGTTTTCAAGATCGTCATGGCCTTTTTGAAGAGCTGCCACCAAATCCTCCTTGCCAAGCCATTCATTTCCATTGTATGCTGGTGGACTCCATCTTAGCGTATCGGCCAATAACGCCTTTATGGCATTTATATCTTCATCAACATGTGCTTTGAAAAACGAACGCATGATTTCAACATTTTTATTAAATGCAGCATAATTCGGTGCCTCACTTTGTTCAACCACAACATTATCCGGTGATTCGCTTTGATCGACTGCAGGAGCTTGACAGGCTGCCAGTGCCAATACTGCAGGACCAATAAGACTAAATAGTTGATTTTTCATTTTAGTAATGTTTTTGTGTAAAGGATGGTATGTTAGTTTTCCTAATTTACATTTTTTAAACTCATAGCTAACCATCAGCACCCAACTCCAGCCTGTTGCTCTTGCTACTTTTCCAAATGTCCATGCTTTTTTAACCACACTGCCGTCTCCGCCAAAGCCTGGGGAATTGAATATTCAGGAACCATTAACTCCAGAAAGTTTTTCTCCACAAGCTGATATAGGGGGCCAAATGCCAGGCATCACTTTTTTGAATGGATACCGTTCTTTTGGTGCAGATGTATATGGCCAGCAACTAAAATAAATTCGTCCGCCTTTCTGAAATCGGTCGATTCTAAAAGTGAGATTGTTGTTAAGTCACTTAGACAATAGCTGCTAACTAACTAGTGTTTTATAGAAAGTTTGCTCAATCAAGTAACTGAAGATATTAAATGGGGTTGAGAACTTCTAATCAATGGGAAAGTGGCAGTGGGCTAATTTCTCAAAATTTTAAAAAATAAAAAAATTTCAGGAGGTTAATACGCTGTTCCAGACTACCCCTATGACGGACCGCTCCATTCAGGACTTGATAGAGGTCCCATGTCGTTTATTTTTAATGTCCCAAACTATACGCTTTAAGTTAATAGACCCATCAATTCCGTTCATAAAGTATCAAATCGGATGCTTATGATATTAACGAAAATCAATGAAATGTGGGTTTACTAGGTGTATGGGATATATTGCTGGTATTTCGGGGGTGTTTTAAGTATATCTTTGGTAGTGGGTAGGCAAACAGCCATTGATTCTACTGTTCTAAACCTCCCTGAGAAGCTCATAAGTGGTAGGGGTATATGGACATCTCCTTTAAGTGGTATCTTACCCTACCTGAAATTTCTTATCAATATACCCTTACCATTTCTTTGAGTTTTATTTAGTAAAACTATGAAACTGTGAACGGCTGCTATCGGCCAATAGCGGCCGTTCACTACTCCCTGAATAGAGAGAAAATTGTCAAACAGGTAGAGTCCAAAAGAAAAGATCGTTGCTCCTATCATTAATTACACTGTTATAATAAAGAAAGTAACAAGACTCCTTTTAAGTACCAATATGCCAACGATGCGTAAAAAATGA
>CAZAWQ010000444.1:0-5219 GCA_964488585.1 uncultured Roseivirgaceae bacterium
AGAAACCAAGGTTTCAGCCAGCTTATCGACAATTTCGTCACAACCAAACTTAACCATTCTTCTAATCTGGTCCGTAGCCAAAACCTGTCTTCACGCCATATAAACGTGACACATGGTCGCCTGGTGCTGAACTCTGAAATTCGAAATGGTTTGGTGCGAAAATATTGGAAGAAATCAATTTCCTGATGATCAATGTGGGTGAATACAGGCAATATTTGAAGGGAGTCATAATTGTCAGATACTTCCTGAACAAATGGATCCAAAGAATCTATTTGAAAATTTATATCCCTAAATGGCAGATCTACTGTCCAGACCTCGGCTACATGGTCAGGCACCATCCAGGCACAACTATCAGGTATCAATACCACCACGCCTTGCGATACCGCCATCTGCTGATAATGAAATGTATTAAATAATTTCCAAACTATATGTCCAAAGCAGGGGTCTAAACAGTTTAGAAGTAATGCCTGAGTGATCCTCTTTCTAACTTCACGTCTTACTGTCGCGGTAATCTTGAGATCGCGTTTTACCGCCTTGATCAATGGCTTGGCCATCCACTGACCGGCCTTAGATGGGTACCTTGCTAAACCATTATTGGTAAATGATATAGGAAATTGCGCCCCATGACCTATTGGCCAATTATGAAAGTAATAAGTGCCACAATCGTCACAGGCGCCCTCACCCAGAATATGAACTCCGGTAAATACATGCTTTTTAAACCCACTATTCTCATGTGAACATTTAGGACACCTACTGGGCGGGCTTTTGTATGGTTTCAGGGACCACATACAGACTAATTTAACTACATTTTACGGATCCCCCAGCGATCAAGAGAATAAAGGAACCCTGTCTTTTGTCTACTGCGTCTTGACCTGGAGGACTCAAGCAATGTGTACCGTAATTTCGGATTTAATAGTAACGCCCCATAGCTAACATTACTGTGGGCCAATAGCGCACTTTGACAAATACTCAAAGTATGGCAGTCCGCCAAAACCTCTAGTCCCAGTCGATATCGATCGGGATGTAGCATGTTGGTATGGACCGCTTCTTCGTTCCCTGAACGAATTGCATCCTGATAGATCAACTTGTCTTTACCAAATTCTTCAATCAATAGGGTCAGCGCCTTACTATCGTCTGTGGCGATAAAGAACTTCTCAAATTTTTTCGAATTCTTGTCAAGTATCCGCAAATACTGCTCTATGGTTACCGTTTCGACCTCTGTCGGATGGTCAGTTCTACGAATATGAATACCTAATGTATGGTATTTCTTGCATTTTTCGCTCAATAACCTGATGTAAGATTGAATGTGATCCTTTAAAACAAGGCCCTTCACAGCAGTCCGGTGTACCTTTCTAAAATGACTTCGTTTCCAAATTCTTAAAGGATAATTCTCTAGGTAATTATTTGGAATTGTGCGCCCACCGTCTTTATCCAAGTCTTGTGCGTAGTAATAATTCCAAAAATTCAAATCGCCGTCAAACTTAGCTGGATCCGAATACAGATAAGGCTTGTCTCCAAAGTCGATGTAGCTTAGTATATCCAGTTTTTTTGCGAACTGTCGGCCATATATTGCCTGAATCCACAGAGAAAAAAAACCCCGTCGACAGTCTATCCCAAAATGGGCACAATCACAGTGTGTGCTGGGGCAACGCACTGTGTAAATTACACCAGGTTGCTTCAAAACTTTGATGCGTGCAGCATTGGGTTTGTTTCTTTTATCCCTTGTCATTCTATTATATTAAGTACCGGTATGTTGCTCATTAAATGGAATTGGTTTAAATGATTTTAATATAAGTGGATTTCATGGTGGCAATCCCACCGATTCTCTTTTTAAAGGTTAACAGACCCTCATTTAAGATGCCTTTAACTTCAGACGTACCCAGATCAATTATATCAACACTTTCTTTGATCGCTTGCTCATACAACTCCGATATCAGGAACACCAACGGGCTTTCCTTATTAAATTTTTTAGTGTGAGCTGGGTAGAATAGGTACCAACAACCCGTTGTGACCTTGATCACTATTGCAGCTGCGGCCAGGATGTTACCTAAGTTGGCCGTACAGAGCATGAAATTCTTCGGAAGTGCCCTGATAACATTCGCTAACGAGTCATAGGTCATCGAGAGACTTTGATTTCGTTCTATCCGGCAGGTCTCAATGAAGTGATATATCTTATTCAATGAGTTTAATGGCTGTAGCTTGAAATCAAACTGCCGGCATCTGGCCAGTTTACGCTTTTCCATCACATGCATCTTGTCTCTTAAGGGAAAATTATCCACCACAATGTGATGGTTGACACTATGCTCTGCTAAAAATCCAAAATCACACAACACCTTTGCCCAACTAGAACCGCCATTGTGGAAAGGTGCCGGGTGCTTGAAAACCATATCTTTCAGTCCATCTTTGTCAAGCGATTCAGCTATGAATGAAATGAAATTTTCCACTACTCTATTTGGAAGTTGCTTCCCATCAAAAGACCCGAAAGGTGCATAGGCATGGCTTACTGCCTTCCGACCCTTAAAATGGAAGTGGACAACCCCATGTATTTGGGCGCTGTCATGGTCGCAAAGCCAAAAAGAGCGTTCTGGCAACTCATACTGACACGCTAGGTATTCGCTTCGATGATACAAATTTTGTTCATAGGAAAACTCGTAATGTGAGGGAGGCGTATCGGTAGTAAACTTATAATCCGCGGTCTTTAATTGCATCTTTTAATTCCTCAAACACTGCATAATCACGTATATAATCAGTTTCATCAAAATGATCGGATGCAAGACACAACGCCGTAGCATTTTGATGAAAAGTAAAGTGCCCCCAGCACAGAGGCGGCAGATACAAAGCCTGGTGGGGCTCAAGGCAAAATTGATGAAATTGACCATTTAAATCTTCAAGTTCTGACTTAATGGTACCCTTCAGGCAAATCAATAATTGCTCAGAGATCCGGTGGGCGTGACCACCACGGCGAGTATTTTCCGGAACCTGACTTAGCCAAAATGTCCTTAAAATCTTAAAGGGAATCTTATGATCTTGAATTATCCCCATGGACCCTCTTGAGTCCTCATAACGCTCGGGTGTAATTAAGAAGGGTCCGCTGTAGTCATTCATAGATTCTGTTATGAATATAAAAGGAAGTATCCACAATTATAGATTTATGTAATTAATTTAGCGGGTCAATGAGTTAGTTGTTTTTTAAGATATTACTAAATGTGGGTTTAATTTTTGATTTGGCGGCGTCAACAATATATAGAGAGCATTTGTTACCTGTTAACAAATTCGGAATCATAATTGCTGTACTTTCCGTATTAATGATATCATACCGTGAACTCCTAATCTGGTGGGACTATTAAAACAATGAGACGAATTGCAACATTAACATTGCTGGTAATCATGTTGATACTGGCGCCAGCTTTGGCTCAAAAACCTACCTTGGATATGGTGAGACAAGGCATGGATTATATATATAATCTGGATTTTCAAAAGTCACAGGTAGCAATCGCCGAAATTGAACAGACCTTGCAAAAAAGTGCTATTCCCGACTTAATGAAAGCGTTGCAAACTTTTTGGAGATACTATCCTGTTCATCTCGAAGAAGATAAGCTGAAAATCTATCAAAAACATCTAGCCAGTTCGTATTCCAGATCATTAGAGGTTCTCGAAAATGATCCGGGTAACCCGGAAGCAATTTTTTTGGCAATGGCTTCTAAGGGCTTATTGGCAGAAAGCTATTCTGAATCAGGACATACCTTTAAAGCTGTAGGAGCTGCCAAAAGAGCATATAAGTACATTAAAGTGGGATCAAAAATACTTGATCAATCTAAAGAGTTCTACCTCACCACAGGGTTGTACAATTATTACAGAGAATATTATCCTGAGGCATACCCCATTTACAAACCTTTTATGTACTTTTTTATGAAAGGAGACAAACAAAAGGGTATTCAACAGTTAGAAGTGGCCGCTAAAGAAGCCTCGATTGCCCATGTAATCGCCCAATATTATTTGAGTTATATATACATGCGTTATGAGTATTTGCCATCAAAAGCATTGCGGCAAGGTAGAAAACTCCATGAGGCATACCCTAATAATGATCTCTTTACTGCCATATTTTTGGAAAGCCTGATAATCAACAAACGATACAAAGAAGCCGAACCGCTAACCAGAAAACTACAGTCTAACCCCAGTCCATATCTTAAGATCTATGGAGATCTGTTTATGGGTGTGATAGAGGAGAAAAATCGTAATAATTTTGCCAGCGCAGAAAGATTATACCGAAAAGCACTTGAACTGAATGATGAATATAATATGAAAAGGTCACACTTGGAAGCAATTGCTTACTTGGGGTTGGGTCGCATCTATGAGTATAAACAAGACCCCAAGGCACGTAAATATTTTAAAGAAGCCTTAAATCAAGCCTATACCAAGTCCATGAAAAATGAAGCAAAAAGCCACCTCAACTGAACAATAATCCTTATTAAGGACGTTTTAATCCCGACTGCATCCATATGAAATACTGGGTACTTTTTTTCATCTTCTGTTCCATTTTTAAGACATATTCACAAAGCAGTTTACTTGAGCATCCTACTGGTCTTGAAGTGGTTAAAAAGGGGCTGTACTACATCTATAATACCGATACTCGAAAAGCGGAGCAGTATATCCATCTGGTAGAAGAACTCATGCCAAAGCATCCGGTAGGCCCTATGATGAGGGCCTTAAATACCAACTGGAGCTCAAATCCAATAGAATCAGACAGCAAAGAGTTTCGCCAGCTGAACGGTTTTCTGCAATTGGCGTTGGATCGTACCAAAGATTATCTCCATCGAAACCCCGAAGATATAGAAGCAATTTTCTTCGCCATAGCCATTTATGGTTGGCTGGCCCAGTTTTATGATGAGGATGGTCATACATTTAAAGCGCTGAACGCAGCAAAAAAAGCCTATCATTACATGAAAATTGGATTTGATCTTCTGGATCGCGACCCGGAATTTTACTTTTCCACCGGACTTTACAACTATTATAGAGTTCAGTATCCAGAATCTAATCCTATTTATAAACCATTTGTATGGATTTTTCGAAACGGCGATAAGGAATTAGGTCTGCAACAACTGGACCATGCCAGTAAAGAAGCAATCTTTACTCGTGCTGAAGCGTCTATGTACCTGGCCCATATTTATTTACGATACGAAAATAAGCCTAAGACTGCGGTAAAGTATAGTGGCAAGCTG
>CAZAWQ010000445.1:0-7534 GCA_964488585.1 uncultured Roseivirgaceae bacterium
AAAATATTAGAACTAGAAGGCATCAACATAAGACTACAAGCGGAATGTCTCCGAGCCACCCAGACTGATGCAAATATAACAGTTGATGTGGACTGTGAAACAGGTGATGAGACGGTTAAGGGTTCTCACTTGTTGATCGCCACTGGAAGAAAACCTAATACCTCCGACCTTGGGCTCGATCTGGCTGGCATCCAAACTGGCTCTAGGGGTCATATTCAGGTAGATGATCAGCTTCGTACTAACGTTGAGGGTGTCTGGGCTTTGGGAGATGTAAATGGCGAAGGAGCATTTACTCATACAGCCTACAATGATTATGAAATTGTGGCCGCGAACCTTCTGGACGGCGATCATCGAAGGATTACAGATCGGATTCCGGCGTATGCCCTGTTTATCGATCCGGCGCTGGCACGGATTGGTATTAATGAAACCGAAGCCCGAAAAACAGGAAAAAATATCCTCATGGCTACCCGCACCATGAACCGCATAGCCCGTGCCCGTGAAAAAGGTGAGACCCATGGTTTTATGAAAATCCTGGTGGATGCAGATTCAAAGATGATTCTGGGAGCCAGCATTCTAGGAATTGAGGGGGATGAAGTCATCCATTCACTACTGGATATGATGTACGCTAAAATGCCCTACACTGTAATCCAACGGGCAGTTCACATACATCCTACGGTATCGGAATTGATACCGACTACTTTGGAAGACCTGAAACCACTATAGATGTCGAGTAAATGACCAACATCCAACATTGAATAAGAAATGACCAAGTTCGTATGTCAGAGAGTCACCTGCCTGATTAATTAATTACTTGGGTGTTTCTTATTACATATTCGGTGTTAAGTATTTCTTGGATTCCTATTGATCAATAATATCTAGTAACCGTTTCTCGGCGTTGCTAAAGTGTTGCAACAAATTAGGAATAGGACTGTCTCCATAGCCTATTATTAGATTTTCACGGGACACTTTCAGGACTTTTAACAATTTTCCCGCAGCCATCCTGGCTACTTCAGGATCAGTACTACCTACTGACCCGAACCACACCGGACTGGTCTCAGCAAAAGGATAACTGTCCATGAACGGCCATTTTATCGCTCCACCATGCACCCTGGCGGTCACCCATCCACCGACGGGCACCTTCAATGAGCCTTTGTAGTTGTGGGAGCCAGCCTTAACATTTACTGATTTACTCCATACAATATCCCCATTAACCAGAATCTCTACATTCTCGTAAGGTAAGGCAGAGTGTACATTCATTGACCATTTGAAAGACCTGGAATCAGTTTCAATTATTTCACCTGGCTCTTTCCCGTCCGCCAAAAATTCCAACATGGGTCCATTGCTTACGAAACTCCGGCCATTTTTTAGGGCATGGAGATAACTTTCCTGGGTAAGCTTTCCGTTTGGTTTCACAAATACACGGGTTGCACCCACCGCCATGGTTCTGTAGTAATCGTTCATTACGTCGCTTCCACTGGATGCTGCTAAAGGCACCCCGATATTTAGGATTTGGTGCCACATTGACCCGGTCCCTAGTTCATCTGTCCATAAGCATCCTACTTCAATCAGGTCCACTTCACCCAGCACACAATCTGCCACCAGGCTCACCGGAACCGCCCGGGCTCCGTCATCTGAAAACGGGTCTTGGGGTCTAACAGGGTGCACATAACCGCCAAGGCCTCCCTGATTTCGTGCGAATCTAAGAGCAGTGGTGTTGGTACGATCGTCCTTCCCATAAACTTCATAGTATGGGCCCCATATCCAAGGCCAAAAAAGTTCATCTGTACCAATCAGAGACAGGTGTCCTAAAAAATGAGGACGGACCTCTTGTCCAAAACGGATCATAGGATGTCCCTCATTCTTCCAACCCCAAAGTTCCTGTTGCAAAAAACGGTTGTGCAAATTAGCCAATAAAGGGAAGGCAACATCCAGCCCCTCTCCTTTCATGTCCAGTTCAATATCCTCTGGATCCAGTTGATAGGTGCCCCCATAGTTTAGATGGAAATGATTATCTCCAGAATACCAACCTGAGGTATTGGGGTCCCAAATTCGTTCCAATTTGATGGTTACTTCTTGAGTTGTATCGGGCAATATTTGCACTTTTGACTGCGTAGCCTCTGTCAAGAACCCCTGTACGGCGGTGATATTAATCTCCCCAACAGGAGCCTCTAATAAAATCTCCCCGTGGGAATAGTAAAATACCAAACCGTTCTGACCATCAGATCTGACAGCACCGGTATCCGGTATGACCGGATGACCCGCAGCATCGACCACATTTAGCCGAACCGGCTGGCTGACGCCATCAACCCTGGTAATTATTTTTATTTTTCCTTTCGGCGCCTCCCAGTCCCATGAACTTATCTCGATGGTTTCAGGGTTGCCACCAAAAACACTTACCCGTTTTAACTCTGTACGCTCGTTCTTCCCTGCCTCTGAAAAATATATCCATTGACCATCCCCACTAAACGCCGGCGCCATCGGCATCCCTTCTGCTGATGTCAATCTCAAGGTCGAGGTAGGTGCTGCCAATGTCAACAATCGAATTTCGTAGCCCCCGTCATAAGGCCAGGTGTAGGCCATTAGCGTCCCATCATTGTTTAGTGTCATATCTGCCTGGGAAGTGAGCCGGTCTTCTACAAGAGTGTGGTCAGACCCAGCTTCAAGGTCCATAATAACAATAGAGTTGTAACTCCCAGTTTTGTTGATGAATACAATCTTAGTTCCTCCTGGGTGGGCTATCGGCCGCCGTTGAATCCCGCGATCATCAGTAATTTGTTTCTTCTTCCCCGTTTTCATATCTATGGACCAAAGGTCAATGGATCCGTTGGCAGCGGACGCATAGTAAACTAAATTCATGTCTGGGGAGAAAAACGGATCCAAATCAATCGCCGGTTCATCCACCAACACTGTTTCATTATTGGTAGTAAGGTTCAATAATACGAGTTGAGTATCGCTACCATCATCTCTTACAAATACCAACTTGCTGCCATCAGAAGACCATTCCGGGCGGGAATCCATTCCCGGCGAACTGGTAATTCTTTTGGCAGCCATGGTATTCAGGTCAAGCATCCAGAGCCATCCCTTAGCCGCAAAAGCAATCCGATCATTATCAGGAGCGGGAGCCGGATCCATCGGGCCTGATGTAAGTATCGGTAGTTCAAAGCCCTCCAAATATATATGCCCTCCGTGATCCTGGACTTTCGGATATCGATTGGTCCACTGTGCTTGAGCCGATAAAACCTGGATCAGGAACAGGAAATTTAACAATTGAAAGATTTTCATAGGAGAAGTCATTTTTACTATCTTGGATCTACCTGTCGATACGCCTGTACAGTTGCAATCTCGCCCGCTTTCCCAGAAATGCTGGTGCCGTGTTCCAGCCCTGCAAAGCCACGGTAGCCCCTGTCATGAATGAATTGTAGTACATTTTTGTAATTGATCTCTCCAGTACCTGGTTCATTACGGCCTGGTGTATCACCCAATTGGAAATAGCCAACCTCATCCCATGCCAGTTCCAGAGTTGGAATAATATTTCCTTCCTGAATTTGTACATGATAAATATCAAACAAGATTTTAACATGGCTGCTGTCTACTCCCTTTACCAAGGCATAGGCCTGGGATACCGTGTGTAGAAACATACCGGGATGATCGATCTTGTGATTCATGGGTTCTATGACCATGGTAATTCCCTCGGGCTGGTAGATATCCATCAGGCGCTTAGTTAGCTCAATGGCATTGGCCAATTGGAAATCCCAGGACAATCTTGGGTCGGCCAGACCCAGTACATTATGAACGGTCTTAGTGCCCATTCTTTTGGCAATTTCCACTGAACGTACAGCATCTTTAATCACAGATTCCCTATTATCCAGGTCCTTACCTGCAAAAGTGACTTCTGAGAAAGTTACGGTACCAACAAATTGACCGAATTCCATTCCCAATTTGTGAATCAGTTGACTGATAGCTTCCTGCTCCTGGGCATTTCGTCGCTTCAAACCGGTACTTTCCCACGCTCTGAAACCTTGATCATAAGCCCACCTGAGCTGGTCCAATGGATCGCTTCCCGCCACATCCGCAAACAAGCCAAAATCCGGGGAGAATTTCATGGTAAATGGCTCGGCAACTTCTGTTAGCGGGGTTTGGAAGGAAAAAGCCGGTTGAGTCGCCAATAGGGCTGTTCCGGTAAGTCCATGTTTAATGAAATCTCTTCTTATCATTTATTAGTTATTTAGCGCTAGTACTCCAATTCCTTGCCTAAAATATAGGCCATTAAATCCGAGAATTCCTGTTCGGTCAGCAATTGGTCCAACCCCTGGGGCATCATTGAGATATCCGAAGGCTCAATGGTAGTGATGTCTTTAGTTGGTATTCGGACGGAAGTTTCGGGGGCCGTTTCCAGCAGAATCATTTCCGGAGTTTTCTGTTGTATGATCCCCCTGAATTCACCGTTTACAGTGGTGATTTTGTAAGTCTCATACTCCCTGACAAAGCTAACGCTTGGATAGACAATGGCTTCAATAATATCGTGTACAGATCGGTCCTTCTGAATGGCAGTAAGATCAGGGCCTAGTGCTCCACCCTTTTCCTACATGGTATGACAGGTGAAGCAGATCGCTTTGCCAAAATACAATTCTCTGCCTCGCTGCTCGCTTCCAAGGCTAATAGACTTTTCTATTTTAAGAATGCGGTTCAGTCTTTCTTGACGTACCATCCTCAGTCTAAGAAGTAGATCATTGAGGTAGCTGTTAATTTCGGGGGGATAATTTGCAAATAGTTCATTGACATAATCTTCAGTCAGATTATCCAGACTTGGCAATCCAAGCAAATGTGTAGCTAATTTGCTCCCTACGTGAATATTATCAACTCCTTCGAAAACGGGAAGTAGCCTGGGAAGTACAAACGGATCTATATCAGGAAGCACCTGGTTTGCCAGGTCCAATAATTGCTCTTCGCTGAGTTTAGCGGCTGTAATTGCAGAAGCCGCCTGCTGGGATAGGACCGGTGAGCTCTTTTCCATGAGTTGTTTAGAAAGCAATGAATATTGTGGTGCAGTCAAAGTTTGTTGCTCATGCAACAGGGCATCTAGTGCGGCAATTCTCAGTGAAATCGGGTTATTCTGATCACCAACTATTTTGTCTAACTGGGATTTCAAAGAGGAAATACCCCGTAACTTGATCAGCTCGACAGCACCTAGGTTTAAACCCGGATCAGAAGAATTGCTTAATAATATTCCGACCTGGTCTACCCATATAAGTGGGAAAGGATCAACCTGACAATGCTTCATGCTTTCCATGGCAAAAAACTTTATGTCCCGGCGTCCACTGCTCAACAACTCATTGAGGAATTGTTGCATTTTCCCAGCACCACAATAATTGGCAATAATATCTCCAAATGTGATCACGTCTTCAGATGAGGTTTGATCATGCAGCTTTCTTCTTAAATAACTGATCATATCATCAGACCACTCAGGATGGTGTGATGCCACCCAAAGTGCGGTTTTCCTCAATGAAGGATGATCAAAATAAGGAGTTACTTGTGTGGCAGTTAATTTACCTGATGGCATTTGGTCCAGGGCAATTAAAGCAATCTCAAGCACAGGGTCCGAAGTACTATTTAAGGCAGCCAGAATTTCTTCGGGTTCATCAATAGAAATTAGCGCATAAATTATTGCGTGATTTTCAAATCTGTCCCTGGCATTTTCAGCTGCTTTTAGTAGCCCGGGTACTGCACTTACCTCGCCAATCTGACCTAATGCAGTAGCTGCCTGTCGTCTTACCGGACCATCATCATCGGAAAGCATGCCAGTCAGTAAGTCTACAAACCTGTTATCCCCAGTCAATCCGGCAATTTTAGCGGTTGCTACCCGGACGTCCATGTGATCATCCACAAATCCTTTTTTAACAGCTTCCCAGGACTCATTGGTGTTGATCCTGTATAATCCGTAAACCGCTTTAGTGCGAACATCCGCTGAAGAAGAAGTTTTGAGAGCATCTCCAAAAACTTTGATGACTGCATTGCCTTTGGCAATTAATTCAGATTGTGCCCTGTCCGAAACAAACGGTCTGGGGTCTTCCAAGTAATTGGCAAGCCCTGCTAAACCGATACCTGCCCAATCAATAGCATTCCCATAAGGATCCTTTAGCCGTGGCGTATTGGCCCGTCTTATACGATAAATACCACCTTTCAATTGAGGTTTTGAAACCTGTGAAAGCGGACAGCCCTTAATAAACCAACCGCCGGTTTCAACCACCAACAAACTCCCATCAGCATCCTCCAAAACATCAGTTGGGTAAAAATCTTCACTCTCTGACCACATAAACACCTGGTCGTCGGTTTGAAATGTAGCTCCTTTTCGGGATAACTGATGTCGAATCACCTGGTGGGTATTGAACTGAGCACTGAAATAATTGTCTTTATAATCTTCACCAAACAACGAACTTCTATAAATACCAATTCCTGATGGGGCAGCACGGGAATACTGCGTTACTACCGGCATCAGGTCTCCAGTGAGTGGCAGACTATCTCTGGTAATGTTCGAGTTCTTTTTCCCATACACACCTCCCTCAATCCAATAGGTAATTGCATCACGAAGTCCTCGCTGTGGATCCACAAAAAAAGTTTGAGTTCCAATAACTGCTCCTGCCCGGGTAAACGCCAATTCTACCGGATTGTTCATACCTCCCGCAGCAACCCACTCCAAATCGGATCCATCAGGTCTGACTTTCCAAATTCGGGCCGTTTCACCCTTCATTTGTTCACCTTCCTGTGAAACCACATCAAACCCCATGATGGCACTGGTCAGGTATAACCATCCATCAGGTCCCTGAAACGGACCTATTAAACTATTTGCGTTTACATTTAAGACCCACCCCGAAAGCAGTACCTCTTTTTCATCTGCCACCCCGTCTCCGTCAGTATCGGTGAGTTTAAGTAAATCCGGGGCTGAAGACGCAATAAGGCTCCCATCAACGAAAACACCGCCTTGAGGAAAGCTTAAATGATCCGCAAAGACCGTGCTCTTATCATATAGGCCATCTCCATCTTCATCTTCAAGCAGCCTTATTCTGAATTGTGGATCTTCGACAGCCTGTTCGCTGGTTTCATATACATTACCTTTGGATTCAAATACGAATAAACGTCCCGTTTCATCCAAAGTGGCAAACATCGGATAATCCACCAATTCGGGGCCAGCTACCTGTTCTACTTCAAACCCTGGTGATACCTGGATGGTATTGAGTTGGTTGGCTTCCTCTGTGGTACTTATGGAACATCCTGTCACTACCTGGGCTGCTAATGCCACTAGACAAGCTCGTCCGATGGACAAATTTGGCGAAATTGATTTATAGGTTTGCATCTCAGATTGTGTACAACCTAAAAATAGTAATTGTATAATGCAACTACGCAGGCCAGCTTTGGTAAATTCAATATCTTTTGTTAACTACAATTTTTCACCAGCTACCATATGTTTTTTGATTTTCATTGCCACCCTTCATTCAAAACATTTCTGGGTAATCGTCAACAGTCGTTACGCAAAAAT
>CAZAWQ010000446.1:0-2959 GCA_964488585.1 uncultured Roseivirgaceae bacterium
AGGCCGGAAACGACCCAAAGCGGCCGGTCAAGATTATTAAAATAATGCACCATAATGGTATTTTTCGTAAGTTGAAATACCATGTCTCAATCCCGTCAACTAGCTGCTATTATGTTTACCGATATTGTCGGGTATACTGCTACCATGCAAAACGACGAAAACTTGGCCATTGGTCTTGTTAAATCCAACATTGCCATACAGAAACCCATTATCCAAAACAATAACGGTCAGCTGTTAAAGGAAATGGGAGATGGTACTATGTCCTCTTTTCAAAGCGCACTTGAGGCAGTGAAATGTGCAATTCAGATTCAGCAGGCAGTCGCAATAAATTTAAAGGGGAAAATCAGGATCGGCATTCATGTGGGTGACATTACAATTCAGCAAGATGAGATTTATGGCGACGGAGTAAATTTAGCCTCGCGGATCGAATCTATTACCGACCCCGGCGGGATCTATGTGTCTGAAAACGTGGTGAACAGCATTCAGGGCCAGAAAGATTTTCAAACTGTATATGTAGGAGAAAAAGAGTTAAAGAATATAGCAGAGCCCCAAAAAATTTTTGCAATACAGGGTTTTGGATTGCCAGTACCCGAAATACCCAGGCTTGGTTTCTGGCATGAAATCGTCAGAAGGGATGTACCGCAAGCAGGCCTCATTTATATATTGCTATCGATCTTCTTGTATATCGGCTTCAAGAACCTTGGGTTTGAAGATCATGTTGATACATTATTGAGAATACTTATCGTGGGGTTCCCAGTTGCATTGGTTACCGCCTGGTTCTTTGAACGAGGCCCCTCCGGATTCATTCGAACTACATCCACAGAATCTATCCTTAACCCATATTCCAAAGTCTCCAAAAAGCCATTCACCGGCTACGCGGTGATGTTCCTGATATCGATCGGCATCCTGGTAGTTACTCTTTTACCCGGTGGGCTGAAGAAAAGTGAAAATCAGATTAAGGAAAATACGCTGGCGGTACTTTATTTTGACAATATGAGTGGTGATGTCGAGCAGGAATATTTTAGTGATGGAATTACTGAGGAGATCATTTTCCATCTTGCCAAAATTGAAGGTTTGGAAGTTCGCAGCAGAACCTCAGTCATACGATATAAATCGCAAAAGCAGGAAAAATCCATTACCGAGATTGCCAAAGAGCTCAGGGTAGCAACGGTACTTGAAGGAAGCATTCGAAAATCAGGCAATCAAGTTCGCATAACTGCCCAGTTGATCAATGGAGCCACCGATAAACATTTGTGGTCAAAGGATTATAATTTTGAATTCGAGGATATTTTTAAAACCCAATATGCAGTAGCAAAAGCCATCTCTGAGCAATTTCAGTTGCAGATCTCACCTAAATTAGAAACAGATATAATCACCCCTCCAACCATTAGTATGAAGGCATTCGACCTTTACCTGCAGGCTGCAAAGATCTGGAATAAAGGAGTAGGAATTGGGAATAGGTCGCAGTATCAGCAAATTGCAAAAACACAGCTAAGAAAGGCAATTGAACTCGATCCGGAGTATGTAGAAGCTTATGCCCTTTTGAGCAAGGTATACTCATTCAGCTACCACCAAAATGCTAGTCAACATATTCTTGATTCTGCTGAAATCTTGGGGAATACGGCGGTGGCCCTTGACCCTGGTAATGAAGTAGGTTATCTGGCTCTGGGATTCTACTACAGACTCATAGATCAACACGAGGTGGCAGAGAAATGGTTGCAGAAGGGGATACAGTTAAATCCGAAGGAAGGTACGTTGGCACTAGCTGACTTGTATGCAAAAACTAATAGAATCCCGGAATCACTGGAGCTATGTTACAAGTACCTGAACCTGTACCCAGCGGATTATGAAGGATGGCGGGGTGCTTTGGCAACCTATATTTGGTTAGGAATGTCGGATTCGGTTGAAACAGTGAGGAACAGAGTTTCTGAAAAAGGTTTTCCTGAATTTGAAGAATTATTCGGGGTAGACTACCACCTCGGTCTTAAACAACTGGACAAAGCGGAGGAACTACTTCGAAAGGATTTTTCCGAAGATACCTTACAATTCAACCGTGGGCTGGCCCGAATTTACATGATGAAAAAAGAATGGATGAAGGCACTAACCTGCTATCTGAATTCAAGTTATGATGGAATGGACAAGGGATTGGTTTATTTTAAATTAGGAATGAAAGATTCTGCTGAAGTGGTTTTTGAGAGGCATTTGGCCCGCATCAAGGAGCTGGAACCTAACTTAAACGTCTATGCTTATTTCGATCTGGGTAGGATCTACCTCTATCACGGAGATAAAAAGTTGGGTATTGAACTTATTCAAAAAGCATTCGACATGGGTTGGCATGGCCCTTCCTGGTTGCATACTGACCCGTTCTTTACCGAATTAATTGGCGACCCGGATGTCGATGAGCTGGTGGAGAAAGCAGATAGAAAAAACCAAAGAATTATGGAAGAGATTAGAAAACTGGATTTCTAATTTTAATACTTCCGTTGAGTTTATTAAAGTAAATTAAACGTACTATAACAATTGATAAAGGAAGTTTAAACTTAACTTATCAGAACCGTGGGCGTTTTATTTACCAATGACCGCTTTTGGCCGAAAGCTGCCGTTCACCAAATTCCAATTAGTGCACCTTGATAGTATTTTTTGTAATTTGAAATACCATGTCTCAATCCCGTCAACTAGCAGCCATAATGTTTACCGATATTGTCGGTTATACGGCGTTGATGGGGAAAGATGAGCAGAAGGCCATGCAACTCCTAGACCATAACCGGGTCCTCCAGAAACCACTGATCGAAAAATACCGGGGTAAATACCTTAAAGAAATGGGTGATGGAATCCTGGCTAGTTTCAGTAGTGCTGGAGATGCGGTAATCTGTGCATTAGACATCCAGAAAGCCTTATCAGATGATCAAGAACTAACCCTCCGGATAGGCATCCACTTGGGGGATATTACCTTCAAGGA
>CAZAWQ010000447.1:0-3306 GCA_964488585.1 uncultured Roseivirgaceae bacterium
CAACACAAAAATAAGCAAAAGGTGGTATGTGCTGCCGGCAAATTAAAGCGGCTATACGAATTGGGTATGAGCGAATTTGGTTGGTCAGATTCCACAATATTTGTAGATAGAAACACTTTGGAAAATCTCTCCTGGTTGGGCCAACGGCAATTTTTAAAGAAATTCTACCGTCCTGTTTGATGATATTATTCCTGCTGCTACTATTGATAAATCCATTTACTAACCCAGGGATCTGATGTACGAATCTGAAATTCCTTAAGTTTTTCTATATACTGCTCCAATAATTCAGCAAAAGCAGGGTCGTAGGCCAAATTCAATGCTTCATAGGGATCTTTTTCAATGTCAAATAATTCAAATTCATCCCGATAGATATATTGTTGCACAGTCCTTGGCCCATAATTGCTGTCGGGGCCCTGTCGGTACATTCTCTGCCAGGTACCAGATGCCCAGAGGTCTGTGGCAAAAGGGAAAGGTAACCCGTTAGCAATATTCCAGATAAGTTTGTATTTCTTATCACGCACCACTCGCATGGGATAGTACATTTGGATTTCATGAAAAGTGTGTGATGCATAAACGGTTTCAAAACCTGATTCATCTGCTCCATTTAGCACAGAGAGAAAAGATCTTCCATGCAATCCATGACTGCTGGGAAAATCGAACTGTTCCCTGATTGAGGGCGCACCGATGTGTTGGTTATAAACTGGTTCATTCACCCCCGCAATCTCTAGTAAGGTGGGAGTAATGTCAGGCCAGTGTACCATGGCATCGGTGACCCTGGACTCAGTTTGGCCCGGCATCTTAACAATCAGCGGTGTTCGAAGACCCGGCTCATAAACAGTGGTCTTGGCTCCCGCGAATGCAGGACCATGGTCCGACATATAAATAATCACTGAATTGTCATAATTGCCGGTTTCTTTAAGCACTTCAATTAAATGTCCCACTCCAAAGTCCACCCTGGAAACAGACTGATAGTATTGTGACAATTCAAGTTTTGTAGTTGAGTTTTCAGGAAGCCAACCCGGCACGGTAATATTCGTGGTATCGTAGATGGTTTCTTTGATGCCTTCATAACCTTCATCGGTATTGCCAAACCGGTTAATTGCCCCAAATTCTTGCTGATTTAGATCACCACCAGCCATTAAGCCACCACCTCTATGCGGATCGGAAGTAGCAAAATATAGCAAGAATGGCTGGTCTCCACTTTCTTCAATAAACTTTCTGGAAGTTTCTGCCATTTTAACCGGGTTACGGGTATCACCAGGTGCTTCTACGTCAAAATCATATACACTTTTTGGCTCCACATGCTTCTTACCGATACAGGCAGTCCTGTAACCTACTGTACGCAACAACACCGGCAGGCTCTTTATATCCTGGTAACTGGAAAAATGGTGATAGTCATGAGTGTGCCCATATTGAGCATTCCTGTGGTTATATAGACCGGTAAGAATTACTGACCTGCTGGCGGAGCAACTAGCGGTGGTGGCAAATGCATTGGTAAACAGGGTTCCCTGGGCTGCCAACTGGTCAATGTTAGGGGTTTTTATTATTGGATGTCCATAACTACCCAATTCCCGACCATGGTCATCGGAGATAATCACAATAATATTAGGGACATTTGCCGGAGTGTGGGTTTCTTCTGATTGTTGCTGACATTGCAACAATATAAAAACTAACATCATTATGGATAACTTGTTAAAGTAACTGTGCATATAAAAAAATTAATTGTGTTTATTTTAAATCAATAGGTTTAGTTTGCTATGATAGCAAAGACTCAGATCCCGATATAAGTTTAATCCCAATAAAGTAAGGTAAAAGCCATGAAACAAACCAGAAGAAAATTTTTAGCAAATACCACCGCTCTTGCCTTATCCAGGATGCCGGTAGCCAACCAATGGGCAATTAATGTCCATATTATGAATGACTTAAGAAAGAGGTATCTGTAGTTTACTGGATCATTCCAATTAATGATGATTGGATATATTGCTATCAGGCTGAAATCATAGTTCAGGTTATTCAATTACCTGGCTAGACAAATAAATCATGAACTACATTCCCATGAACATCAGTAAGTCTGTAATATCTACCCTGATGCTTAAAGGTCAATCGTTTATGGTCTATTCCTAGAAGGTGCAATAAAGTGGCCTGGAAGTCATGAACATGAACAGGATTTGAAACGCTATTGTATCCAAATTCATCTGTTTGGCCGTAGGTAAATCCCGGCTTTACGCCTGCCCCGGCCATCCATAGGGTAAAACAATTAGGGTGATGGTCTCGCCCATAATCATTTTTAGTCAACTTTCCCTGGGAATATGCGGTTCGCCCGAATTCCCCACCCCAGATAACTAAGGTGTCCTCCAGTAGTCCTCTTTGTTTCAAGTCCTTCACCAATGCCGCCGAAGCCTGATCAGTTTCCTTGGCTTGAACCTTGATATTTTTGGGCAATTTCAAGTGCTGGTCCCATCCCTGATGATAGAGCTGAACAAACTTGACTCCTCTCTCTGCCAGTCGCCTTGCCAGTAAACAATTTGCTGCGAAAGTACCGGGCTCTCTGGAATCGGGTCCATATAAATCAAACACCCAATCCGGCTCATCCGATAAATCGAGGGTTTCTGGCACCGAGGTTTGCATACGATAGGCCATCTCATATTGTGAAATTCTATTGTTTATTTCAGGATCTCCAATTGATTCAAATTCCAGTTCATGAAGTCGTTTCAAGTAGTTAAGCATTTCACGTCTGTCGCCGCCATCCAAGCCCTCCGGGTTATTTAGAAACAACACCGGGTCCTTGCCGGACCGGAACTGTACTCCTTGATGATTTGACGGCAGGAATCCATTACCCCACAACCGTGCATACAATGGTTGTCCTCCTTTATTCTTGGTTACTAACACAATAAATGAGGGCAGGTTATCATTGTCACTGCCCAAACCGTAATGCAGCCAGGATCCTATACTAGGTCGGCCTGCGATTTGCGAACCGGTTTGAATAAAAGTAATGGCAGGGTCGTGATTAATGGCTTCTGTAAACATGGATTTCACGAAACAAAGTTCGTCCACAACCGCTGCAGTATGGGGCATTAGTTCACTGACCCATGCCCTGCTATTGCCGTACTGATTAAAGGAAAACTGGGAGCCTGCCAGGGCCAAAGAAGACTGTCCTGCACTCATACCGGTTAGCCTTTGTCCCTGACGGACGGAATCTGGCAATTGCTGTCCGTTCAGTTTATTCAATAACGGCTTGTAGTCGAAAAGGTCCAATTGAGATGGGGCGCCACTCTGATGTAGAAAAATGATTCTTTTGGCCCTGGG
>CAZAWQ010000448.1:0-3167 GCA_964488585.1 uncultured Roseivirgaceae bacterium
TGTTGGAATTACAAGCCCTTATGCATCTTTTCTTTTCAATTCCGGCGGATTTCATGGAGAAGCAGGTGTTCGTAACGTGCGTCATTCTACTTATGGTAACACCTGGACGTACAGCTTCAACCCGTCTTATTTGATTGGGGGCAAAGTGAAACTATTCTTTAACCTGTCCACAGGATTTAAGGCGCCGACCCTCAACCAGTTATATGGACAATTTGGGGCCAACGAGGATTTAAAACCCGAAACCAGCTTAAGTATAGATGGTGGTTTGCACTATTTTTCACCTGGTGGGCTTTTTGAATCCAGGATCGCGATGTTCAGTCGTAGAGTGACCGATATTATTATTTATACGGGAATGTATGAGAACGTCGATAAACAGAACACTATGGGATTTGAATTGGAAGGATCTTTTCAAATTAATTCTTCAATTAAGATAAAAGGTTTTTATGCTTTTGTGGAGGGAGAGACAACAACAAAAATTGGCGACCAGGATTCAACTTTTCAGAGCTTGTTTAGGAGGCCCAGGCATTCCGTTGGATTAAATCTTTCATACCGGATAAACAGGCAATGGTTTGCAAGAGCGGGATTTCAATATTTCGGAGAACGCGATGACATTTATTTTAATCTGCAAACTTTTTCATCTGATATTGTCAGCTTGAAACCCTATCTTTTATTCAATTTATATACATCATATACTGTGCAGGACGATCGGATCACAATCTTCATCGATCTTAAAAACCTGCTGAACCAGGATTATTTCGAAGTTTACGGGTATACAACTCAAAAGTTGAATTTTACAGGTGGAGTGACGTTAAGATTGTAACATGTATGACTCCAGGCATGATCGTCGTGCCCCCACTTGTGGTGGTGGCACGACTCGAACTGGAACGGCGAAGAAGTGGTGCCACCACCTGGAGTGTGGGCACCACAGCACATAGCGGATTTTCATTATGAATCTCCACTTAGAGTGCAAGCAACACCTCCCGGTGTGATCGTCGTGCCCCCACTTGCGGTGGTGGCACGACTCGAATTAGATGGTGCCACCATTTGGAGTGTGGGGCACCACAATATAGATGTTCTTCCTTTCAAATCTCCATGGTTTTCTCAACCCTGGGATCAATTTTCACTGGCTTACTGAGAAGAGATATGGAGATAAATGAGGCAAGGGAGACGGCTAGAGCGATGGCACCAACATCGATTCCATACGGTATGGGAATATTAAATATCTTCAACAGGAAGTTGATGCTTAAACTCAGAATAATTGAAACATTTGCTGCCTTTGAAGTAGCACGCTTCCAATTTACCCCAATGCCAATCACCGGGACTATGGCTGCCGCAAAAGTTTCATAAAATAATCTTATAACTTGAATATTAAACATTAACGTGACGTGCCGCCATCAATGCCAATACACACCCCATTGATAAATCCGGCTTCCTCAGAAGCCAGAAATAAATATGCATGGGCTACATCAGCCGACACCCCTATCCGTCCCACGGGAATTTGGTCGATCATATTCCTTTTTATCTCCTCGGGAATTGCCTGCGTCATTTCTGTATCAATCAATCCGGGTGCAAGGCAATTGGCAGTAATGCCATATTTACCAAGTTCGAGGGCCCAGGTTTTGGTCATCCCGATCACCCCGGCTTTGGCTGCTGCATAATTGGTTTGACCAAAGTTGCCGCGTACACCAGTCGAGGAAGATGCTGAAATAATTCTGCCATATCCACTTTCTTTCATGATTGGGATAACGGCTTGAGTACAATTGAAAACTCCGGTCAGGTTAATATCAATCACCTCTTTCCATTCGTTAAAACTCATATTTTGTATTGACCTGTCCCTGGTAATGCCTGCATTGTTCACAAGGATATCGACCTTTGGAAAATCCTTGAGTACCTTCTCAATTCCCGATTTTACCTGTGATACTTTGGACACGTCTATGGATTGGAAATAGAATCCGGTAGGATCTGAAGATTGCCCCGGATCAATTTCACGCACATCCCAGATGATCACTTTACAACCTTCCTTTTGAAACAGCTCTGCTGTAGCGTTCCCAATCCCATGAGCTCCTCCGGTAATAATAGCAGTACGCCCTTGTAATTTCATGTGTTGTCAGTCGATGATGGCCTGGTAAACCAGATTATTGAAATCTTGTCGAATGGAAAGATGTCCGTAGGGTATAAGCTGGATCATAAGAATGTGAATGAGATCCTCTTCGGGATCTATCCGGAATTGGGTGCCGGCCAGTCCTCCCCACCCATAGGCTCCCTTGGATCCTAGCATCATGGATCCAGCTTCATCTTTCGTCACCGCGAATCCCAATCCAAAACCTGTTCCATCATTTGGATAACGTACAGGGCCACCTCCATAGGAAAAATCCATAACATGATCCAAAGTCATAAAGTCGATCGTTCTTGGGCTTAATAACCTTACTCCATCCAATTCGCCACCATTTAACATCATTTGACAAAATCGATAATAATCTCTGGTGGTTGATAAAAGGCCGCCACCCCCGGAAAAAAAAGTTACTTCCTGGACAAAATTACTTTCTTCAGCCTGGTCAATTACCTCTAGGCTTTCGTTGTCACCCCGACTGTAGTTGGTTGCAAATCGATTCACTTTTGCCTCCGGAACACTAAAGAAGGTATCATGCATCTTAAGGGGTTTGAAGATCTTTTCGGACAAATAACGATCGAGGTTCAAACCCGAAAGACGTTCTATCAGCAACCCTACCATATCCGTGCTTATTCCATATCTCCATTTTGTTCCTGGCTGAAAATAGAGAGGAATTTCCCGGATTGTGCTAAAGAACTGGTCAAGATCGGCACTGTCCCATATTTCGCTGGAAGCGTAAAGCGAGTCCACGTAACCTCCGTCTCCCCATCCATAGCCAAGGCCAGAGGTGTTACGCAGAATGTCCACAATGCGGATCTCCTGGTCCATTTCCTCTACGCCGGCAATCCTTGGATTGATGGAAACCTTGAACTTGCCGAATTCGGGAATATATTTAGATACCGGGTCCCAAAGTTGGAACGCCCCTTCCTCATATAACATCATTAAGCCTACGCTTGTAATAGGTTTGGTCATGGAATAAATACGGAAAATTGTGGAAGAATCCATTTCTTCACCTTGATTAATATCCGCAAAACCAACTGACTTAAAATGAGCTATT
>CAZAWQ010000449.1:0-4848 GCA_964488585.1 uncultured Roseivirgaceae bacterium
AACGAAATTGCTGATTATTACACTAGTGATAACTATGGAGGCTAAATCAATTAGTGAGTCCTCTCGACCGGCCGCTTTGGGTCGAAAGCGGCCGGTCGGCTAACCTCTATATTTCAAAAAATTGCTTAATTTCCATCCACAGATCAACATCTGTCATTGCCTCCTTAATAAACTCTTCCCTTTCTCCATATTTCAACAGGTAGCCACATTTATCATCTTTTTCCTCTTTCCAGATTATCTGTGAATTACTCAGTTGATTCTTGATATTGGTAACAGATCGGATTATATCTTGGTCGGCCTCAACATCTGAACAATGAAATAACGTTAAAGATTTGCTTCTATAAGAATGACCTAATAATCCAGTTAATCGGTAACCCGCCAAGGCCACTTGCTGTTCACCAACCTTCCTTGATTCCTTCCCATAATTCTCTGGTACTGGTAGCGCATTCTCTTTGTCAACATTTCCTTTCAGCACACCATTCAGATACACCGTTTCTCTAGCCAGTTTAAAACTCTCCTTACTCCAGGCAACAGGGTCTAATACTGTTGATGATTTATCCTTCTTATAGGTAGCAGTAATCAATGTTACCTCATTCAATACGCTCTGGATACTTGTCGACCTGCCCATCAATCCATCCCAGTAGGCATGTAGCTTTACAGTCCCTTTGGGCTTTATCCAAAAACTATTCCCGCCTCTATCTCCTTTTGGAAACTGCTCACTAAATAAACTTACAGTATGCAAAGGTTGATGTATGTCACCAACTAGATGAATCAACCAGCATAATGCGACAGCTTTTTCACTCATAGAAGTAGTGTGATCTTTGAAAATATTCAGATTTATTTCGATGGCATCCAACACATTTTCCTGATCCGCTATCTTAACTTCCTCCTGATAGGGAAACCTTAGTTCATAGTTCATGTAATGCCATCTAGGAGCATTTGGAGCCAATATTCAAAATATTGCCCTTAGATTCGATTAATTTAGAGACTGCGTACTTGGTCAATTAGAAATAACTAACCAGATTAAGTTTCAGAGAATTCATGAAGTCTTCATAGGATGAATCCAACCCTGCACCATCGTTTACTCCTACATTATTGATAATGGTGTCGATGCGATGGTATCTCTTAATAATAGCTCCAATAGCTTGCTTAATCTGATGTGGATCCGTTACATCCGTTTGTGCAAAAAAGCAGTCGATGCCTTGGGCTTGCAAATCCTTTACATATTCATACCCCCGGTCATTTCTATCGACCACAGCAGGAATAGCTTCTTCCTCCACCAATGCGTGCAGCATGGTTTCTCCAATACTACCTTTCAAACCAGCTGCCCCGGATATTACAATTAATTTATCCTTCAGATGTAGATCCATATTTAAAAGTCCACCATGGCCTTTATCACCGATGATTCCGGTCTCAACCAGCTATCAAAGTGCGCTATCATATCTGTAAAGGGAACCATGTGGGTAACATATGATTCTACCGGAAATTGACCGGTTTCCAGCACTTGAATAACTTGCTTAAAATCATCAATAGTGGCATTTCGACTGCACATTATAGTCGCTTCCTTGGCATGTATGGCCGGGTGGTTGAAAACCAAATCTCCTTTGGCAAGCCCAACCAATACATATCTGCCACCATGTGACATATACTTAAGTCCGGATTCAAGCGCTCCTTTATGGCCGGTGGCATCAAACACCGCAGTAGCCAAATCCTGGTTGGTTATTTCCATGGTTTGGGCTAGAGCATTATTCCCTACATGAATGATATGATCTACCCCTATTTTTTCCTTGGCATAACTTAATCGATCATGGTTAACATCCATCGCTATTACAGTTGCCTCAGCCAATTGTGCTAGCTTCATGATGCCAATCCCAATTGGCCCGCATCCAACCACCATGATGGTTTCACCCGGTGTTAATTGAGCCCTTCTTAGAGCATGGGCTCCAATTGCTAATGGCTCCACAATGGCCATTTCTTCATAAGACAGTCCAGAACAAGGTATGAGCAGATCCTCATGAACGATAATATACTCCTGCATCCCGCCATCCCTGTGCACACCCAGCACTTCAATGCTGCTACAACAGTTGGTCTTACCATTCCTGCAAGCAATACAAGATCCACAACTTACATAGGGCATGATCACTACCTTATCGCCTGCCTTTATGCCATTGTGGTTTTCGCCTATTTCGACAACCTCTCCCGCCAACTCGTGCCCTAAAATCCTTGGATAAGTAAAATAAGCTTGATTACCGGAAAAAGCATGTAGATCTGTCCCACAAATGCCCACCTTTTTAACCTTCAACAAGGCTTCATTAGATCCTCTCGCCGGAACAGGTTTCTCTTTTAAAAGGAATTGACCTGGTTTTTGGCAAATAATATATCTCATTTCTTTCTTTGGCTTTCCTGAGACCCATTAAGTTACAGGTCCATGAAACAGCGATACCTGATAGGTGGCGGTATGGATCCTAAAACCGTAGTGGTTTTAATTCCTCAAGAAATTTAGCTCAATGGTGATAAAAATATGAAGCCAGACTTTTAATCTGACTTCATATACTTATAGTAAACTAACCAATATATGTAATAACTTCTACTCTTTATTTACCAATTTATTAATGCTATACAAAGATAGATTGTTCAATACTTCACATCTACTATGTTTTCTACTCTCACTGATACTTTTTTACCTTATTACTACCCTGCCGAATGTATATTGACATATTGAGCTGAAGAAAGCTTGGTAATTGATCTAAACTGTCTATTAAAATTTGCAAGATGTATCATACATCAAGATGTATCATACATTCAAACGTGTTGCTCTACACTTACTACTTATAAACCGGGAAATTTATTCATAAAGTATCACTTCGAATAATTTCCAATTTGGTTGGAATCTGTGGCACAGATCTTCATGCCTACCTCGGCAACCAGCTTTTTTTTACCTGCCTACGTACTCCGGGCCTGGTATAAAAATTGAACGCTTACAATAAATCTTGATCTTGTCACTCAGATCAATCATCCCAATGCTCATCGATCACCTTTTGGATATGAGGATAATTTTCATCGGTTTCGTTCAATTCTTGACGCAGATTAATCAGTTGGTCTTTTAAATCCGAAATGACTTCCTGGGATTCTGGATCTCCATACGCATTGTTTGTTTCCCCGGGATCATTTTTCAAATCATAAAATTCCCAGGCCACAGGAGTATGCCGGGTGAAATCATTGCCCCAACTTTCTTTGTTCCAGGTAGCATCGGGATCATCAGTATCTACCCAATAGCGTCCATAGAAGAAAATTAATTTGTGGTCTTTGGTACGGATCCCGAAATGCGCAGGATTAGCGTGACGATGTGCCATATGCATCCAGTATCTGTAGTATGTGGCTTGTGGCCAAGTATCTGGCTCCTGTCTGTTTTCCAGAATATACTTGAAACTATTCCCTTGCATGTAATCGGGCTTTTGACCTCCTGCTAACTCTATTAGTGTTGGTGCAAAGTCCGTATTGTTGATAATAGCATCTGTTCGAGTATTTGACTTAATCCATTTGGGATATCTTATAAAGAATGGCATTCGCAATGATTCCTCGTACATCCAACGTTTGTCAATATAATCATGTTCGCCAAGCATGAACCCCTGGTCACCGGTATAGACGATTATAGTATTATCCAATAGCCCTTCTGACTCCAGGTAATTTAATAGCCTTTTTACATTGTCGTCCACACCTTTGACACAACGTAAATATCTTTTCAGGTATTCCTGGTAGACAACACTGGTGTGTGCTTTTTCTTTTGGGGTGTTGTTGAATTTGACTAATTCATTTGGTGATATGTCCCCTGAATTACGGTAGCTCCTGTAAATAGTGCTGTCCATATAGAGGTTCATGGCCTGGTTACGCACCAGGTTCCGCTTAGAAACGGAAGAACCTATGATGCGGGTCAATGAATCATTTTTCCCTCTGGTGGCCAGGGAACCATTATTGCTGTTATTGTATAAACTTTCGGGTTCGGGAATAAAAGTGTTTTCCAAATAACTGTTGTAACGAGGTGCATTTTCAAAATCGTCATGGGGCGCTTTATAATGATGCATAAGAAAAAAAGGTTTATTCTGATCCCGCGCATTCTTGAGCCAATCAAGTGAAATATCAGTGATAACGTCCGAAGAATGTCCCTCAGTTTCCACTGTGTTTTGCGGCCAGGGTTCATCTCCTCTTACCCGAAATTCCGGATTGAAGTATTTACCTTGACCTGGTAATACTTGGTAAAAGTCGAATTCGCTAGGCTCTTCTTTTAAATGCCATTTACCGATAATAGCTGTTTGATACCCCAGGCTTTTCATTTCTTTGGGCAAATATTGCTTTTCCGCTGGTAATAACCCCTCCAGATCAATTACTCCATTGGTTTGTGCGTGTTGCCCGGTTAAAATAGCCGCCCTGCTGGGGACACAAATGGAGTTGTTCACAAAACAGTTATCAAAAATCATCCCCTCCCTGGCCAACCGATCTAGTGTCGGTGTTGGATTCAACGCTGCCAGTCTGCTGCCGTAAATTCCAAAGGCCTGAGAGGTATGATCATCTGCCATGATAAAGATGATATTGGGCTTTTGCTTTGGTGGTTCCTCATTAAGCTGACAGCCATTTACTAAAAACCATAGAATAACCAGAACTGTAAAGATCATAGTACTAGCAATATGTAAATGTATCCCTTCAACTGTTTAGCCTTGAGTATTAACTATTTTTTCGTTCAGTTTCATAAGTTAATACTTTTAGCATAATGCTACCGTGTATTATGCTAAAGAAAGAGATTTTAAAGAGTTACTGAATCAAACAAAAAAGCCGGAAATTAATGAAACAAGC
>CAZAWQ010000450.1:0-7203 GCA_964488585.1 uncultured Roseivirgaceae bacterium
GATGTTATAAAAAAATGGATTGGTGACAAAACTCCTAAGAAGGTAATTGTAGTACCTGGGAAGATTGTGAATGTAGTGGTTTAATAGATCTGAGATCTGAAATCTGAGATCTAAGATCTCAAACCTTATCTTGTGACTAAATTCTATTGGGATTATTTAAAATCAGAGCGTAATGAAAATCGACAAAAATACCACCATAGGCTGGATAGGTACCGGAGTAATGGGCGCTTCCATGGTAGCACATCTCCATAATGCAGGATACCGGTGTATAATATACACGCGTACCAAAGAAAAGGCGACGACTTTATTGGATCAAGGTTTAGGGTGGGCAAACAGCCCCGGTGAGGTAGCTGCTCAAGCAGATGTCATATTCACCATAGTGGGTTTTCCAAAGGATGTCAAGGAAGTGTACCTGGGTGAAAATGGAATTATTAAATCCACCAGGGAAGGTTCAATATTGGTGGATATGACCACTACAGAACCAAGTCTGGCAGTAGAAATATACCAGGCCGCTAAAGCCAAAGGAGTCCAATCCATTGATGCTCCAGTTTCCGGTGGCGATGTGGGTGCAAAGAATGCAGCGCTAGCCATAATGGTAGGTGGTGATGAAGATTCGGTAAACCTGGTAATGCCGCTATTTGAATTAATGGGTAAGAATATTGTCTACCAGGGCGCCGCCGGCTCAGGGCAGCATACCAAAATGTGTAACCAGATAACCATTGCAGGAACCATGATCGGGGTGTGTGAGGCCTTGTTATATGGGCAAAAAGCAGGCCTGGATTTAACCACCATGCTTTCTTCAATAAGCAGCGGTGCTGCCGGTTGCTGGACCCTGAACAACCTGGCTCCAAGAATTGTCAACCGAAATTTTGATCCCGGATTCTACGCGGAGCATTTTATTAAAGACATGAGCATTGCGCTTAAAGAAAGTGAGGCTATGGGACTTTCATTACCTGGCTTGGCCTTAGTCAAACAACTGTATCTGGCAGTACAAGCGCAAGGTCATGGAAAAATGGGCACCCACGCACTAATGTTGGCACTGGAGAAAATGTCTGGTAGATCTTAGATGTCAGATCTAAAATCTCTGGGCGCAGATTAGCGCACGATATCAAAAAAAGATAACTAGAATAAAACTGGAATGCTCTAAAATTCAACTCGCTGGTATACTGATATTTATGAGTTTTGTTATATGAGATATCTGAGATCAGAGAGATCAGAGAGATCAGAGATCAGAGATCAGAGAGATCAGCGATCAGAGATCAAAGATCTAATTCTACGCTTTCTTCTTTTTTCTTCTTTTTGCCAAACCCCAGTTTGATCTTCTTCTTCTCTTTGGGCTTGTTGTTTTTTACCTTTTTCTTCTTGGATGTTTTCTCATTGGAGGGTGTGGCAGATATACCCCGATTCTTTTCAAAGTCATCGAGATCGACTATGGTGGGCTGTTTGGATCTTTCAATTTCCACCTCCTTTTCCTTTTCAACCTGCTCTTGTTGGCGTAGTTCTTTTTTGCTTAATTCTTCTTCCTGAGGTTCTCCCAGGTCTTCTTCAAATCCGATGTTCAAGCTGTCAGTGTCTTCTACTTCTTTCTTCCAGAACTTCCACTTCTTTTTTCTCTTTATTTCCGGTTCCTCAAGGATCTCCTCTTCCTCTACTGGCTCCAACTCTCGTTTAGAAGGCTCCTCGGGCATCGGCAAGTATTGTCCGAAATGCCTCATATAGTAAATTTGATCCACATTGAAATGATTGATCGGTCTTTCACCCTCATTGATCAATCGCTCCATATCCTCCGGTGATAGGTCCTGCTCCGCCAAAAGTAAGGTGTCAAGCTCTTCGACTTGTGGAAAAACGGTCTCCATTTTTACCGTCAACAGTTCGTCCCGCTTCTTTTTGTATTTGATACTTTTGATTACCCCGTATTTGTTTTTTTTAACTTCAAAATCCTCCCGCGGTAAAGTATCTTGATCGAATAGCGAAAATTTCTGGTGTCGTGTCGGTTGATCGAGGATATAGGAGCTCTCATAGGAAGGGCAAATATAATTGCTCTTACATGAGAATATTGTGGCCACTGAAATCAGGGCCATACCTATTAGAAAAGAATTCTTCATCGAACTCTAGAGCAATTGATCACCATTGTGCACTAATAACAATTATTAATCAAAAATATTGCTAACTCCCTCAAAATGAAAGCTTATTGGCTATTAAAACTTACATGATGCAGACTGTCAATCATTTATGAACATTTCCATATCTGTCAAAGTAATTTCCAGTAATATTATTTAATTATTGAAAGAAATTATATAACTTAACGACGACAGCTGTGGGACCTCATTTTTAAAACATATATTTCTTGAATATATCAGGTACCGAAATGCCACACCCGACATGAAAAGAGGGATTCTGGTGGGGTTGATAGCAGCAGTTAGCACATTTTATCTTTCCTTACAATTGACTAGCTTGGAGGACCTTGTTCCTCGTGAAAAGTTAAGCCCTATTATTAACAGTGAGTATCAGGAAGTTAGGCCCTTAATATCTCCTGATGGCATGACTTTGTATTTCAGCCGCCGCAATCATCCTGATAACTTTGGTGGTGAACGTGATTTTCAGGATATTTGGCTTTCACATTACATCGATGGTGAATGGTCAGTCCCTACAAATTTTGGAGGACCAATAAATAACAAAAAAGCCAATACACTTTGTTCCATTACCGGAGACGGCCATTATGCCCTACTGCTTGATAGTTATAAAAGAGTAAAGACTTCCGTGGCCCAGGTCTATGATTCGCCAGCCGGATGGGGCGCACCCGGGGATTTGGTTATCCAGGATTTCACTAATTTGAGCGCTTACTATGATTTCTACTATCAAGAGCAATCCATGGTCCTGCTTATGGCTATTGACGATGGCCGCGGTGCTGGCGAACAGGATTTACAGGTGTCTTTTAAACAAGAAGATGGCAGTTACTCACGCCCCAAAAATCTGGGGCCTATAGTAAATACTGGAAAGGCGGATTTTGCTCCCTTCCTGGCAGCAGACGGTAAGACCCTCTATTTTGCAAGTTTTGGTCATAAGGGATTAGGCGGCAGTGACCTGTATGTCACTCAAAGGTTAGACGAAAGTTGGAAACGGTGGTCTGAACCCAAAAATCTGGGTCCGGGCATTAATTCGGAGCAAGATGAAAACTATTTGTCTGTAACCGGAGATTTCTCCTACGTTTATTTTGAAAGTTACCCTCATGGATCCAAAGAGAAAGACATCTATCGGGCACATTTACCCCAGCAGTTTCACCCTCAATACCTGGCCCCTCAACAAGAAGCACCAACCAGTGAATTTGTAGCCACCGATTCAAAGCCAAGGCCAAATACACAATCCCCAAGTTATACACCAACAATAGAATCTGATGAACAACTGTCCTCAGCTCTTCGGGAAGAAAAGTCAGAAACACCCTTCCTTGGCAATCTGGCCACTCGGCAATATTTTCAAGAAGGCCAGGTAAAATCTAAAGTATTAAACAATACATACTTTTTATACAACAGTTACCAACTTTCGCCGGACTGCATATCAAAACTTAAGGAGATATCGAAAGTACTTCACAGTAATCCTAGCCTGGAAGTTCAGATTGAAGGTTATGCTGACAGTCGGGGAACTAATAAATCCAACCTGAGAATCTCTTATCTTAGGGCCCAGGCCGCCGCCCATTACCTCATAGATCAGGGCGTATTGGGACAACGACTGCTGGTAGACGCAAACGGGGAAGAAAAACCCCTTGCCAGTAACGATGATGAAAAAGACGGTCGTGAATTGAATAGAAGAGTTGAAATTACTCTGATCAACTCTGCTGAAGTATATAATCTGGGTACTAGGGATAAGAGTAGTTCTGAATTATAAGTGATGAGTGATTAGTTAGCAGGTCTCGCTGTTAATTTCCGATTTATTGTATACCGTAAAACCAGGATATTTTCAGATCGAAAAGGGCATGCGGGATATCATTAAATGAGTCTCTTAACAATCATGTATATAACTCCAAGCAGGAAAATAACAATTGCGATCTTATTGATCCCATGCATCACTTTTATATTGAAGTTACTCGGTCTGGATGGATCTTTTTTTCTAAAAAAGTATCCCAGGACTTCTCCCATCTGAAAGTATTCTTTAACTGAATTTTTCTTCTTTGGCTCCATTGTTTTTCACGCAAGACCGCCCGGGGGTTCGATCCACTGGCCACCCGCTTTTATGATCTCAATTAGTTCATCCACCGCACTTGATGAAGGTACTCCTCTTTTTATCACCTCCTGTCCCTTATACAGGGTAATCTTTCCTTTTCCGGAACCTACATATCCATAATCAGCGTCGGCCATTTCACCAGGTCCATTTACGATACAACCCATAATACCAATTTTTACACCCTTCAGATGATCCGTCCGTTGTCTGATCATGGCGGTGGTTTCCTGTAGATCAAACAGAGTACGTCCGCAAGAAGGACAGCTGATATATTCTGTCTTGGTCATTCTGGTCCTGGCTGCCTGTAAAATATTGAAGCATAACTGGTTGTAACGTTTTACCCGAGACAAAGTACTTTCTTTGTTTATCCCTGGAATCAATTCCAGAAACACTCCATCACCCAACCCATCGATAAGCAGGGCTCCCACATCTGTCCCGGCTTTCAGCTGCAAAATATCTGAATTCTCATCCTCATACTTACGAGATATAATAACCGGATTAGTCACATTTTTCGCAATCAGCTCAAAAATAAATCGCCTTTGATCAGCGCGGGCATGTTGATTGTCAGTCTCAAGCCAGGCCACCAATGTAGGATGTCCCCGGAGAATTTCAGGTGCCGAACCAAGGTCATTGGAGGTCATCTTAACGAAATTCAATCGAGGGTGTAGCTTGGCTGGCGCCATCAATTGTTCAACAGTTAACAGCGGGAAAGTATGGAGTTCTTCCAAACGGGTCCATTCGGAAAAGTCTACAATTTCCTTTAACCCATTGGGCAACATAAATTGTACCGGATGCTTGCCCGAATAAATATAATCTGCCCCGGTATCACTCATAGTCCATTTGTCAAGCTCTGGCAAATAATGGTGTCCTATGGCTTTCAAGTGTTGATACTGAATATTTTCCAGATATTGCACATCCACTATTACCCGGGGCACATTAGCACCTCCGATATTTTCAATGGGGTTACTTGCCCGCCGCTTATACCAGAAAGGATCAATGGGAATTTCAGGGATTGAGGGTATGCTATCATGACCACTTCTTGAATGGTAACGATCCACTAACCTCTTTGCCACTGGAGCCTCCAACTCGGGCTCTTCGGTAAGGCTGACCCGTACAGTGTCGCCCAGACCATCCTCCAACAAACTGCCTATGCCCAATGCAGACTTGATGCGTCCATCCTCTCCTTCACCCGCTTCCGTAACACCCAAATGCAATGGGTAGGGTTGTAGACCCTCTGAATCCAATCTGTTTACCAACAAGCGGTACGCCTGAACCATCACCTGGGGATTACTGGCCTTCATGCTCAGTACAATCTGGTTATAGTTCAGGTCTTCACAAATTCTTAAAAACTCCAATGCAGATTCCACCATCCCCAAAGGAGTATCTCCATAGCGGCTCATAATGCGGTCAGACAACGACCCATGATTGGTGCCAATACGCATGGCAGCCCCGTACTCCTTACAAATCAAAACCAGAGGAGTAAATCGTTCCCTGATTCTATCAATCTCTTCCTGATATGAAGATTCGGTGTATTCAATTACCTGAAACTTTTTCTTATCAGCATAATTTCCTGGATTAATGCGCACTTTTTCAACTAACCGTGCAGCCAATTCCGCGGCATTTGGAGTGAAATGAATATCAGCAATTAGCGGCACCTTAATGCCTGAATTAAGTAGCTCTTTTTTTATCTCCTGAAGGTTTTGGGCCTCCTTTAAGTTAGGCGCGGTTATTCTCACATACTCACAACCCGCATCTACCATGCGTCTTATCTGGGCCACTGAACCTTCCGTGTCCATAGTACTAACCGTAGTCATGGATTGGATGCGAATTGGGTTATTCCCGCCCATTGGTAGGTCGCCAATGTTTACTTCCAGGGAATGGCGCCTTGAATATTTGGTCAGACTTTTACAATAGTCCCTGTTGATATCGATATGGGTTACGGGTAACGCCATTTTTATTTTTATTCAAAAATAAGCTTTCTGAGAATAAAATACTGGTTTTTCAGGGTATCTAAATATCACCCAATTGAGGCCTCAAAACAATTTCCTCAACTACAGACCGGGATGACAGCGAGTAGGCATCGAATATACATGAAGCTACATCCTCCACTGGCATAAATCTTTCGGCGGGTAAATCTACTCCTTTCCAGCTATCAGAAAGGGCCGCTCCAGGCAAAATAGAAGTCACCCTGATTCCTTGTTCCTTCATTTCCTCCCTTAGTACTTTAGAGAACCCCAAAAGGGCAAATTTAGCAATGCAATAACTACCACCATGCATATAGGGAGTGATGCTGGCGACACTACACATATTAAAAATGTGCCCCGCCTTCCTTTTTATCATTCCGGGTAATACGCCTCTGGTAACCCGGTAAGCGCTAAAGAGGTTTATATCAATCATGGCCTCTAGCGCACCTTCCGGTTCATCGGATACCTTCCCCGGGATAAAGGCCCCTGCATTATTCACCAGTACATCAATATCCAACGACAGGTCATCTACAAAAGCCAAAAAGCCACTAACTCCTGCTTTCTCCGAAAGATCTGCCGGAACAGAGTAAAGTTTACCATGAACAGTCTTTCTGATTACATCGTCATGTAGGGCCTCCAACTTAACTTTGCTTCTGGAACAAGTGACCACGTCAAACCCTTCTGACACCAGTTTTAGAACAACTGCCCGGCCAATACCCCTGCTACCTGCGGTAACGATAGCAGTTTTATTACTTTCCATTGTTTGAGTGTATCAAATTTAACTCACAGTTTTTGTTATATTTGCTGCTAATCGGTTCCACCAATGCCCGCTTAAATGTAGCCATTCCCCAAGATTTTAATGAAAAGTATCGGTAAATATTTCATATTCCTGGGCTCACTTTTTGTAAATAGAGAGTCATTCAGAACCTATGTCAATCTAATCATTGATGAAAGTGTGCTGTTGGGCGTAAGTTCTATCCTTATCGTTGCCATTGTATCGACTTTTATGGGTGCGGTGACCGCT
>CAZAWQ010000451.1:0-3237 GCA_964488585.1 uncultured Roseivirgaceae bacterium
AACAGATATTCATTTGGACCCCAGCCCAAATTGGGAGCTTGAGATAGGTGGAAGTACGTCCTCGGTTCAAATTTCGTCATTGATCGCCTTTCTTATTCTATTTGTTGCATGCATTAACTTCATCAATTTATCAACAGCCCGGGCAAATAAAAGAGCACTGGAAGTAGGAATACGTAAAACCTTCGGCGCCATTAAAAGTCAGCTCAAAGTTCAGTTCATTTATGAATCGGTTGTTCTGGCATCTATATCTCTAATTCTTGCCGTGAATCTCATATCACTATTTATTCCTATATATAATTCAATATTTGGTGAGGAGTTGTCGATCCGGGCCCTTTTCAGCATCCAAAATATTCTTTTACTTTTTGGCACCACACTGGTTGTTGGCATTCTATCTGGTCTCTATCCAGCTTTTTATTTAACCCGGTTTGAACCCGCAAAGGTTATTTATGGAAATAAGGTGGTGGGAAAAGGAAAATCTGTTTTTTAGAAGAAACATGGTAGTAATTCAATTTGTGATATCCATTACATTGATAATTGGCATGTCAACTGTTTACAAACAGATGCATTTCATACAAAACAGGTCGCTGGGATTTGACAAGGAAAATGTTGTGATCCTTTCGACAAGAGGCCAGCGGATTGCAGAGGGTTACGATACTTTCAGAAAAGAATTGATGCAAAACTCGCAAATTATTTCAGTATCAGGGTCAGGTAACAATCCAGGTGACAGAATATATAGCAATACAATGTTTTCGGTTCCCGGATCGAGTGAACAAATTAGTATATTCTATATTGACGTAGATCATGAATATGTGGATACTTACAAGTTGGAGTTGCTTGCCGGTCGTGCATTCTCAAAAGAATTCGGCACAGATACTGCAGGAACATTGATGCTTAATAAAGCTGCGGTTGATAGGATTGGATGGACAGCGGAGGAGGCAGCAGGTAATGAACTGTCCTATTTTCCTGGTATTAGGAAGGTTGTAGGAGTTGTTAAAGATTTTAACTACAGATCTGCAAGAACGAAAATTGAACCACTGGCATTAGTAATATACCCACCTCATTTGAGCCAAATATCAGTGAGAATCCAACCAGTAAATTTTGCGGGGACGTTAAAGATTATTGAATCAAAATGGAAAGAACTATTTCCGGGCGAACAATTCGAATATAGCTTTCTTGACGATCGGATTGATCAACTTTACCAACGTGAGAAAAAAACTCAAAACATATTTGTTGTATTTTCCGCTTCGATATTTATTTCCTGTTTGGGATTATTTGGTCTTGCAGCGTTTACCGCTGAAACCAGAACCAAAGAAATTGGCATTCGAAAAGTTTTAGGGGCCACAACGCAAAATGCCATAATGCTTCTATCCAAGGATGTTGTCAAGTGGATAATTATTGCGAATGTAATCGCATGGCCTGTAGGGTGGTACATCATGGATACCTGGTTGCAAAACTTTGCCTATCAGGTTGAAGTTGGGTGGCCAGTGTTTATCATGGCGTTTATGATCACCCTTATTATTTCCTTAACTACATACAGTTTTCAGGCACTCAAGGCTGCATATGCCAATCCGGTGGATTCAATAAAATATCAGTAAGGCCCGGAACCGGTACTACGCTTCTGAAATATCTGCAAAACAAGTAGGACCTGTCCAGTTATGAATTTCGATTTTTAGGGATTTTGATAAATACTTTTTATGTGGGTTAAGAAAGGGAATATCCCTCGGTGAAGCTTGAGAAAGAGTGGAGATTTCGAAAGGATGTCATTGATGAATGGTTTAATCAATGATTTGATGAAAAGTTTAAACCTATAATCCATTAATTTGACAAAAAGGAATAAAAAGTTTGAGGAAAAACACTTTACATCATTTTAATGGGTTCTTATCTTAATAAGTCTCAGATCATGACCACAATCCTAATTGACAAAATTCAATCTTCCCTACACCCACTTAGGATATTGTTTTTTCCCCTTTTAATAGGACTTCAATCTTGCAACCAGGAGAATGATCCGGAATTGGATTGTATGGTTTCTGGTGAGATTATATCAGAATATAATGACCCGGAAGGTAACCATATCCGGATTTTTGATAATGGGGAGGCCTATTTAATTGAAGACGGAAAATGCAGCTTTGCTGTGCAGTTATTTGAACCCGGCTTCTTTGAAGACCATTATTTGGAAACAGATTCAGGGACTTTTTTGATAGATGAGGACAATGTCTTCTTTCAACCCTTTGAGTCCTTTGAAGAAGATTTTGAGCGTTATATGGAATCCCTTGATTTCTTCATTAGAGATGTAAACGACAGAAGCCGTTTCTTTTCTGCCTTTACCATGCAAAGCCCTTCAGCTAAAACGGTTGATAATTATGTGGAACTACGAAAATGCATTTTCGATGGTAGCTGCGATTTTATTGACAACCGGTTCGACCTGGTTCCAGATCCACTTGATGCTTCGAATCAGGTGTTGAAATTTTTCTCAGTGGCGCCAAGTTCAGATATGGTGACAGCCAAAAGTTCAATTAGTTCTACCCTAGTGCTTTTCCAGTCGGGTGATGATTTTTGGTATGTAGCGCGCTATTATATTGAAGATGTATTGCCTACCACCATTGCCGATTTTGAATCGTCCTATTTTGAAGGAGGACCAGGCCCACGGTTGATCTTTAGGGGTGATCACCTGGCAGTTGAAAACAAATTCGGTGAAAAGATCACATACAACCAAGCACCAGGCACTGAAGTGTCATTTCCTCTAAACCAATGGGTAAAAGTGAAGATACACCTGAAATATGATGTTGAAGCGGGTACCATTCAAGTCTGGCAGAATGATGAACTGATAATTGATGCCACAGGCCCCAATATGCCACTTGATTTCTGGATCCAGGACCGAATTGAAGTAGGAATTAGCGCCACTTCCCAGGAAGTGGTCTTATACGTGGATGACATAAAATTCAGCAACCGTCCATTTTGAGGTCCATTGTTTCTGCTGGATCGAGCTCAAGCAATTTTCAGTTACAACCTGTTGGGAGTTTCAAGTTGAGAATGCTTGTTTTTTGGATTGCTTCAACTGCTCATTGAAGATGTAACAGGAAAGACCTATTAGAAATACCTGGAAGAAAATCATTTCAGCAGAAACGTTACCCTAAATAAAATACTATTTCAATGCAAAGCCTTTTTAAATCTATTTCGTAATGAAAACAACCACCATTTATGTCTTTCTTTTAATTGGTTTCCTTCAATCTTCAATAG
>CAZAWQ010000452.1:0-1778 GCA_964488585.1 uncultured Roseivirgaceae bacterium
ACTTAAATTCCAAGTCACTTATTTCAATACCTTTTTACCCTGATGGTTCCATGATCAGTAGTGATGATCATTTTTGCCCCTTTCTCCGAAATCCTTTTCATAGTTTCCAATAAAAAGGAATGGTTAAACCAGGAATTAGTAATAGATCGATAAGCGGACTCGTCATGAGCTAGTTCTTTGATCATCTGTATGTCGGTACGGGCATGGGAAAGCATGTCCACAAAGTTGTAAACGATTACATTGAGATCATTCTTCATGAGATTGTTTAAGTTGCCTAATACCTGCTTACCTTGACTGGCATGAATTACCTTATGATAGCTGTGTCTTATATCCAATCTTAATTTGGAAATTTGCCTGGCCAAAAACTCTGCTTCATGTTTATTTTTGCCATCCTCCTGATCCTCACCCACCCACAGGTCCGGGTGAAATTTGGCCATTTCCAAAGGTAACATTCCTGAAAAAATCGCATTTCTGGAATATGCAGTGGTTGTTGGCAGAATGGAGTAGTATAACTCCTCATTTTCTACGTTGAAATAATCAAGCACTACCGGCTCTATAGTCTTCCATTGATCGTATCGAAGATTATCTATTACAATAAAAAATAGAGGTGTTCCAGGTTGGATATAGGGGAAAACCCGCTTCTTCATTATTTGGTGAGAGATTAGTGGTTTTGGCGCAGCTGGATCGTTTAGCCAATCTTCATAGTTCTCTATTACAAATTTTGTGAAGTTGGCATTAGCTTCATCTTTTTGATTTTCAAGCACTTCAGCCATACTCCTGTTCTCTGTACTATCAATTTCAAGCTCCCAATATATCAGCTTTTTATATATATCAACCCATTCAGAATGACTGATATGGTCGTTGTACGCCATTGACAGTTTTCTAAAATCTTGTTGATAGCTCAGGTTTATTTTTTCAGTCACCAATCGCTTATTATCCAGTATCTTTTTTACAGACAGAAGTATTTGATTGGGATTGAGCGGTTTTATCAGATAGTCGGCAATCTTTGATCCAATAGCTTCTTCCATGATGTATTCTTCCTCACTTTTTGTGATCATTACTACCGGTGTTTTTGGTTTATTGGCCTTAATTATGGCCAAGGTTTCCAACCCCGACATCCCGGGCATATTTTCATCAAGGAAGACCAGATCGAAGTAGTTATTTTCAAACTTTTCGATTGCATCGGATCCACTATTTACTGGAGTTATGTTATAGCCTTTGCCCTCCAAAAATAGTATATGCGGTTTGAGCATATCTATCTCATCATCGGCCCATAAAATATTATATCTTTGCATGTTATAAATTCTTTAGATTAAAGTTACCTTTTAAGAAGTACTTATAAACCAACTTGAAGAAGAAAAAAATTATCAACGACCCGGTTTATGGATTTATTACTATTCCAGAAGGTCTTATTTATGATATAATTTCTCACCCCTACTTTCAAAGGTTACGTAGAATCAAACAAATGGGTTTGAACGATTTTGTGTATCCCGGTGCCCTGCATACCAGATTTCACCACGCGTTGGGCGCTATGCACCTTATGAGTGTCGCTTTACTGAATCTTCGGCAAAAAGGTATTGAAATAAGTGACTTGGAATTTAAGTCAATGCTTGCAGCAATCTTACTTCATGATATCGGTCATGGCCCATTTTCTCACGCCCTTGAATCTACCTTGGTCTATAATGATAATCACGAAGAAGTGTCGGTAATTATTATACATTACCTGAACAAAATATTTCATGGTGAATTGAATTTAGCACTTGAGATTTTTCAGGATC
>CAZAWQ010000453.1:0-2526 GCA_964488585.1 uncultured Roseivirgaceae bacterium
TATCGGCCACCCAGTTGTTGCTTAGCCCATTCTTGATTAAAGGATGAGATGTTGTTTTCTCAATACTGGAGGTACGTGCATTTACCATGCTGATTCCATCAACAGTACCAATCCAAAGATTCCCTTGGTTATCTTCACAAAGTGAAAGTACGTTATTATGTACCAACGATCTCTTTTCAAACGGGTCATGAGAATGCATGGTTAGGACGTGATTTTCACGGTCCAGCAGGCCTAGTCCGGATCCATCGGTAGCAATCCAGAAATTACGGTTTCTGTCTTCAAAAATTTTACGAATGGTTCCTTTAAATTCATTATGGGATCCGACAATCTGTACTCGGTCCCAGTAGTTTATATACTCTCCGGTATGCTGGTTAAACTGCCAGAGACCCTGCCCATAAGTCGCCAGCCAAATCTGTCCTGTATGATCCATTATGGCAGATTGAATTTGAAGATAACTATCAGGGGGTATTGGATATCGGTCAAAGTCTTTGGTTGACTCCCTGAACCGATTCATTCCGTTATCACAGGCTACCCATAAGTTATTTTCCTGGTCCTCGAAAATACTCATTATCTGATCACTGCTGATAGAGCTAGTGTTGATAGAAGAAAAGGAATAATTTTTTACCGAGAAACTGGTGTCCTTCTTTTGCATTAGGTTTAATCCTGCCAGGCCTACCCAAATGCGATTCTTGTGGTCTTCGTAGATCGCGTAAATAGGACTACCAGTTACTTTATCAGTAAAAAATCTGATAAAATTGTCCTGATTGCGGTTATAGAGATTCAGTCCATTCCAAGTACCAATCCATATATTTTCCTGGGAATCTACATATAACGATTGGACGAAATTGCTACTGAGGCTGTTGGGGTCGTTTTTATCTGGGAGGTAGATTTTAAACGACTGTCCGTCATAACGCGCTACACCTTTTCCAGCAAAGCCACACCACAGGAAACCCTGGTGGTCCTGTATCATATCCATCAGGAGCTTACCTGGTAATCCTTGCTCCGCTTTAATATTCTTGAACTCAAGTGTATTCTGGCAAATGCCAGTAAATGGCAAATGCATACAGAATATTAAGGAGTATGGTAAAAGCTTTTTGTTGTTGAGGTTAAACAAGATTGAAATTTACACAAATAGAGCAATTGACGCATTTAGATATACTGCCTAATTCGCCAAAAGTATTTGATTATACAAATTTAATGTTTCCATGTTGCATCCTTGATTTCCACATACCTGGTGCGGCAAACTTCGAGTTAGGATGTCACCATAAGATAAGAATAAAGCACGAGTGATCCGACGGAACACTCGTGCTGGTTAGTTTGAATTTATAATTCAATTCCTGTTTTATGGTTCAAAAACCCATTCCTGGGAAAGGCCATCAGCCCCGGTGATCTCCTGTATGTTTTCAGGAATGGTTCCCGGTCCATCCACGCCCGCAGATCCGTGATCTACAATATGAATTAGTAACAGGCTGCCTTCAGGGTCGTCAAAAGACCCATCACCACCATCGCCTAGAATGTCCGTCCCATTAACTGCTCCTATTGGCCCTGCAGACAGATGTCCGGCAAAGGTTGAATTACCGCTTCCTCCCACAATGTTACCGGCTGCATTCACCACGATAGGAGGGTTTCCTCCTTCAATTACAATAAACCAGGCGGTGTAGGCATTGCCGGGAGTCAATCCTGTAGAATGAATTTGCACGGAGATACCGTTTTTATTACGAAGGATGGTAGCGGATCCACCACCCTGAGCAGGAACAGGTGGCATTCCAGGAAACACAGGGGTGAAGACGCCCTGACTGCGGGAGGCCCTGGCATTTATTAACGGGGTGTCCTTGTCATTGGTTAAGAGACCCGGAAATACAATACTTGCCAGATATCCGGCATCCACACTATCATTTAGTTGGGGATCGTTTTCTTCGGAACAACCAGCCAAAACTAGCAGGATAAGTACAACAAAAAAGGTTTTGAAGGTTGTAATAATTGGTGTTTTCATGATGTTTAATTTTAAGAAGTTAGACTAATATTTAATCCCTGTAAAAAGGACAATAGAAATTTGGGTTTATTTCCTTTGGGGTGCTATCGGGATTGTGTCAATTAGTATCGGAATTGTAGCAATACTGAGATTGAGTGTGAGTTTGGGGTTTGAGTATTGAGTGTGAGGTAGTGTGAGGAGTGTGTAATCTAAAACATTAAAACAGTTAATATTCTAATGATTGAACTACTGTAAGGACTTCGCAAATCATCATTCGTTAATCGGTGTTCGGCGTTCCCATCGCCCCTAACACCCTAACACCCTAACACCTTACCACCCTCGTCAAAGCGCCTTGCCCCGCGCGCCTCGCGCCTCGCGCCTCGCGCTCAGCGCCAGCCCAACCACTGCTGCCAACGCCGCTGTTTCCGTCCGTAGCCGGCAATTGCCCAAATGCACCGTTTGAAAACCATGGTCAGCCGCCATAGCTATTTCTTCCTTGCTAAAGTCTCCTTCAGGTCCCACCAACACACAATAGGAAGCCCCGGGAGTAGCTG
>CAZAWQ010000454.1:0-2570 GCA_964488585.1 uncultured Roseivirgaceae bacterium
ATGAGCACATCCTTTACCACTTCAAGCAATATAACTGGACATCTCATCGGCGGGCAAACGTTACAGGATAGCCACAACGGATACATTGAGGTTGTCAGCCCACTTGATGGCTCAATACTTGGAAAAGTACCCAGAGGAGGAGCTGATGATATAAGTCGGGCTGTTTCCAAAGCTGAGGCTGCTTTTCTTGAATGGGGTGCACAAACCGTAAAGGAAAGAGTACAGGTACTCTTTAGATTCAAACAATTACTTGAAATTAATATTGACGAAATTTCTGATCTTGTAAGTCAGGAAAATGGCAAGACCCATGCTGAATCCAAAGCTGAAGTAGCTAAGGGGATAGAAGTCACTGAATTTGCCACTTCGCTGCCTCAGATCATGCAACAGGAAACTCTGGAAGTTAGCCGCGGGGTTTATTGTGAACAAAAATTCTTCCCACTGGGCGTTGTTGCCGGTATCACACCATTCAATTTTCCTGCTATGGTACCCTTGTGGATGATTCCTATTGCACTGGCCACCGGTAATACCTTCATATTAAAACCATCTGAACAAGTCCCTCTGTCAGCCAACGTGTTAGGTGATTATCTTAGCCAAGCCGGTTTGCCAGATGGGGCATTCAACGTGGTCCATGGTGGCAAAGAGGCGGTGGAAGCCATTACAGATCACCCGGGAATTAAAGCCGTTGGTTTTGTGGGATCATCTAAGGTAGCCAAAATTGTATATGACCGGTCAACCCTGAAGGGAAAACGCGCTCTGGCATTGGGAGGAGCCAAGAATCACTTGATCGTGATGCCAGACGCTGACCCTGAAATAACCGCATCCAATGTCGTAGCCAGCGCTTACGGGTGCGCCGGTCAGCGCTGCATGGCCGCAAGTGTACTGGTATTGGTCGGTAAAACCGATCATATCCTGGAGCATATCATTTATGAAGGCCAAAAAATTAAGGCCGGTGAAAACCTGGGCTCTGTGATCAGTAAACAAGCCCAGGAAAGAATTGAATCATACATCAATGATGCAGAGAAAGCCGGTGGCAATATTCTGTTAGATGGCCGCAACGCCGTGGTTCCTGGTAAAGAAAACGGGACTTATGTTAACCCTACCATTATTGAGGGCCTGGGCCCCACAGACAAAAGCGCTTGCGATGAGATATTTGGACCAGTATTGACGGTACTCAGAGCAAAAACGTTGGATGATGCGCTGGAAATTGAAAATGCCAGTTCATATGGAAATGCAGCAGCTATCTATACCACCAATGGTGGAACCGCCAGATATTTTAGTGACAGAGCCAGTGCGGGTATGATTGGGGTAAATATTGGCGTTCCTGTTCCCAGGGAACCTTTCAGTTTTGGAGGTTGGAATAGTTCAAGGTTTGGCTACGGTGATATCACCGGAATGGATGGAGTCAGATTCTGGACCAACCAGAAAAAAACCACCACTAAATGGAATGCTTCAGCAGCTAAAAACTGGATGAGCTAATTTAAAAACCAAAATCTTAAGAGTAACATGAAAGCAGCAGTTTATCATGGAAAAGAGCAATTGATCGTACAGGATGTGCCGGAACCTTCCCTTAATGAAGGAGAGGTTCTAGTTGAGATCGATGCTTGCAGTGTATGTGGCACCGATATGCGCACTTATAAGTTTGGTGAAAAAAAATTGGAGATGGAAAAGCTTCTGGAATAACTTTTAAATAAAGAGCAGACCCATGAGTCCTACAATCACTAAATAGTAGATGGTCGGTAAAATTGTCCGGCGAAGCACCATTCCTTCTTTACCTAAAAACCCCACCGTTGCAGATGCCGCCACGATATTATGGATAGCGATCATATTACCGGCCGCTGCACCAACCGCCTGTAACGCTACAATAAAGAACGTGGGCATTGACAATTTTATAGCAACTCCTAATTGAAAGAGGCTGAACATCAGGTTACTGACGGTGTTACTGCCAGCAATAAATGCCCCAAGAGCCCCAATGCATGCTGCAAATAAGGGGTAGATATCGCCCACATTTGTTGCCACAAATTCCGCCATGGCAATGGGCATGCCAGGTAAATCTGCAGGATTGGTGCCGGAATTTATATATATCCTTACCATTGGCACGGTAAATATCAACACAAACCCTGCTCCCAATAACATTTTAGCACTATCTGAGAAGGCAATTCTAACTTTTTTCAAGTCCATTTTGTGAGTTACAATGGTGATAATGCCCACCAAGAGCAGTATGGTACCCGGTAAATATAGAGGTGTGCTTACAGCAGAGATTGATGTACCCAATATTTCATTCCAGCTTATTTTTATACTGGTTAACCATCCTTTTATGGGCAACTGTGTAAGCCTGGTTAATACTAATATAAAAGCCAGCATAAGATAGGGTGACCAGGCTTTAACCAACGACATGCCTGGTCCAGCTAACCCTTTATTTTGTGTCACCGACAAGGTGCCAAACCACTCTTGTGGCCAGTTTTTTTCTTCATCAAACCTCCAAATGTTCTTGGGCATCAAAAACCCCTTTTTCGCAGCAATAACAACAATGGTAATTCCAATTAACGAACCCAGTAGAGATGGAAACTCGG
>CAZAWQ010000455.1:0-3785 GCA_964488585.1 uncultured Roseivirgaceae bacterium
GGTGCTCAACCAGATCATTCAAGGGTAGTAAAACGCAGCCAACGTTCCAGCTACAAATATTGCAAACGCAATTGAATTTATCAGCAGGAACCGATCTGGAGTAATTTCATTCCCCAGCGCCAGCAGTGTCCACTCAGATAACCCACCAAACCATTCTTCGGCAAGATGTAGCAGAAATGCTACGGGAAGAAGAACTACCGCCCGGGGAGCTGTTAATGTTTTATCTGATTCTGAAATCATGAACTACCGGGTTCTACTGAAGAAATCTTTCAATTTCACCCCAATACAACATTGGATCTACTTCTGCCAGATCGTTATGTCTACCGCCTGCGATGGTCACCATTTGTTTGGTTCCATTGTATGCCTGGAATAACCTTTCTCCCATTTGGTATGGAACCACCTCGTCTCTGTCTCCGTGAATAATGAGGACTCTGGAGTTAACATTGTTGATTTTTTCCAGTGAGTTATAAGAGTCCCCTGCGATAAATTTCAAAAATCCGAGTCCCATAGCAGAGGCCATTTCCTTTCCTGAGGTCAACGGCGTAATCAATACTAAGTTTTTGAAGTTTCTGTGCTGTGAAATATGAATGGCCACTGCACTGCCCAAAGAGCGGCCAAAGATTGAAATTTTATTTTCGGCATACCCCAAAATATCTATGGTAAAATTGATCGCTGATTCACCGTCGTTGTAAATTCCGTTTTCAGTGGGAGTCCCGGAACTTTTTGCATATCCCCTATAGCTAATTAATAGTACATCCTTATTCATATGGAATAATCTGGAGGCATGGTCAAACCGATGGTAAAGATTTCCAGCATTGCCGTGAAAATATAAAATCAAAGAACTTCTATCCTGTTCAGAGTGCTGAAAAAGAAAGGCCTGCAAGGTTTCTCCGTCAGAAGTTTTGATCCAATGTTCAGATGCATAAGACGGAATATCATTCTGAGGAATGGTACTGGTCCTATCCGGGAAAAACGTCAATTTATCTTTCACTCCGCAGCTTGATAAGGTAACTAATAGTATGCCATAGGTTATTAATCTTTGGCCCCGATCCCTAACTTTCATAAACCCAATTTCCATTCACCATGGTCCGTTCAACCTTTATATCTATGATTGTATTTGGATCTACGGCCGTAGGGTCCTTCTCCAGTACTACCAGATCAGCCAGTTTGCCAACTTCAAGGGAGCCTTTTATTTTCTCTTCAAAGGAAGCATAAGCGCCATTGATGGTACCTACTTTGATAGCTTCTTTTACCGATATCCTCTGACTTGGACCCCATACATTACCTGACATGTCCGTTCTGGTTACCGAGGATTGAATAGCCATCATGGGCTCAAATGGACCGGGAGGATAATCGGAGGTTTGGGTTACATTGATTCCAGCATCAAGAAAACTTCTCACTGCGAACATGCTTTCTAAACGCTTTTTTCCATAGTTTACCATCTTTTCACCGTGAAAATAAACATAGGTCGAGAAAGGGTTAGGAATTGCATTGAGGTACTTGATACGTTTCAATATTTTTTCATTGATTACCGTGCAATGTTCCAACCGAAACCTGGGGTCATCTCTATGGTGTTCCTTTTGTATTTTTTCAAAAACATTTAACGACTTGTCGATTCCCACATCTCCGTTGGCATGGATACCAATTTGCCAGTTGGCCTTGTGGGCTTTGATTGCATACTCATACAATTCATCTTCGTCCATTACAATAATACCGTAGTCATCGGGTCGTCCTACATAGGGTTCCGATAATCGGGCAGTACGTTCGGAAATGGACCCATCACAGGTAAGTTTCATTCCACCAACCCGAACCCAGGCATCGCCATCACCGGTTTTAACCCCTTGCTCAATCAACTTGTCAATATGATGATAAGTCATCATGCAATAAATTCGAGTGGACAGTTCACCGGCGGTAAGAGCATCTCTATAAGCAATCAGGTCATCCGGTTCTCCCATGGCATCGGTTACCGAAGTAATTCCTGATTTAGACATCATTTCAGAAATTAATTTCACTCCTTTCTGATTGTCGATAGCTGTAAAATTATCAGGTATGAGCTTGGTAACAAGTTCAACGGCATTTTCCTTTAAAAGACCTGTAGGTTCACCGTTTTCATCTCGTTCAATTTGCCCACCTTGCGGATCGGTGGTATTTCGATCGATGTTGGCTAACTGAAGTGCCATTGAATTAGCATAGAAGGTATGACCTCCACGGTGCTCGATACCTACAGGGTGGTCAGTTGTTACCTCATCCAGGTCATACCGGTTGATGTATCTGCCTTCGGCGGTTTTAGTATCATCATACTTGAAACCTGATATCCATTCACCAGAAGCAGTAGTGGAAGTTTCTTTTTTCAAGGCCTCCTGAATGGCTTTAATTGATCTAAGATCACAATCTACATTTCGAAGATGCCGCCTTCCTGAATAGGCGGGATGGGAGTGCGCATCAATAAATCCCGGAGTAATGGTATTTCCAGCTATATTGATTATAGTGGTAGATGAACGGGACAAATGCAAAATATCTACATCTTCGCCTACAGCTACAATCTTTCCATCGGTCAACGCTATTGCCTGCGCCTTAGGCTGATTTGGATCGGAAGTGAAGATATTAGCATTATGGAGTATGGTATCAGGTGGTGTTGATTGTTTGCATGAATTTAGCACTATTAGACCCAAGGACCCCAGGCCAAAAGTGGTACTAAATTGTCGTCTTGAAAATGTTTTCATAGATTATTTTAAACTCCTTGTCATAGGATCTTCTTTCTTCTTTCATAGTTGTAAGTTAATTGATTAGATGCTTAACTTACTGTCCAGTCAAATGTAGCAGGTCCAGGTCCAACATCTTAACTCATAATTCATCACTTAAAATTCATAACTCGATTTACTTCTCCCCATAAATCAAAATTCCACTGGTATCCAAAGTAGTCTCATCAGGATATCGCACATCCACACTGTTGATTACGCCCCTTCTCACCATTTCAACAGTCTCTTCACTGGCGGTACTCAAAGCCCCCACAAAAGGGGCAGCAATTTCTGTCATAAAATCCCAATACTCTTGGGCGCTCGAGCAATTGATTTTCCCCGGGATTTCAGCTTCTACTATGTTCTTTAAACCCACTTGCCTGAATAACTCCGACATAAGCCCTTCCGGAGCACATCGAAACATTCCGGGGGCTCCTTCAGGTGGTGTCGCCATTTCGATGTGTTGTTTAATATTTTGACTGATGCAAGTGACCCAGAAATTTTTTTCGGGTGCGCCCCAAACGGTGGCAGCCAGTCTGCCAGCTGGCTTTAATACCCTGACCATTTCTGTAGCTGCCAGTTGCATATCAGGAAAGAACATAAAACCCAATCGACAACTAACTGCATCAAAAGTGTTATCAGGAAATGGAAGCTCACAGGCATCCGCTACCAGAGTCGCTACATTACTAAGTCCGTTGGCCTTAGCTTTGTCACTGGCCACATCCAGCATCCCTTCAGACAAGTCGGTCAGAGTTACCTTTCCATTAACCATCATATGGGCTATGGTCAGCCCCGGTTCCCCGGTGCCCGCAGCAATATCCAGCACTTGATCAGCGTCAGCTGGTTTCAGGTGTTTAATGATAGCATCTCCATGGGGTTGAAGAAACTTCATAGTCAGATTATCCCATTTCTTCCAACCAGGAGAAAATTTGTTCCATGATTGCTTTTGGGCATCCCGTATGGCATTTAATTCTATGTTCATGGTTTACATTTTAATTTATTTTTTTTACCGTGTCGAATAAACTATATATTTAACTCAATAGTAAT
>CAZAWQ010000456.1:0-2049 GCA_964488585.1 uncultured Roseivirgaceae bacterium
TGATTGTGTCGGCCAGCGCTGAGGTCAGCGATATTAAGCAGGCCGTGACACCCGATTTGAAGGTTGTGGAAAACAGTAAACTGATCTATGTGGACTTCTCGTCAACACCGTTAGCATTGGGAGGAAGCAGTTTCGGCCAGACGCTCAACCAATTGGGTGGCGAAACGCCCGATATCGCTGATTGTGAATATTTCCAGAATGCATTTACCGCAATACAACAAATCATTTCCCACAACCTGGTACTTTCAGGACATGATGTTAGTGAAGGCGGACTAATAGTCACATTACTCGAAATGGCGTTTCCTACCCTGCGGTCAGGATTCACAGTGGACCTATCTGAATTGGGCTCAGATTCTGTTCAAGTGTTGTTCAGCGAAAATCCCGCGGTGGTACTGCAGGTAGCGGAAATGGAAAAGGTCACATCAATATTATTCGAGCACAAGTTGAACTTCCAGGTTATTGGAAAAGTTGTTAACCAGCCCGAAGCAGATATCACGCTAGGCACTAGTACATTTAATTTAAATATTGCCAAATACCGCGATCAGTGGTACCAGACATCTTACCTACTGGACCAACATCAATGCGGTGAAGCCCTGGCCAAAGAACGCTATAAAAACTTTCATCGTCAACCACTACATTTCCGCATACCCTCAGAGTTTAAGGGCACTCATTCCTCACTGGGCATCAGCGCTCAGCGGCATGCGCCCAGTCGCTATAAAGCTGCTATTATTCGAGAAAAAGGAGTCAATGGGGACCGTGAAATGGCCTATTCACTGTATTTGGCAGGCTTTGAGGTAAAAGATGTACACATGACCGATCTGATTGCTGGTCGTGAGACCTTAGAAGATATTAATTTTATAGTCTTTGTTGGGGGATTCAGCAATTCGGATGTACTGGGTTCTGCCAAAGGCTGGGCTGGAGCCTTTCGTTATAATGAAAAAGCCCGTACTGCCCTGGACAACTTTTATAAGCGTGCTGATATACTAAGCTTGGGCGTCTGCAATGGCTGTCAACTGATGATGGAACTTGGTTTGGTGTATCCCGGGCATAAACAGCACCCTAAAATGCTTCATAATGATTCGGGAAAATTTGAGTCAGCATTCCTTACTGTGGACATCCATGAAAACTCCAGCGTGATGCTCAGTTCCCTGGCAGGTTCGAGATTAGGAATATGGGTGGCGCATAGTGAAGGCAAATTCAGTTTTCCCCTGGATGGGGATCAGTATCAAATAGCCGCCAGTTACAGCTATGAACAGTACCCGGGTAACCCCAACGGATCCCAATACCAAGCGGCAGCGGTATGTTCAGCCAATGGACGGCACCTGGCCATGATGCCTCATTTGGAAAGGTCTATCTTCCCCTGGCAGTGGGCACATAAAGAAGATGGGCTGCAAACGGCGCAAATTACCCCCTGGATGGAGGCCTTTGTGAATGCACGCAGGTGGGTAGCGAAGCAAGTTAAACTGGAAGCCGATTCTGTCGGGTGAAACCTAATTTTTGATATTTGTTTTTTCTTCCTTCAAAATAATTCTACATTTGTAGCCTTAAAATGATGCCCGATGGTGTAACTGGCAACACGTCTGGTTTTGGTCCAGAAGAGTCCAGGTTCGAGCCCTGGTCGGGCAACTGGAAACCCTGTTTACATTATAAGCAGGGTTTTTTCAAAATCAAGCAGGTGAACACTAGAATTTTTGTTGGATGGTATTTAAAATAAAAGAAAAAATTCAACAATAACTGTCCATTAATCCGTTAATCGACATCTGTTACAACGGGCAACCCATGTCATCCCTGTAAGTTCTTTACTATTCCATCATAAAATGACCTGAATACCATCTTCTGCAGACTGTTCACAGGCCTCTATAATCCGTTGACAGGTAATGGCATCTTCAAGGCTCGAAAGTGGTTTATCTCCGTACCTGAGAACATTATCAATAAAATATGTTGCGGTATTCTTAATTGATTCAGGGTAGCAATAGAAAGTTTGAGAATGAGGGCCGGTCCTTTCATTGATCACCCAATCCCGGTAACTGTATCGGGTACTTCCTTTGG
>CAZAWQ010000457.1:0-26575 GCA_964488585.1 uncultured Roseivirgaceae bacterium
CAAGTCGATTTCCCAGCATTTCTTTGGATGTAGCGTACACCTATTCAAATTCAGATAATGAAGCTGGCCAATTAAGGACTTCGGTATTTGATGGGATAAACTACGGACTGACTGCCCGCTGGAATATTTTCGATGGAAATAACACCAACAGAAGAGTCCAGAATACAAAAATTGAGCATGAAACCACATTGCTGGTTCTGAACGAGCTAAAACTATTGGTTAAAGGCGATCTAAGAAAAGCATTTATTAATTACCAGAACAGTTTACGTGTAGTGGCGCTTGAGAGAAATAATCTTGAAGTAGCTAAGGAAAATGAAGATATAGCTGTTGAACGATTTAGGCTGGGGGCCAGCGATTTTTTGGTACTACGGGAAGCCCAACGGAGTTTAGTAGATGCCAATGGCCGTCTTTTGGATTCAATATTCTCTACAAAATTGGCGGAAACTGAGCTATTGAGATTGTCTGGAAATCTTCTGCCTACCGAAATTACCAACTGATAGAGTTCATTAATTTATGGTGTTGCTTTAGGCGTTCGCAATTTTGTATATTAGAATACCTGGCAAATGGGTTTGAGTAGTATGAGCGAGAAATTCAATTTTAATTTTCCATATGAGATTAATCCTAAGTACCCCGAAAAGGTTGCTTATTTTAGTATGGAGTTTGCCATTGATCAGGCATTAAAGATATATTCCGGAGGGCTTGGATTTTTAGCAGGATCCCACATGAGAAGCGCCTTTGATTTGAAACAACCGCTGATTGGAATCGGCATGTTGTGGACCAAAGGGTATTACGACCAGATTAGGAAAGCCGATAAGTCCATGGAGGTGTTGTTTCAGGAGAAGATATACTCTTTCCTGGAGGACACGGAAATTACTTTCGACATTATGGTCAACCAACACATGGTCAAGGTAAAAGCCTACTATCTGGATCCGGCCATCTTTGGAGCTGCACCGATGTTTTTGTTAACTACTGATTTACCAGAGAATGATTATTTAGCTCATACCATTTGTCATAGGTTGTACGATTCAAATGTATCCACCCGGATTGCACAGTACATAGTTTTGGGCATTGGAGGAGCCAAATTATTGGATCAATTGGGATTTGAGCCTACTATTTACCACCTAAATGAAGCCCACGCCCTACCAGCAGCATTTTATCTTTATAATAAACTAGGATCGGTGAAGGCCGTACAGGATCATATGGTGCTGACCACCCATACCCCGGAACAGGCAGGAAACGAAAAACATGAATTCAGCTTGCTAGAGAAAATGGGGTTTTTCAATGGCACGGGGCAAACAGTGGTTAAAGAAATCACCGGGATTGAAGGAACTACCTTCGATCAAACCCTGGCAGCCTTAAGGTTAAGTAAAATAGCCAATGGTGTAAGCAAAAAACATGGAGAAGTTGCCAGGCAAATGTGGGCAGGAGAAGAAGATATCTGTCAGATCACTTCAATAACCAACGCCCAAAACCAAAAATACTGGTCTGATAAGAGGTTGTATAAATATCTGGAGCGGGGTGACCTTGAAACCATACGAGCCAGGAAAAAAACCTTGAAAAGAAAGTTTTTTGAGGTAGTGGCCGATCAAACAGGAAAGATTATGGATCCTGATGTCTTGACCATTGTTTGGGCCAGGCGGTTCGCGGAGTACAAACGCCCCGATCTGATCACATCGGACTTCGATCGCTTTAAAAGTCTGGTAACTGATAAGAAGCGTCCAATACAGATTATTTGGGCGGGGAAACCCTATCCAACGGACTACGGGGCTATCAGTACATTTGATAAACTGGTGTACATGCATAAAGAGTTCATGAATTGTGCGGTGCTGGTTGGATATGAGTTGTGGCTTTCGTTAATGTGTAAGAAGGGCGCTGATCTTTGGTTGAACAATCCAAGGATACCCAGGGAAGCATCTGGTACCAGCGGTATGACCGCAGCTATGAACGGAGCGGTAAATTTCTCTACTCAGGATGGCTGGATCCTTGAATTCGCCAGAAACAAAGAAAATAGCTTCGTAATACCTGTGGTTGACCACACACTCCCGCATCATCAACAGGACCAGCAGGATGCACAAAACTTGTTGAATGTCCTGGAGGATGACATACTCCCAATGTACTATGAGCACCCTGACCAGTGGAATTCCATGGTTGCCAGTAGTTTGAAGGATGTAGTTCCCTATTTTGATTCAGATAGAATGGCAGATGAGTATTATCTAAAATTGTATGAGTTCCAAAATAAGGCTAAGGTTTTCAATCCAGTACCAGAATGATTTTTGAGGAGTGCTTGGTATTTGGTAAATTGATGCTATGAGCACTTTACAACTTTCTACTCAGGCCCTGGCATTACAAAAAATCTCGCTATTTGCTAAACTTCCGGATACGGTCCTGCAGCAGCTTGCATCGGAACTACAGGAAGTAGAGGCTCAAAAGGACCATACCATAATCCGTAAAGGCGATACAGGTGACAGCATGTTCCTGGTTACCCGTGGTGCGGTTATGGTTCACGACGGAGACCAGTTATTGGCGACCCTTATTTCCGGAGAGTATTTTGGAGAATATGCGCTCATCGATATCGATACGCGCAGTGCCTCGGTAACAGCCACCCAACCTACCATGTTGCTACAATTGAGCCGTGAACGGTTTAATGTAATAATGGAACAACATCCGCACCTCAAGGATGCGGTGCTGAAAGAACTCATCAGGCGATTGCGTAATCTTAATATTATGCAGGAGCAATTGGTCAAAAGTAATAATGAGATTCAAGAGCAAAAACGCGAAATCCAACAAATGAATGCTTACTTGTCAGAAGTAAGTGAAGAGAAGGACAAGATCATGCGTATACTGGCCCATGAACTAAAGAATACCTTAACAAGTACCATAAGTATAAGTGAGTCCCTTAAAGAGGAATTAGCTGAGCGAACACCTGACCTTTCAGAGTACATAGAGCGGTTAAACAGCTCTTTATGGAGGATGAATGATCGCATCGATCGCATACTCTCTGTAAAGTCATCACTGCCTAAAGAGCGAGAACTCAATATTTCGGAATTTAATTTAGAAGAACTGGTAGAAGAATTGTCCAGCCAATTTGATGAATTGGCTCAAGGAAAGGGGGTAAAACTGCAGTTTAAGATTGAACCCTATCTGGTTAAACTAGATCGGGTTTATACCCATCAGATACTGGAAAATCTAATTGGCAACGCTGTCAAATTTTCTACCGCTGGAAAAAGAGTTTTGGTAAAAACTCAGGAAAACAAAGAATTCCTCAATATAATGGTATCTGATCAAGGCCCAGGGCTGTCAACCGAGGCGCTCAAACCACTTACCAACCCTGAACCATTGGAAGAGGTTCATATTAAGAATGCCTCTGACTTAAGCCTGACCATAGTAAGAAAATTTACCGAGTACATGGGGGGTACCATAAGCTGTGACACCGAACCAGGTAAAGGGGCCTGTTTTATCCTGAAATTTAAGGGCTTCCAAAAGCCTTCATCTGATGGCAAATTTTGGAATATTTTTAAATCCTGATCATTACCGCGCGCTGATCTGCGCCCAAGGGGGACTAAAAATTCAAAACTAAAAACTTCAAAAGTTGTATTTTTTAATTACTACCGTAGCATTGTGACCACCGAAGCCAAAGGTATTGCTCATGGCATAGTAAACCGGTTGTGATATGGGTCCCGACACGGTGATCTTTAAATTTTCAGGTACCGCCGGATCCAGGTTTTCAATATTTATAGTAGGCGGTATGACGTCGTTATGAACAGCTAGGGTACAAATCATGGCTTCAATGGCACCCGCAGCCCCCAAAAGATGTCCGGTCATTGATTTTGTGGCTCCCACCCAGGTCTCGGCATGTTTAGGCAATAATTTATTGATGGCAGATAATTCTGACAGGTCTCCCACCTGAGTAGAAGTAGCATGTGCATTTATATAGTCCAAAGTTCCCGGTGATATGCTGGACTCTTCCAGCGCCAGTTCCATGCCTTTGAGTGCCCCTATTCCCTCCGGATGTGTAGCGGTTGGATGATATGCATCAGCGGTCATCCCCCCTCCAGCTACCTCTCCGTAAATTTTAGCCCCTCTAGCCAGTGCGTGGTCAAGCGCTTCTAAAATAAGCGCACTCGCCCCTTCACCCATTACAAATCCATCCCGGTCTCTGTCAAAGGGCCGACTGGCCGAGTGAGGTGAATCATTCCTGGTGGAAAGTGCTTTCATGGCGCCAAACCCACCGATCCCTGATTCGGTAATTGGGGCCTCAGAACCCCCGGTGACCATTAGATCTGCCTTACCCAATCTGATGTAGTTAAACGAATCGAGGATTGCGGTGGTGGAAGAAGCACAGGCGCTGACCGGACAATAATTGGCCCCCTTTAATCCATATTTGATACTAATGGCGCCTGAAGGTGTATCTATTAAGATCTTCGGAATGAAATAAGGACTAAATCGTGGATTCCCGTTTGAAGCTGCAAATGCTTTTAATTCCTGATCAAAGGTGTAAATACCTCCGTTGCCAGATGACCAGATAACGCCGCATCTGTGTGCATCAAGTGAGGTAAATATTAATTCCGCGTCTTGGATGGCTTCAGCCGCAGCAATCAATGCGTATTGGGTGAAGGGGTCGGTTTTTTGGGCCTCTTTACTATTAAAATAGTCAATGGGTTCATAGCCCTTCAATTCACAGGCGAACTTGGTCTTGAATAAACTGGTGTCAAATTTAGTTATGGCAGTTGCACCACTGGTTCCCTTTATCAAATTAGTCCAAAATCTATTCAGGTTATTTCCAAGCGGTGTAATTGCACCCATGCCAGTTATTACTACTCTTTTTAATTTCATAAAATATACTTACTACTAAGTAAGGTTTAGTTCAATATAAATTTGATTTACAATTCGAAAATGGTATTCATTGCCCAGCAACCGGGCCAATTGCAATGAGCCTGTTAAACTGCTGATGATACTAAGTGCCTTGTCTTGGCTTCTCCCTTCAAACTGCAGTTCTCCAGCTTGCCTGCCGTTGTCCAGCAACCGGGCAGTCCAACTTTGAACTTCATAGGATAACTCATTGATGGCTGATTGCATGGAGAGTGGCAAAGTGTAATAATCTGTAGCCAGTGAGCCAATCAAACAGACTCGATTGTTAGAATTCAGATGGTATTGATAACTTTTCACCAACCAATCGAATTGATTCCTGGTGGGCAAAATCCTGTGTTCATGGTTGTTGGTCCATTTTTTAAAACGATCGCTGGTGCGCTCGATTATTTGCAACCCCAAGACCTCTTTAGAAGGAAAATGATAATGTATCGCGGCATTCTTAATTCCCAACTCCTGTGATAAGTGATGGTAGCTAAATGCATTATACCCTCTGCGTTGTAATAAGGATTCAGCCAAATCCAGTATTTTCCTTTTGGTTGACCCTCTGCTAGCCATAATCAAATATAATACAAACTTACTAGTAAGTAAAGTAAAATTATAATTGAATCGAAAATAACCAGCATGAGTCAAGGATCTTTTGGTTAACGGACGGCTTATAAGTAATTTAAATGTGTCAGCGGAACATATAAAATTTGAAATTCGTTATCTTAATTGAATAGTCTGTTCAATGAAAAAGTGGATATTTGGTTTTTATTGTTTATTCTGGTTGCCGGCACTGGCCCAGGAGCATGAGATCATTCGAAGCATCTATTTTGGCGGTGGTAGTTACTATATTAACCAAACCCAAAAAGAAACAATCAATCGTTTTTTAGATTCCTTGCCACATTTGGAGAATTATCAAATCTCCATTAACAGTCATACAGATAACATTGGCGGGGCAGCGTATAATCAGTGGTTATCTCAAATGAGAAGTGAGGCCGTGCTATATCAGTTGACTAGCCAACAAATACAACGGGAAAAGGTTTTGATAAAAAACGATGGTCAATTCAACCCTTATTTTGACAACAATACCAATATTGGACGAGAGAGCAATAGAAGAGTAGATATAATATTCACTCCACCGGTATTTTGAAGCTTACATATCAGGACTAATTTACTAAAGAGGGAAAATGGATCCTTCTATCGCCACATGATATCCCTGTTGTTCCACTGATTCCTTTGCGGCACTATGTGTTTGCAGTAGTGGATTCGTATGGTTCATATGGATAAAGTGCACCTTTTGTCGGTCTGATAATTCCAGGTCATTTAATAGGGCCATACTCTCTATTACAAAAGGGTGAGGTATGGTGGACATGTCCCGACCTGGCAATTCTCCGTTTTTATAAAAACTGCCATCAATAAAGGCCAGATCAACTTTGGTTACTTCTAAAACTAAATTCCGCTGCCATTTTTGCCATTTATCAATATCAGGAATGAAAATTGCCTCTTTATTATTGCTTTTGATCTTGTAACCTACAGTCTCACTGTATTCATCACGGTGAGGTACCAGAAAGGGAGTAATGGTAGTTTTACGGGATACTTGGATGGCTGAATCGGCATGTAAGGCTACTAACTCAATGTTTTTCAATCGTACCAGTTGTTCCCATGGTCCGTTTTCTTCAAGAAATCGCTTCATTCGGGACATGGCATAAACAGGAATGTTGGAAGCCCCGATTATTTCCCGGCCTAACTGGCCCAGCCCGATGTAGTGACCTAGATGGGCATGTGTTAAGAACACACCACTCAGCTCCACTTCCCATCGTGATTCTATCCAGTGTGTTTGTTCTTTAAAATCAGGAGTAGCATCAAAAAGCCAGTACTTGTTTTGATCAGGATCAACCAGTGCTATGCACGCCGCTTTTCGGTGTTTCTCAGGATGATCCCAGACTGCCAGACAGCAAGACTGCCGGCACTGTGCCTGAGGAAAACCAGCATCCTGAGCGATTCCTAATACTACCAGAAACTGCCGTTGAGCTTCACTATGAGCTTTCGATTGATCACAGCTGGAAAATAATCCAAGAAATAAACACCAGATAAGAAACCTGCTAAAGGAAAAAAAGGTCATTATTCCTTGCGGATTGGCTTCCCTTTTGGCCTGCTTTTCTGTGCCAACTTAACAGCTTCATAAGCGTTGATCACTCCGCCGGTTTGACTTAATTGCCCGAATTTTTCCTGCTCATCTTTGCCAGGGACATTAACCTTTTGTGACCGGTAACTTACCGCCGAATTAAGTATGATGTCTTTTACCTCTTCTGCACTTAAACCTGGAAAATAGGACATGACCAGCGCGGCCACGCCAGTAGTAACCGGGGCGGCCATGGAGGTGCCGCTGGCTTTTTGGTAATCCTGATCTGGAGCAGTGGATTTGATGTCTACACCTGGTGCGAAGATGTCCACAGTGGTTTTACCAAAGTTGGAAAATGTGGCCACCAGTTCTTCCTGACCTTTCCAACTTACCGCACCTACTTCCAGCCAATTGTTAACGTTGGTCCCGGTAGCAGTAATGGTTTTGCAAGGGTAGTGCATATTTTCCTGGGTGTCGTGCCCGTTGTTGCCTGACGCGTGGATTAACAATACTCCTTTGGATTCAGCATATTTTACGGCTTTGTCTACCACTTTTTTGTCCGGACTAAATCGCTTGCCAAAACTCATATTAATTATCCTGGCTCCATTGTCTACCGCATATATAATGGCGTTGGCTACGTCTTTGTCACGCTCATCTCCGTTTGGCACGGCACGGACAACCATTATCCTGACATTGTCTGCTACGCCATTTATACCGGTACCGTTCATGCGGTTGGCAGCGATAATGCCTGCAACATGCGTGCCGTGAAAGGCAAAATTTCCTTTTACATCATTGTTTCCATAAAACCGCTCATATGGATCGTCGATATTATCACCAATTATATCCCTTGGGTCGAATTCCTGATTGTAGCCATAGTTTAAAGCGGTAGTGAAATACTCATAACCTTTTTCCATTTGCTCGGAATCCAGGCCATTGTCAAACGCAGTCATCATGATGTCACGGGCCATAGTGATTTTATCATCGGGGGAATCCCAAGTGGTAAGGTCTTCTTTTTTAAGTTCTTCAACTTCTGTATAGGCCTTCAACAACCGCTCAGCTTTTTGGTAATGGTCATAGAACTCTTTGAATCCGGCAAACTGCCCTTCCATTTTTTCTACCGTACTATGGTATTCCTTTTGGATTTTTTTGAAATACGTCCACTCAGTATCAGCTTGTTGCTGTACTTCTGTCATTACCTTGTACTTTTCCTGCAACCTGACATATTCCCTGGTAAGTTCATTGCTGTCAAATTCTATGTTGTCGCCGTTACCTCCACCCAAAAAGTTCCATCCATGTACATCGTCAATATATCCATTATTATCGTCATCAATGCCGTTACCCTCTATCTCGTCGATATTGGTCCAGATAACTTCCTTCAGGTCCTCATGGTCGATATCAACGCCTGAATCTATAACCGCAACCACCACCGTTTGAGATGGCCTGCCTTTCAGAAACTCATAAGCTCTTCCGGTGCTGATTCCGGGAACCTGATTGATTTCAGGGTCTAACAGCCACCAACTAACAGGAGCCGTTTTAAGCGAATCGTTGTCGCTGGTACTTGGATAGCGGTCAGCAAAGGCATTCCCGGATATCAATAGGGCGATAAGAAAAAGAGCAAATTTGTGCATAAGTTATCCTTATTATATAAAAGGGCTCAAATATAACCTCTAATAGACCATTTTCCAGATGGAAACTAAGGTTAGTTGCACTGTGTAAGAAAAATCAGGTATTCAGTCCCCCCTAATTTTCATAAGAACCAAAAATCATACCAACGGTAGTAGCACATTCAATCCTTCAATCCGTCAGTCATTCAATCACTTTCAAGCTCAACCACCAGATCATCCTGTTCTACATTTATACCGGCTTGGAGATGAACCTTCTTTACTTTTCCTGAGCTTAATGCAGTCACCGAGGTTTCCATTTTCATGGCTTCAATTACGAATAACAGGTCGTTTTCCTTTAACACGTCCCCTTTGCTTACATGAACCTTCGCAATACGGCCTTGCAGCGGGGAACCTATTTCGTAGTCTGTTTGGGCTTTTTGGTGAACAGGAACAGTGGCTTTGAAGCTGTGGTCCCGTATCTTGATTCGACGTGTTTGTCCATTCAGTTCGAATGATACGGTCCGCATGCCATCAATACCCGGCTCTGAAACAAACAGCATTTTTATAATGATGGATTTTCCATGGTCAATTTGAACCAGTGTCTCTTCATCCTGCTTTAGTCCGTAGAAAAATCCTAAAGTAGGGAGATACCAAACTTCGCCGTACACTTGTTTATAGGCGAAATAGTCTTCAAAGACTTTAGGATAGAGCTGATGGCTCAAGAAGTCCAAATAGTCAGTATTTTCAGGGAATTTTTGCTGAAACTGTTCAAAACTCAAATGAAAATCAATGGGTTCCAGGTGTCGGTTAGGCCTGTCGGTTATGGCCTTTTCTCCTTTTAAAACTATCTTTTGAAGGTCTTTGGGAAATCCGCCGAAGGGTTGTCCCAAATCTCCTTTGAAGAACCCAATAACGGAGTCTGGGAATGACAGACCTCTATTCGGATCCATAATATCATCAACGGTCAGGTTGTTGGAGGTCATGTACAATGCCATGTCACCAACGACTTTGGAGGATGGTGTCACCTTAATGATATCACCGAACATATGATTTACGGTATGGTAGTTCTTTTTGATTTGTTCAAACTGTTCCTCTAAACCTAATGCAATGGCCTGAGGGCGTAGATTAGAATATTGCCCTCCCAGAATTTCATGTTCATACACCTGGGCGGTCCCTGCTTTCAAACCTGATTCAAAAGGATAATAAAACTCCCTGACGTCTTCCCAATAGTTAGCGTATTCATTCAATTTTGCAAGGTCCAATGATTGTTCCCGTGGATGATTTTCCAGGGAAGCTACCATTGAATTGAAATTTGGTTGGGAGGTCAATCCAGATACGGAGCTAAGCGCCAGATCCACCACGTCCACTCCTGCTTCAATCGCTTTCAGATAGGTAGCCGCCTGAAAAGAAGAAGTATCGTGAGTATGTAGATGAATTGGAAGGTCCGTTGCTTTCTTAAGTTCGGTGATCAACAACTCAGCAGCCATAGGTTTTAGCAATCCCGCCATGTCCTTGATGGCCAGGATATGGGTCCCTTCATCTTCTAGTTGACGGGCCATATCCAGGTAATATTGAAGGGTGTACTTCTTGTTATCCGGGCTGGTCAAATCCCCGGTGTAGCAAATACTCGCCTCCGCCAAGGCTTCTGTTCTCTCAACGACCGCTCGAATGCTCACTTTCATAGCTTCTACCCAGTTCAATGAATCAAAGATCCTGAATATATCGATTCCGGTTTCTGCGCTTTTTTCAATAAATTTCACTATCAAATTATCCGGGTAGGCTTTATAGCCCACTGCATTGGAACCCCTCAGTAACATCTGTAGTAACAGATTTGGCATGGCCTTTCTAAGTAACCGCAATCTCTCCCAAGGACTTTCATGAAGAAAGCGCATGCACACATCAAAGGTAGCTCCACCCCATACTTCCATAGAAAATACCTGTGGATGATTTTTAGCAAATCCTTCCGCTACATTGAGCATATCTATGGTGCGTACTCTGGTTGCCAGCAGCGACTGGTGTGCATCCCTGAAAGTTGTATCAGTAAACTGCACGGTTTTAGAATCTTTAAGCCATTTTATAAATCTTTCTCTGCCAAGTTTATTCAAACGGTCTTTGGTGCCTTCGGGATAATTTCCGAACCGGTCAAATGACGGCACTTTTGGAATGCGGAATTCCTTTTCCTTGTCCAGGTGCCGTACATCGGGATTGCCATTTACAATTACATCAGCCAGATATCGCAGTGTTTTGGTTCCCCGGTCCAGCTTTCGGGGTATTCTAAACAGTTCCGGATGATTGTCAATAAACTTCACGGTGGCTTCGCCCCTGTAAAAAGTCCGGTGTGAGATTACATTTTCTAAAAAACCAATATTCGTTTTTACCCCCCTGATCCTGAATTCACGCAGAGTCCTGTGCAATCGATATGATGCTCCTTTCAAAGTACGGCCCCAAGCGGATACTTTTACCAGCATGGAATCAAAAAAAGGTGAAATTCTCACACCTGGATAACTGCTTCCTTCGTCCAGACGGATGCCAAAACCTCCGGCGTTTCTGTACGCGATAATGGTCCCATAATCGGGTTGGAAATTATTTTCCGGATCTTCAGTGGTGATGCGGCATTGTAATGCGTAGCCGTTGCACTTAATGTCTTCCTGACTGTTGATGTATATACGCGGATCATCCAATCGATAACCTTTGGCGATTAACATCTGGGACCGCACAATATCAATTCCGGTAACTTCCTCGGTAATGGTATGCTCAACCTGAATTCTTGGGTTTACCTCTATGAAGAAAATATTCTCATCCTTGTCCACCAGGAACTCCACAGTGCCCACATTGTTGTAGTTAACAAACCCGGTGATTTTCAGGGCATATTTATAGATTTTTTCTTTGGTACTGTCCTTGAGGGTAGGGCAGGGGGCTATTTCCACTACTTTCTGAAAACGTCGTTGAACTGAGCAATCCCGTTCGTACAAGTGTACCAGATTGCCGTAGTTGTCTCCCATGATCTGGACCTCAATATGTTTAGGAGAATCTATATACTTTTCAAGAAATATGGTGTCATCGCCAAAGGCATTAAGCGCTTCGTTTCGTGCTTCATGAAATCCCTTGACCAATTCCTTTTGATTTTGGACCACCCGCATACCTCTTCCGCCGCCGCCGGATGCTGCCTTGATCATGATAGGGTAACCAATGCGGTTGGCCTCGGCAATAGCGATCTTGTCAGAGTCAAGGTCTAATTTGCTGTCTTCAATTACTGGAACGCCCACTTTAATGGCTATTTCCTTGGCTGCAACTTTATCACCAAGTTGGTCCATTACCTCTGGGCTCGGGCCAACAAATATGATCTCTTCCTCGGCACACCTTCTGGCAAAGGTTACGTTTTCAGAGAGAAAGCCATATCCAGGATGGATGGCATCCACGTTGTGTCCCTTGGCCAAACTAATGATTTCTTCAATGTCCAAATATGGTTTTAAAGGATCATCATTGGCACCAATCTGATAAGCCTCGTCAGCCTTGTAACGATGTAGGGAATAGCGGTCTTCATAGGTGTAGATGGCAACCGTCGGAATATTTAGTTCCGACGCCGCTCGTAACAGCCTAATGGCGATTTCACCACGATTCGCCACAAGTATTTTGTCTAACTTCTTTAAATCCATCCAGTTTGGGGGTACTTACTGCCAGCGAAATTAGATAATTTATGCCCAAAGCTGCAACCACTTGAGGAAATTTTAGCGGCTGTATATTTGAAGCAGCTTTCCGTAGCCTCCAGCTACGGAAGATATTCCTACAGTTTACTGGTTCGTAGTGGTAGACCACGAACAGCTGCTACAGATTACGAGCGTAGAATTACCAACATTAATTGCAAAATCGATTGCTAGTTATTAAATTGTACGCCCTTTCTCCTGAGCTTTCACCAGTGGGATATGCTGATTGAAACAAGTAGCCTTGCTCTAAAAAAATAACCACGCCTCCGGCGGGGTTTATTTTTTTAGACGTTAGTAAAGAATCATTTAGTCATGGCCATCAACAAGTCATGCTGCGTGATAATATGTACCTGATCTTGTTCATCTCTCACCAATAAGGCTTTATTGTCTTTGTTGATAAGGGAACTAAGAACATCCAGGGTATTGTCCATTGCCACAAATTGAAATGGAGGATCCATAACCTGGGAAACCGATTTGTCTTTCAATTCAGGATTTTCTATAAGTTGTCTTAGGATTTTTGAATCGGTCAGGCTTCCCACAAATTCGTCATTTCTGGTCACCGGCAGTTGAGAGATGCTTCGTGAATGTAACAATCGGATGGCTTCATCAACGCTTTGATGAGCTTCAACAGTCAACAGACTGCCATTTGTTGACCTGTTTTGAACGATATCGCGGGCGTTGGCGAAATCCATGCTTTCAACATAGCCATGATCCTTCATCCAGTTGTCGTTGTAGATCTTACCTAAATAGCGGGTTCCATGATCTGGCAGTATTATAACCATAGTATCATTTTCTGCTAGATTTTTACGAGCATATTCCAGTGAACCGAATACTGCTGAACCACAGGACCAGCCCACAAAGAGACCCTCTTCTCGAGCCAAACGTCTGGTCATAATAGCGCCGTCCTTATCTGTAACTTTAATGAAAGTGTCGATTAAATCGAAATCAACATTCTTGGGTAGAATATCTTCACCAATTCCCTCAGTTAAGTACGGATAAACCTCTTTCTCATCAAATTGGCCAGTCTCTTTATATTTTTTAAACTCCGAGCCATAAGTATCAATGCCTACCGATATAACTGCTGGATTTTGTTCCTTTAAATATTTAATAGTTCCACACATAGATCCTCCAGTACCAACTCCTGCGGCCAGATGGGTGATCTTGCCTTCAGTTTGCTCCCAAATCTCAGGGCCGGTTGTTTCATAGTGCGCTTTGGTGTTATTCATGTTGTCGTATTGATTTGGGTAAAAAGAATTGGGGGTTTCTTGTTTTATTTTCTTGGCAATTGAATAGTAGGAGCGCGGATCATCGGGTGGCACGTTGGTAGGGCAAACAATTACTTCTGCGCCAACTGCCCTCAGAATATCGATTTTCTCCTGAGACTGTTTATCGGCTAAGGTGAACACACATTTATAGCCCTTGGCTATAGCCACCAGAGCCAACCCCATACCCGTATTTCCGGATGTACCCTCTATAATAGTCCCTCCAGGCTTCAGAATACCACTGGCTTCGGCATCTTCAATCATACTAAGTGCAATACGATCCTTCATGGAATTGCCGGGATTAAAATATTCCACTTTTGCCAGTAGCGTCCCTTTTATACCTTCTGTAATCTTGTTAAGTCGTACAAGAGGAGTATTGCCAATGGTATCAATTATTGAATCGTAGTACATGAACTGTCTAAATTGTACCGCAAAATTACCAAGACTACTGCTGAATTAAAAAGGAATGAACTGCTTATTGTTCAACTCCGCCTCCGGCAAGAAGGTACAATACAGCCATACGAACTGCCACACCGTTCTCCACCTGTCCCAAAATAATAGAGTGTTCTGAGTCAGCCACATCGCTATGTAGTTCAACACCCCGATTAATGGGTCCTGGATGCATGATGGTTATAGGCTTTTTTAGAACATCCAGACGTTTGCGATTCACACCATAATAGAGTGAATATTCCCGAAGTGAAGGAAAATATTTTATCTGCTGTCTTTCTAGTTGGATCCTTAAAATGTTAGCCACATCGCACCATGCCAGGGCCTTATCTAAATCCAATTCTACCTGCACTCCTAGTAGGCCTATGTACTTAGGCAGTAAAGTATTTGGCCCACAGACCATTACTTCGGCGCCTAATTTTTGTAGGGCGAATATATTGGACAAAGCCACCCGGCTATGCAGAATATCTCCAACGATCACAACTTTCTTTCCTTCTACAGTTCCCAGCCTTTCCCTGATTGAAAAGGTATCCAATAAGGCCTGAGTGGGATGCTCATGTGTCCCGTCTCCAGCGTTGATAATATTTGCGTCAATGTGTTTGGAAAGAAAATGAGGGGCACCCGCACTACTGTGTCTGATCACCACCATGTCAACTTTCATGGCTAGTATATTATTTACCGTGTCAAGCAATGTTTCACCTTTCTTGACCGAACTCTCTGTTGAGGAGAAGTTGATTACATCAGCAGACAGTCTCTTTTCAGCCAATTCGAAAGATAGTTTCGTCCGGGTAGAGTTTTCAAAAAAGACATTAGCAATGGTGATATCTCTCAGTGAGGGGACCTTTTTAATAGGTCGATTAATTACCTCTTTGAAATTATCGGCAGTCTGAAAAATCAAATGAAGGTCCTCAAGGGAAAGGTTTTTGATTCCTAATAAGTGCTGAACGCTCAGTTGCGACATTGATTCAGTTGTTTACTAACCAAATGTTATCTTTTTTAGCCCCCTGGACTTTCCATTCTACTAGTACTCTTTGTGAAGGCATGGTATTTACGTTTTTTCCTATGTAATCTGCTTGTATCGGCAGGTCCCTGCTATATCTCCGGTTGACCAGCACTAACAGCTCTACTTTACTGGGTCTCCCAAATGCTATCATGGCATCCAATGCGGCCCGCACACTGCGTCCGGTATACAGTACATCATCTATCAGCACCACTTTTTGATTTTCAATAATAAATGGAACGGAAGTAGTATTGGCTTCCAGTGGCAGATCCCGCCTTCGGAAATCGTCCCGATAGAAGGTGATGTCCAAAAATCCCATGGGTACTGGTTTACTTAGTAAGTGTTCTAGTTTCTGTTGTATTCTCTCTGCCAAAAAGATACCACGGGGTTGCAATCCCAGTATGACCGTATTTCTAAAATCTTGATGATTTTCGATCAACTGTTGACAAAGCCGGCTTACAGTGATTTCAAGAAGGGGACCGTCAAGTATTAATCTCTTCTGCATAACGGGTGAGGCAAATATAGGAAAAGATGCTTAACAAATTCTTTAAGAGGCTTTAAAATTAAGTTATTGGCCCTCGGCAGAGGTTTCTGCGTTATCTGAATCAAATGAATACACGATCTTATTAACGTAGAATACTTCACGATTAATTACAAATCCGTTGGCTCTCAAGTTTTTAATTTTTTGAACCCCATAAGCAAAAAAGTAGTCTCCGTACCATTTTTTTAGCCCGCCTACTTCAGAATTGTTGTTTCCTACAATATCATTTTCAAAGGCCAACTCAATCTCGTTAAACGCTTTTCCTTCCAATACCTCATCACCCTCAATTATTTTAGACCTGATTATATTTTCGTAAGTGTATAAAAGGATTACCCTATTGTCCTGAACATTAATGCTAACTATTTGATCCAGTCGAAAACTTAATACGTCATTGATTTCAAAGCTGTTGTCATAAACCAGCTTGCCTTCGGAATCGAAGGCAATGATTACTGCATGAGTGTATTTATATCCTAAGAAGGCCTGATAATTCAAGCCTGGGTTATATCCCCCGTAATGCGCCACATTTCCATATTTGGGGTAGTAAGCTTCCCCAATCATTATAAAATTCCCGTTATCCTTGACTATGTCGTTTACCATTAACCGGTAGTTCAATCGAACTTTTTTTCCCTGAACTTTACGTCGCTCTACCCTTTCCTTAACCCGTGCCGCCCTTTTGGCCTTCATATAATTAAAAAAGTTTTTCAGGTCTCCGTAGTTAAAATAAGTGATCTTGGGTTTTTCTTGTGAACTTAGATCAAGTTGAGCAATGTATATACCACGTGAATAATTACTTCGCTTATGTGAATAAGTCCCTACAATAAACTGATGTTTGTTAGTAAGACTGGTAGTACGACCATACTTGATACTGGAATTAGGCAATGGCTCCAATAGAGTATTTTGCAATAGATCACCTTTTGCATTGAATCGCTTTAATGAAATGGTAGAGAGCTTTTCACGGGTCTGTTCAGTCATCAATACCGTAAAAGTGTTGGTTGCTTCATCAATGTTTAGTTCTATTAGCTCACTGCGGTTTCGATATATCCCAGGAAGTACCTTTATTTTTGCAGTCTCAAAGCTGTAATGTATTAATGCAGGACGGTAGTTAACATATCCGCCAAGCAGCGCAGCGTTTCCAATGACCGTAAATTCAGTGAGATCCACCGGAACGATCTGTTTTATATCAAAATGAACATCCTTGCCAGTGTCCATATTGATCTTAATGATCTTAAAATCGTCTTTCTGGTACAGGCCCATCCTGAAAAGAAGATAAAAATGATTGGCCCGGTACTCATATCCCAGTAGTTCAGCTTCGTAGTCAAGATAATAATTTTGAGTAAGTATATTTTGCAAAGTCGTATCCAATCGTACCACCTCCCATGCCTTTTTCCCGATTCCGGGTATATATTGCAGTTCTCGGAAAAGTACAATTCCCTTTTCCTCCATTGACATAACCATATAGTGATTATCTTGCCTCTTAAGGTCCACTTCCATCCGCAGGGGTTGATTTATCTGCCCCAGAAGAGAGTGGGTGCATAAGGTCAGACTACAATAAATGAACAGGTATTTCATACCCATTAATCGAGATTATTTACTCATTTCCACAATACGAGTGAACGCCGTTTTGTCCAAGTGCATCACTGAAAGTCTACTTTGCCGAACCAGGGCAATATCCACCAAACCAGGGTCGGCTTTGATTTCACTTAGGGTTACCGGGTTTGTCAACTTAATCTCAGGAGCAAGATCCACCACCACCCAGCGTTCGTCATCAGTGGTTGGATCTTGATAGTATTCCTTTATTACCTTGCTGATACCAACCACGGATTTTTCATTAACGCTGTGGTAAAACAGCACTTTGTCGTCAATTTTCATACTTTTCATATTATTTCGAGCGGTGTAATTTCGGACACCATCCCAGTAAGTACTGCCATCCTTAACCAGGTCGTCATAAGAATATTCAGTTGGCTCTGATTTAACCAGCCAGTAGTTCATAAGAGTTGATTTTTTATACTAATTAAAAACCGTAGCTTTCTAAATTACAAAATTTTCGGATACTATGAATTATCTTTACTGTACTTAAAATAAGTATCTAACGCATATTATAGTTTGAACAACCAGGAAATTATTCAAATTCTTAAATTGACCGCCTCTTTCTTGGAGTTATACGGTGAAAATCAGTTTAAGGTACGTAGTTACCAAACGGCTGTCTACAATCTGGAAAGGACTGAACTGAAGCTTGTTGAGCTTGATGAAAAGCAGTTGGCTGAGTTATCTGGAGTAGGCAAGAGCATTGCTGCCACCATACTGGAGATAAACCAAACGGGCCGCAGCGGCACCTTGGATAACTTGCTAAAACAAACGCCAAGGGGAATCCAGGAGCTTTTGAAGGTCAAGGGAATTGGGGCCAGGAAGATTAAAACTGCTTGGGATCAACTAGGGGTGGAGACAGCAGAAGAACTACTGTCTGCAGCAAAGAACGGAGAACTAGCCGAACTGTCGGGTTTTGGGATTAAGACACAAGATAGAGTTGCCCAAATCATCAGCTTTTATTTATCCAATAAGGACTTGATACATTACAAAGACGCGCATCTCCAGGGATTGAGTTTGGAGCAGCAAATAAAATCTCAATTTCCAGATGCCCTGTTTTCCCGTACCGGATCATTCCGAAGAAAAGTTGAAGCAATCGGGAGCCTCCAATATATCTGGGCCCCAGACATGATTGGTGCCGCCGAGGATTTTCTAGACACCCTGGAAGGCGTAGCTAAGAATCTCCAATTGTCCGGCCCGTTAAGATGGAGAGGCGTGTCTAGAGACAATTCTATACCATTGGACTTTCGGTTCTGTAGTCAGGGAGAGTTTGGTAGCAAACTCACCTATTACACGGGAAATATTGGTCATTTGTCACTGGTCAATGAGCAAAGCATGTCAATAAAAGATGTGTTGGAGCAATCGCACAGTGAAGAATCTACAATCTATGGTGAAATGGGATGGCCAGTGATAATCCCGGAACTTCGGGAAGGTCTGTATGAGAAAGAATTCCTGCAAGTACCAAAGATGGGAGAGATACTTGAGACCAAAGACATTCAAGGAATTTTACATAATCATTCCACCTACAGCGATGGCAAGCACAGTTTGGCCGAAATGGCCAGAGCATGTAAAGGATTGGGCTATCGGTATTTTGGCATTAGCGATCATAGTCAGACTGCTGTGTACGCCAATGGTCTGAATGAAGAAAGAGTACTTGACCAGCACCAGGAGATTGATAGGCTTAATAAGGAATTGGCCCCTTTTCGAATATTCAAGGGGATTGAATCCGATATATTAAACGATGGTAGCTTGGACTATGCTGATCCTGTGCTCCATAGCTTTGATTTTGTAGTGGCCTCCGTACATTCCAATTTAAACATGGACATCGATCAGGCCACAGAAAGACTTTTAAAAGCTGTAAAGAATCCCTATACTACGATTTTGGGACATCCCACCGGCCGTCAGCTACTAAAACGGGAAGGTTACCCCATAGATCATCAAAAGGTAATAGATGCTTGTGCTGATCATGATGTGGTGATAGAGATAAATGCTCACCCCTGGCGTTTGGACTTGGATTGGAGATGGGTACATTACGCAGTGGAGAAGGGAGTAAAAATAAGTATTAACCCGGATGCTCATGAAAAAGCGGGACTGGAAGATGTTTTCTACGGTGTTTGTGTGGCAAGAAAGGCAGGTTTGACTAAGTCTATGACTTTCAACACCATGAGTATGGAGGAAATGGAGGGTTATTTAAATGTTCAAAAAAGCAAAATTTCCGCGCTCTCGAGCGCATAGGCAATAGAGACCCATGAGTAAAAAAGACAAAAAAAGCCTGGTGATAAACCACAGCTTGTTTACGGATTTTGACATTGACCTTTTCCGTTCAGGGAAACACTATCGATTGTACCAGAAACTGGGGTCACACCTGTTGGAAGTAGATGGAGAAAAGGGAGTTTACTTTGCGGTTTGGGCACCCAATGCTTTGAAGGTAGGGGTGATAGGCTCATTTAATTATTGGCAGGTAAAACACCATCAGCTATCTCCCAGGTGGGACGAATCAGGTATCTGGGAAGGTTTTATTCCCGGCGTTGAGGCAGGTGCTACCTATAAGTATGAGATAAAGGCCCAAAACGGTGCAAAGTTGGAAAAGGGAGACCCGTTCGCTTTCCTGTGGGAAGTTCCTCCCAAAACCGCTTCAGTTGTATGGGACCTGGACTATAAATGGAAGGACAAGAAATGGCTAAAGGAGAGACCAAAAAAAAATAATCTCAAATCTCCGATGTCGGTGTACGAGGTCCATTTGGGTTCCTGGAAAAGGCACGAGGACACCGGTCACAGCTTAAGTTATATAGAACTGGCTAAGGAACTGGTATCATATGTCCGGGAAATGGGATTTACTCATGTGGAGTTGATGCCGGTCATGGAGCATCCGTTCTTTGGTTCCTGGGGGTATCAGATTACTGGATATTTTGCTCCTAGTGCACGATTTGGAACACCCCAGGAGTTCATGTACCTGGTAGAATGTTTTCACAAGGCGGAAATTGGGGTGATCCTGGACTGGGTACCGTCACACTTTCCAGATGATGCCCACGGCCTGGCAGAATTTGATGGTTCACACTTATATGAACATGCGGATCCCAGGAAGGGTTTTCATCCTGACTGGAAAAGCTATATTTATAACTATGGCCGCAACGAGGTGCGGGCATTTCTGATTAGCAATGCCGCCTTTTGGTTGGACTATTTTCATGCGGATGGATTACGGGTGGATGCAGTGGCATCATTGCTGTATCTTGACTATTCTCGTAATGAAGGCGAATGGATACCCAATGAATATGGGGGGAGAGAAAACAACGAGGCCATTTCCTTACTAAGAGAAATGAATTCAGAAGCCTATGGTTCATTTGAAGGTATTCAAACTATAGCGGAGGAATCTACCGCGTGGACGGGGGTCTCCCAGCCAGTAGAGACAGGTGGGTTGGGATTTGGAATGAAATGGATGATGGGTTGGATGCATGACACCCTAGAGTATTTTAAAAAAGATCCTATTTACCGACAATTCCACCAAAATGACATTACTTTCAGTTTGGTTTATGGGTTTTCGGAAAATTTTATGTTACCCCTGTCGCATGACGAGGTAGTGCATGGGAAAGGCTCTTTACTGGACCGCATGCCTGGAGATGAGTGGCAAAAGTTTGCTAATTATCGACTGCTTTTTTCTTATATGTATACTCATCCAGGCACCAAGCTAATGTTTATGGGTTGTGAATTCGCCCAGTCTTCGGAGTGGAACCATGACCAACAACTGGAATGGCACTTAAAGAAATACCAGGTACATGAGGAGGTGTCAAATTGTATAAAGAGTTTGAACTTATTGTACAGCTCTGAGCCGGCACTGTATGAGAAAAGTTTTGATCCTGAGGGGTTTGATTGGGTAGATTTTGGTGATTCCAAAAACTCAATATTGGTGTATATACGCAAAGGTGTAAATGAATCAGAGAATCTTCTGGTGTTGGCAAATTTCACTCCAAATCCACATTCCCACTACCAGGTGGGTATCTATGGCGCTAAAAAGTGGAAAGAAATCTTCAATTCTAATGATGCTGATTATGGTGGGACCGGGACACATCAAAACAATCTGGTAAAAAGAGAGAACAAACCCAGTCATGGAAAGGAATACTCCTTGAAACTGCAGGTGCCACCACTGGCTCTGATAATCATGAAAGGAGAAGAATGAAAAAATATTTGTGCATTCACGGACATTTCTATCAACCCCCAAGGGAAAATGCCTGGTTGGAAGAAATTGAAATGCAGGATTCAGCTAACCCGTTTCACGATTGGAACGAGAGAATTACCCATGAATGTTATCGTCCAAATACCACTTCCAGAATATTGAATGACCAGGACGGGATTATAGATATAGTAAACAATTACGCCAAGATTAGTTTCAATTTTGGGCCTACCTTACTTTCCTGGATGGAGCAGTATATACCGGATGTTTATGCGGCAATATTGAAAGCTGACCGTATGAGCATGGAATATTTCGGGGGACATGGTTCAGCCATGGCTCAGGTTTATAATCACATCATCATGCCTTTGGCCAGTGTCAGAGACCAACAATCCCAGGTGATTTGGGGATTGCAGGATTTTAGAAGCAGATTCGGACGTGAAGCCGAAGGGATGTGGCTGGCGGAAACTGCAGTAAATATTCAAACACTGGAAATCCTTGCCTCACATGGAATTAAATATACTGTACTGGCGCCAAGCCAGGCCCTTCGATATAGAAAACTGGGCACTTCCAAGTGGACCAAGGGTATCGACAGCAAAAGACACTATATCTGCAAATTGCCCAGTGGCAAAAATATAACTTTGTTCTTCTATGACGGGGAGCGCTCGAATGAAGTGGCCTTCAACGGTCTATTAAAAAATGGTCGTGAGTTTGCCGAAAGCCTCGTTTCTGGCTTCGATGACCGCACAGAGCCACAGTTGGTACATATCGCCACAGACGGAGAAAGCTACGGCCATCACCACCGCCATGGAGATATGGCTCTGGCCTTTTGTTGCCGGTACATCGAGACCAATGAACTGGCGCAGTTGACCAATTATAGTCAGTTTATGCACCTGGTAGAAACAGCTTACCAAGTAGAAATTCGAGAGAATACCTCATGGAGCTGCTTTCACGGAATAGAGAGGTGGAGAAGCAACTGTGGCTGTGGGAATGAATCCGGATATCATCAACGATGGAGGGCGCCATTGAGAGAGAGTCTAAATCGGTTAAGGGACCAACTTGCAAAGATTTACCAAGAAAAAATGGAGGTCTATCACCAAGAGCCTTGGAAATTACGAGATGAATACGTGCAGGTTATCTTAAATCGTGGAGAGGATTTCGTCAACAGGTTTTTGAAGATCCATTGTGGCAAGGAACTGCAAGGAGCTGATCGAACGCAAATAATCCGTTTATTGGAAATGCAGCGACAATCAATGTTGATGTTCACCAGCTGTGGTTGGTTCTTCGATGAGGTGAGTCGGATCGAAACCATTCAAATCCTGCAATATGCCAATAGGGCCATACAGTTGGCAGAACTAATAGCAAACATTAACCTGGAGCCTGAGTTTTTGGAAATGTTGGCGGAAGCAGAGAGCAACCACATTAAGTTAGGGAACGCTGCCCTTATTTATAAAACGCAGATAGGCCCAAAACGGATCAGTCTTACCAAGGTAGGGATGCACTATGCGGTTGCATCACTATTTGATGATAACCCTAAGAAATTGAGAATCCTGAACTACTCCTGCAGTAGTGATCCCTTCGACCGTTACTATGCAGGTGAGCAAATACTTGCCATCGGCCGCACTCATATTAAGTCAATCTTAACATTTTCAGAAAAGCAGCTCAGCTTCGCAGTATTATATATAGGACAGCACCATATTATTGGTAGTGCTTCAAGTATTTCAGAGGATATATTTAATGACATGAAAATTGAAATACTGCAGGCATTCAACCAAAGTAAAGTTCACCAGGTAGTAGACATAATGCAACGGTATTTTGGTGGCTCGAATTTTTCATTTTTCGAACTTTTTAAAGACGAACGCGCTAAAGTATTAAAGAAAATATTGGAGTCAAGTGTAGAGAGTGCTGCCAATTCGTATAAGCGCATATTTAAACGTAACTACAATCTTCTAAATGTTATTCAAACTGCCGAAATAGCGGTTCCTTCAGTGATTAAAAAAAATACTGAGATAGTAATAAATCTCGAACTTCATCAATCATTGCAAAAACCTGAGGCAGATCTCAGAAAGCTGAAACAGTTGGTAGAGGAAGTAAAGAAATGGCAAATACCGGTGGAGATAGGATCGTTATCATTTGAAGCCACCAACAAGATAAACCGAATGATTGAAAAGTTCTCTCAACAAGCGGACAATCCAAAAATTTTGAAGAACATCAGTGAGGTGCTTTCACTGGTAGAATTAATTGACCTTGACCCTTCCTTAAATAAATTACAAAATCAACTGCTTCAAATAAGCAGGGAGTTTTTTGGAGTTTGGACGGTGTCAAAAGAGCCTTTACATTCTAATTTGCTGCAGGTACTGCAAGAATTAAACGCAAAGGTTCAGTTGGAAATTGCCGTTCCGGAATCCATTACTAAGGATATCTAAAAAGGCACCCATGTGGAGTGCCTTAAGTGATTTTCAAATGCATGGAATGCTACATTATTCTATTTTTTTTACATTCACTGCATTCATGCCTTTTTTCCCTTCTACCAGTTCATAACTGACATGATCATTTTCCCTAATTTGTTCAGTCAATCCAGAAACGTGAACAAAAACTTCATTTTGTGATTCATCTTCTGTAATAAAGCCATAGCCTTTATTTTCATTGAAGAATTTTACTGTACCGGTCATATCTAGAATAATAAATTGAAATGGGTGTTGATTAAAGGTATAAAAAAACTGTTAACTTTAATGTACTATCCCTAATAATATGAAGTACCTATATCTGGTTCGTCATGCTAAGTCGAGTTGGGATTTCCCGGAGTTAGCTGATTATGAAAGACCGCTAAATAAAAGAGGAAAAAACAGCGCACCCGAGATGGGAATTCGGCTGGCTGCCAGAAACATGGAATTGGATTCCATAGTAACCAGTCCTGCCAATAGAGCGCTTACAACCTCTAAAATTCTTGCAGAACAGCTCGACTTTCCTGCTGAGAAAATCACAGAAGATGACAGGGTTTACCATGCCACCAGTTCGGCTCTGGTGGATCTGGTTAAGGCCTTCCCAAATGATTTAAAGACCATTATACTGGTGGGTCATAATCCTGGTTTTACTGATTTGGCAAATTACCTTAAGGAGCCTGACTACTATATCGGGAACGTCCCAACTTGTGGAGTGGTTGCCATAGAATTTGCGGTGAATCATTGGATAGATATCAGTAAGCACAGCGGGCGCATGTTGTTTTTTGATTATCCCAAAAAAGCACTTTAATGCTGTTCCTTGGAGTTTTCCAATTGATCTTCCAGCCGTTCCGGTAGATTTTCATCTACCCATTGCCGAAAATCACCCCCATAACCTGCACTGGTTTGAAGATTGGAGATTTTTCCCTGGATACTATTAATCACTTCTGAAGATAAAAACTGTTGTCGTTCGATTTGGTCAGCGATACCTGAAATCTGATGGTCTATCTGATTTTCAGAACCACGAAGCCAGTTTTCATAATCTTCTTCCTGCCAATTTAGATGATGGTCCATGACACCTAAGGCAATTTTTTTCCCATGGATCATAGATTCCTTGATATTACCTCTGCCGGTAACAGCGTTGCCCAAGGCAAAAACGTTTTTGTAACCCTCCATCCTGCAAGAGTCGTCCTCATTTACGTCAAAGGTGGAACCTCTGTCAGGAATTCCGGGTATTTTCTCTGGCAGGCTTCCAATAGAACTTATTACCAATGGAGACATGAATTCCTTTTGTTCACCTGTTACATTCACTACTTTTCCATCCTCAATTTTGGTTTTTTGAAACAGCATACCTTGAAGTTGGTCGCCACTAACAATTTTTTCGATCGGTGCCCAACAAGGCTCAAATCGAAACAGATACTTTTTGAGAAAATTGTCCATTATCTTTTTACGGACACCCTGTGCTTTTTCCAGCTGTTCTGAAGTTTCGGTAGGGAGGGGAGACAAAGGCATATCAAGGTCTCGTCTTCGATAGAATAAGGTACATCCGTTAAGGCCAAGGTCCTTTAAAGAATATCCAAGTTCATCAAGAACTTTGCTAATACTGCGGTCAAGTGTAAACATATTCACCTGGTGCCCCCTTTCTTGTAAGGCCTTTTGGACTGTTTCTATCATCAGGATTTTCACCACATCCAGAGAAGCCAGACCTCCACCTATAACCATTGCATCATCAACCAATTCGAATTGCGGGCCCTGATAGGTTGACTCATGATAATGATTGAACCAGTTCACCAGCGGATTTTGATAATACAGTCCTTTATTGATATAGTGGTCAATTCCATCGACAGGTAAAGGACGATCTTTCCATGCTCCTGTGGCCAACAGCACTGCAGAAAACTCCCAATTGTTCGCTACATTTTCGAAATCAATGTTCTCACCTAACTTGGCATTTGGAACAAATTGCACATTCGGATGTGAGAGTTTCTCATTGATCTTTTCTTCTTCCTTATCTCTCAGCTTGTCATGCCACTTTGGCAAACCATCCTCTATTTTTCCATAAGGAAGCGGATTTTGATCAAATACCACCACCCTAAATCCCCTCTTTGCCATCTGAAATGCTGCTTCGGATCCTGCTACGGCTCCACCAAATATTGCCACATAATGATGGCCTGTATCTACCATAGAATTTTGGCTATTTATGATTATGCTATTTTACTTCCCAGGTATTTCCACTACGTAAAAGTTCATCAACACTTTGGAAACTGGCTTTTTTGAGACTCAGTTGATATTGTTGTTCCACAAGCTGATCATAGGTCGGTGCCTTTACCGCTCGGATAATTCCCAATGCCATCGGAAAATGCGGAGGGCTCATTCTTATCAGCATATTGTGAATGGTGGTATCCGATTCGTGGGCATCATGGATCAGAATGTCATTTTCTTGATCACTGCTTTCTCCGATGTTTACTACTTCCAGCTTGAATCCATTGAGACGCAGGCCCTTTTGTTTTTCTTTTCCGAACACCATGGGTTCTCCATGTTCCAGGTGCAACTGATTATCATCCTTGACGTCTTTTTCAGTTACTGCAGCGTGGACCTTATCATTAAATATAACACAGTTTTGAAGAATTTCTATTAGGCTTGTACCCCGATGCTGAGAAGATTCTATAAAGATTTGGGTCATTAATTTGGGATTGGTATCAATAGTCCGAGCAAAAAAAGTACCTCCTGCTGCCAGGGCCAGTTCTCCAGCGCTAAAAGGTTGTTCGATACCTCCCATCGGAGTTGACTTGGTAACCAGACCAAATTAATGACCCAAATCTTTATAGAATCTTCTCAGCATCGGGGTACAAGCCTA
>CAZAWQ010000458.1:0-17247 GCA_964488585.1 uncultured Roseivirgaceae bacterium
TGTGAATTATAAAATTGTCGACTGCTCAAATGCTCTATTCACACACGAAATGGTTGTTTTTTCATATATGACAGACTTCTCCATAGCCATTCTGCTGGACCATATCTGAAATATTTGAACCACAATGGGCTATAAATAAGCTGAATAACCCATATACCCGCCACTATGTAGTATAATTCATAGCGTTGTAGTTCACCGAAAAGCCCAAAACCAAAACCCATAAACAGAGTATTACAGATGACGGTGTGCACTAGATAATTTGATAATGCCATTTTTCCTACTGCAGCCAAGGCTTTTTGAAGAAAATTGAGAATCCCTGATTTTATGAATAGCATGAATAACCCAATATGCCCCAGGGTAGTAAAAAGCCGTCCCAACTGATAAGTTTGTCCAGCTTTGCTTATGGAAATAATGTCGAATTGATGATTAATCATCAACATGGTCTCACAGTAGTTTACAGATAAACCAATTAAGTAGCCAATAATCATCATGCCTAAATAAAATTTTGTGGATCTCTCACCCTGAAAAATACCCCATTTGAAAAAGGCCATGCCAATAAGCATAAAGCTCAAAATATCCCATACCCAATGCTCATATAATAGGGTAGTCTGAAAGTATTTAATCAATCCTGTACGGTGCTTAAAAATGGACCAGTACCCCCCATGTAAAGCTTCATTTTCTTCTTGAATTTGCTCGGGGGTCTTCTTAGCTTTCTTTTGCTCCCATTTCTCTAAATTACTTTGCTGTTCTTCATCAAGTTCCTGATTATCTACTTTCAGTTGTTCAGCGGCAACTCCTGCGTTTTTGATCTCAAGGTCTTCCTGAAAATGTAGTACATCCATCAATCCTCCAATACATAACAGGACCAATCCGGAAATGAGTAAATATCTGGCAGCCAGTTTTCTCAGGGGAAAAAGCATTAGCCCAAATACAGCATAGGGATACAAAATCTCGCCGAACCATATGAAAAGATAGGCATGAATCAGACCGAATAATAGTAACCAGAGGGTTCTACGATAGTAAATGTCAGCAACCAGGATTCCACCTCCTTTTTCTTCACCTCTAGCGGTTAGCAACAAAAAGCCCGACCCGAATAACATAGTAAACAGACCTCTCATAGTACCCTCAAATAGCATGTTATTAGTGGCCCACACTTTAAGATTCAAGCCAGTGGCACCGCCGGAAAACTAGGATCCATGTAGGAAAATGCCAGGCCAAAGCCTACAATATTCATCAATAAGATACCCAACAGGGCCATCCCTCTAATTATATCGAGAGAGTTGATTCGCTCACCGGTACTTACTGGATTAAGTTGATGCTCTGAAGGGCTATTCATTCAATGGGCCTGGGTTTAACAATATAGGTAATTTTATCTGTACTCCCACTCATAATGTATCTGGTTGGGAGTTGGTTCTACAAAAAGGTTATGATATGTGGTATTGTTACAAAAGAATAATTTTACTAGATCATTTGGCTGTATTTCAGTATCTTATCATCAAAATCAAAACATAACATCCATGAAAAATGTAGCAATTCTATGTTTATTATTGGTACTGGCTTGCCAACCACAGGAGCAAAGTGCCACCTTATCCGAAGCCGAAATCTCAGCGGTTATGGAAGCAACTACGCAATATGGTGGGGCCATTGTAGCAGGAGATTTTGACAAAATCAGATCACTAATGGACGCAAATGTAGTCCTTCTGCCTCCAGGAGAACTTGAGGCCCAAGGAGTAGATGCAGCAATACAATCTATGGAGGGCCCCGGTATGGAAGGAAGTATAAACCCTGAACAAGTAGAGGGCTCTGGCAACCTGGCCTACGTCTATGGCAACTATAATATTACCGTTATTGTCAATGATACTACCCGAATTCCTGATAATGGTAAGTATATAGAAGTTTGGAAGAAACAAGATAATGGATCCTGGAAAGTAGTGGTGGACATTTGGAATTCCAACCTAAGTCCTGAGATGTAATCGAGAAAGTTGGCGTTTGAGCTATCAGGATTTCTTGATAAATAATTTTTGCACTGCTTTCGCCAACTTCTTCTCCTTTTCCCAGAAAAAGCTGAATTGACCAAAAACAAAACCGTAGGCTAATAACAAGACCTGGTATAGAGGAAATACCAGGACCAAATAACTTACGGTCTTCAACCAGCCGCTGGCATTTTCAATACCAAGAACTTTAAAAATTATGGGCCGGGCCCACACCACCGTCATACCGGTAAAAGCGAATACGATCATTATTAGTACTACCTGGAGCATACTGCTGAGGCCCCACTTTTGTTTCATCCGCTCCAGGAAAGATGGCTTTACTTTTTCCATATTATACAATCATTCGGGTTGGCCATCAATCGCTCAATTCTCGTAGTTAATAACTGACTGCAACTGATAGTACACGGTATCACTAAACATCAGCTTGTGATAACCATGTATGGCATATCCGCTCATGAGCTCTCTATTTGGCAGAAAACTCATGGATATTTCACGTAAGTTACTATATAAAACATTTTCTTCACTAAATATTGATTTCCAGGAAGTTACCATACCCCTTGCATCAATATTAATTTCCATATTTAAAATCCCGGATTGTGAATTATCTATTAACATATAGACAATATGCTTATAGCCATCTTCTGTGACTGTTTCCTCGATGGAGTAAGCATCAACCAGCACCGGCTTATTTATATCGTGTTCTCTCACGATCTTAAACTCTTTCTCCCATTGAACGCTGTCCAGTCTGATTATTAACTGGCTTTCAGATTTTCCATCAATTTTCAGGGTTTTGACCAATTGTGCATCCTGGGCCTGCAACACTGCCACCTGTTTATCGATAAACTCCTGAATGTTGAAGTACTTATTAATAGGTTCTTGTCGGTCTCCGGTGCATTGCATGGTTATAAGACATACCAGTAGGGTAATGAACACGGTATTTATTCTATGCTGCAAAACGCTCTTCATTTATAACAAGCTTTCTCCAGTCATCTCAACGGGAACTGATAATCCCATTAAATTCAAAATAGTTGGCGCAAGGTCTCCTAACTTTCCATCTTTGATGGGTCTGTTGTAGGTATTGTCTATCAATATGCAAGGCACAAGGTTGGTGGTATGAGCGGTATTTGGAGATCCGTCCACATTGATCATACAGTCCGAGTTGCCATGGTCTGCAATAATCAATACCGTATAGTTTTGCTTCAATGCCGCTTGTACAACTTTTTCGGTGCAACTATCTACGATTTCACAAGCCTTTACCGCCGCTTCGAATACTCCAGTATGTCCCACCATATCCGGATTGGCAAAATTTAGGCAAATGAAATCAGCACTTTGCGCGCTTAACTCAGGAATTATTGAATCTCTTATATCAGCGGCACTCATTTCAGGTTTCAAATCATATGTGGCTACTTTAGGTGAAGGACATAGAATACGTCTCTCTTCATCATATGGCTGCTCACGCCCTCCTGAAAAGAAAAATGTAACATGCGGGTATTTCTCTGTTTCTGCAATCCTAATCTGCTTAAGTCCATTATTGCTAATCACTTCTCCCAGGGTGTTTTCCAGGTTGTCCTTTTCAAAAATTACTTTTACACCCTTAAAACTTTTATCATAGTTAGTAAAGGTAACATAGTTAAGTTCAAGAGTGGACATGCCAAATTCAGGAAAATCTTTTTGAGTAAGTACTTGTGTCAGCTGTCTCCCCCTGTCAGTTCTGAAATTGAAACATATAACCGTATCTCCTGCTTCGATTAATCCCAGTGGTTCATTTTTATTGTTCACTGCAATTATCGGCTCGATAAACTCATCGGTAATTTCAGCCTCATAGGATCGTCCAACAGCTTCCACTATATTTTTGGAGTAAGATCCCTTCCCATGTACTAACGCCTGGTAAGCCTTTCGGACGCGCTCCCAGCGCCGGTCTCTATCCATGGCGAAATATCTGCCAATAACTGATGCCAGATAGCCTCCTCTACCTCCTAAGAATTGCTGGAGGTCCGTCATATATTTGATGCCATTATGTGGGTCAGTATCTCTGCCATCGGTGAAAGCATGGACCCTGATCTGATCTGAAAGACCCTGGTGCTGGGCCAGCTCACAAAGGGCCCTTAAATGATCAATATGAGAATGGACTCCACCGTCTGATACCAGACCCATGAAGTGCAGTTTTTTACCTGACTCTTTTACCTCATCAAAAGCTGCCTGCAAAGTTGCATTTTTACCTAGTGAGCCGTCTTCTATGGCCTTGTTGATCCTGACCAGATCTTGGTATACAATACGGCCTGCACCAATGTTCATATGACCGACTTCTGAGTTGCCCATTTGGCCTGATGGTAAACCAACAGCTAAACCACTAGCATTCAATCTGCTATGCGGGTAACTATTCCATGCCTGGTCCATAAATGGAGTGTTTGCACTATTAATCGCTGAGACCTCAGGATTGGTAGCGATTCCCCATCCATCAAGAATTATCAACATTACCTTCTTGTTCATGCTGCAAATATAAATATTCGAAGCTAGGTTTGTAACTGATATCAGATTGTATTAATTTAAATTCCTGCTAAATACCAGTCGACTTTACTCCATGTGCTTTTGGCACAATTTTGGAGACAATGCAAGTGCAAATCAAAAAAATCATGTACAAGAACAGGGCGGGAAATTATTTGAAACTATTTCTGGTGGCGGTGGTAATGTCTTTTCAGCAATCTGCTTGGGGACAGAGCGAAGTAATTAATAACGTTCGTTCTGCTATAAAGGCAGGAAGCTCAAAGGAATTGTCAAAATATCTGGGAGATATGATCTCGTTGGAAATTGATGGGGTCCAGTCCAACTATAGCAAGACACAGGCGGAGTATGTGCTAAAGGACTTTTTCAATAAATATCGCCCCAACGATTTTCAGTATGTGCATCAGGGTGCTTCTGAAGGAGGGTTAAAGTATGCTATTGGTAGATACAGCTATGATGGTGGATCTTTCAGAGTGGTGTTGCGGTCTAAAAGTATCAACGGATCTTATAAAGTAAGTAGTCTGGATTTTACTAAAGAGTAACGTTTTACAATTTACAATTTGCCCAGGCTTAAGAGTTAAGCGCTTATGAATACGCTATCAGAAACAATAGATGGATCATATGCCTTATTTAACTGAGCAGGCAATCTCTGGATTTATTGAGTCTGCGTTACAGGAAGACCTAGGGGAAGGTGATTACAGTTCCTTGGCCTGCATTGATCCAAATCGCCAAGGCTCAGCCCAACTATTAATAAAGTCACCGGGAATTCTAGCCGGGGTTGAGTTGGCTGACCAAATCTTTAAAACTGTTGATAACTGTCTTGATGTAGCGTTGCTGAAGAAGGACGGTGATTCGGTTTCCCCTGGAGATATTGGGCTCATTGTTAAAGGCAAAGTACAATCTATACTTGCTGTTGAGCGACTGGTCTTGAACTGTTTACAGCGCATGAGTGGGATTGCTACCTACACCAACCACTTGAATACACTTATTTCCGGTACTTCTGTAAAACTTCTGGACACCAGAAAAACCACTCCTAATTTCAGGCTTCCCGAAAAATGGGCGGTAGCTATAGGTGGCGGCTTAAATCATCGGTTTGGACTTTATGACATGATCATGCTAAAAGATAACCATATCGATTTTGCCGGTGGGGTTAGTGCCGCGATTGATGCCACAAAATCGTATCTAGACCAAAAAGGACTAGATCTAAAGATTGAAGTAGAAACCCGAAATTTAGAAGAGGTTCAGGAAGCCCTGGACCAGAGAGGTGTTTACCGTATTATGCTTGACAATATGGACCTTGACGATTTGAAAAAAGCCGTACGGTTGATCGATGGCCGCTGTCAAACTGAGGCATCCGGAGGTATTACCGAAAAAACCATTGCAAAAGTTGCCGCTACTGGTGTAGATTTTATATCTGTGGGCGCCCTTACCCATTCTGTCAGAAGTTTGGATATGAGCCTGAAAGCAATTCTTCCGGACACTTAAAAACTTCAGTCTTTTAGTGCCTCCACTATATATTCATACTATATTTGTGGCCCCAATATTTAAGTGTGCGCTATGATTGTTAAGACCAAAAAGTACAAGTTGGAAACTGGTACTTATATTAAAATTGGACTACAAAATATTTTGAAAGAGCAGTGGTGGGTATCGTTAATTTACTTGGCCATTTGCCTGATGTATTTTGTAATACCCTCCTTATGGTGGATTATTGGTGGTACCATTGCTTTGGTATTATATATATTGTTCTGGGTGATACAATTCGCCGGAATTCCACAACTTGAACAAAATAAAGTACTCTTTGAAAAACTGGGTTACGAAATCGACAGTCGACAAATCCTGATTAAAGTAAGCAACAAGCAGGGTATGCCGATTACCTGGGATATGGTGAAAAGAGCTGCCATCGGTAAAAACCATTTCGTTTTAGTGGTATCAAAGGCACAATTGATCCACCTTCCTTTCCGTATTTTTAATAACGACAATCAGGTGAAATTTGTGGAAACCATTCTCAAGAGAAAAGGCCTGATAAAGTAAATCACATAATTTTTAACTTTCGATAGTAACCACAAAGAAACAAGCCGGATAACAATGTAAAGGCGGCCAGGGCAAAATATGCGTATACAATATTGGTTGATTCGGCAAAGAATGCCATAGAAAATAACATTATAAAAATTACCCGCATTATTATATTCAAAACACTAAATACACTGTTCACTCGGCCAATAACCTGGTTTGGAACGTGTTCAAAAAGGTAACTTATCCTCAATATTCGGGTTCCTGCGTTTGCAAAACCCACCAGCAATCCGGTCAAAAAATAGTAGGGTATGGAATAAATGATGCCACATAAAAACAACAATACCGTTGTTAAAAAAATCAAGAAAACAATTGCTGCAATCCTGGGAACCTTTGCAGTCCACCGCCCAATGAAAACTCCAGCAGTTAGGGCACCTATCCCATACAACATTTCCACGCTGCCAAATACCTCTCCTCCAGCCTCAAGCACATTCTTGATATACATTGGCATCACTGTAAAAAGGCTAACCAGCATGATCACAAAAATTGAATGACTAAAGAATCCGAATAGAAATAGCAGTTTATGATCCTTTAGAAAATCAAATCCTACGTTCAAGCGGGCACCTAAGCTTCCCTTATCAATTTCAAATATTTTGTCGGGTACGTATTTAATCAGGGAAATTAGAATTACAGATATCAGATAGGTGATACCATCCAGGGTAAATATCTCATAGATCTCCCATGAATCAATTTTCAATTGACCAAACAACGGTAACTCAATTTCAATCCCTTCCAGCAACACCACTGCCAATGCCCCGGCTATTACATTAGAAGCCTGACCTACAATTTCAATATAACTGGTTACCCTGGTATAATGCTCGGGGATGGTGATCTCCTGAGCAAAAGCATATAGGTTTGGATAGTGCATCCTATATCCAAAGACTGTCACTGTAAATACCAGCATGATCAAGAATAGTGGCAGTGAGCCTGCAATCCATCCACTGGCGGCAACCAGTAATAGAATGCAACCCTCAATTATATTGGTAGCCAAAAAAAGTTGTCTACGATTGAATCTGTCTACCAGCGTTCCTGCATAAAGGCCCCAAAATATATTGGCGAATGTCACTACTCCAAAAAGTAGGTTGAACTGAGAAGAAATATCTTGCTGTACGAAATACCAGGGAATGGCCAGCATAGATACTCCCTGAGCAAAACCTGAAATTGCGTTGGCCGTGAATAGCAGTATAAGGGCCTTTTGGTTTTTCAATTATTTGTAAATTACCAGGAGATCATCGGGTACTGATTGTAATTTAAACCATATGTCTTATAAGCAAAAAAATGTGGCATCAGAGGCCAAGAGTAAAGCAGCACGTTTTTGCGCCTATCAGGAAAGGGCACCATTAGAAGTGCGCAAAAAACTTAACAGCTACGGTCTAATAGGTGAAGAACTTGAGGGAATTTTGGAGGAATTGATCAGTGAGGGTTTCCTGAATGAAAATAGGTTTGCCGAATCCTATGCAAATGGAAAGCTTCGATTAAAGAAATGGGGAAAGATCAGGATAAGAATGGGGTTGGAACAGTACCAAATAGATCCTAGCCGCATAGACAGCACCCTGGATACCATCTCCGATGATGAATATAGGAGAATCTTAAAACAACTAGTTGATAAAAAATGGCAATCGTTAAAGATATCAGACTCATTTATTAGAAAACACAGGGTAGCTCAATATGTGATGTCCAAAGGGTTTGAGCCAGATTTGATCTGGGAAGTTTTAAAAGATCTAGGATCTAAAATCTGAGAGCTAAGATCTGAGATCTAAAATCTGAGATCTGAGATCATTTATTGGAGTTATCCGGTAAGGTGATTATCCGCAGATTTCGAAAATGTATTTCGGCCCCTTCTGATTCCAGGCAGATATGGCCTTTCTTTTGACTTGACTCACTAATCCCGTTTACAAATGTTCCATTTACCGACAGCTTTATTACACCGTCAACACAAACCACATCATATGTATTCCATTCACCACGACCTTTACACAGGTTCTCTATGGACTTACTCCTTTCTCCACGCGGGTTATCCGGAATGATGGTGACTCCACCTACACCAAATAGTTCCCCATGTACATAAGCTTCCGGTGGCTTCTTTCCATCTCGTTGATTCAGCTTGACCCAATCTAATTCTAACATCTGTACTTCTACTCCATCAGGTAACCTATGCTGTCCAGGTACTGCTTTGCTCCAAACAAACACTCCAGAATTGCCGCCAGGATCCATATGTTTCCATTCTACATGTAGCAGAAAATTTTCATATTGTTTTTGGGATCTGACCACACCAATGGGGTTGCCGTAACAAACAATGCCCTCATTGTTTGAGGCCCAGGTATCTTCAGTGGTATTAACATTGATCCATTTGATGGCGTCATCGTGGGCACTCTTGTCAGAAGCTACGGACTTCCAATCATTTTCTACACCAAACTCGAATTCAAATGATTGCTCCTGACTAATGATTGTCGCTGGAATAGTCAATAAAATCAAGGGGAAACAAAACCAGAATACTATTCTCAAAACCATGGAATTGATGAATGCTACAACCATATACTAAAGTACTTCCGTGCTTCCAGGAACAGCAGGCTCACCAGCAGGCCATTCCAGCTCCCAATCAAACTGGTCATTTGATGGGCCAAAGACTTTATTTGAGTTTATTGCGTCATCCCAGGTAATAGTCTGACCACTATAAGCCACCATTCTGCTTAATATTGCCAACATAGTGCTATTAGCCATCCATTCGCCATCATTGGTAGGTGTGCCATTACGTATGGCTGCAAATAATTCGTCATGTTCCGTTTGATACATATTGTTTTTTTCTCCCTGATAATGCCATTCAGTGCCTGAAGATATTTGATGTTTATTACCTCCAAAATGTGCTGTTCCCTTTGTTCCCACTATATCCATTACTTGTTTTGATGAACAACCATTGTACTGTCGACCCATGTGATAGCCTTTTGCCTGGTCCGCATATTCAAACTCCACAGCAATATGATCATATATATTGCCGTATTTTTCATCCACCCGCACTTGGCGCCCTCCAATTCCCACTGCACTAACAGGGGTTCGATTTCCCATAGCCCAGGCCATCAAGTCCAGATTATGTACGTGCATCTCTACCACAAAATCTCCTGACAGCCAATGGTAATAATACCAATTGCGCAACTGGTACTCCATTTGACCCCACTCTGGCTGACGGGGTTTGTACCATAGTTCACCTCCATAGCGGGTAGAGGTAATTGACCTAATTTGTCCTATTTCACCATCGGATACCTTACCAAAGAATGCTCTTTTGGCATTGTCATAACGTAAACAAAAACCTGAAGTTAATGACAGCCCCTTTTCCTTGGCTTTTTTGGCAGATGCTAATACTTTTCTTACTCCAGGAGCATCAACAGCCATGGGCTTCTCAGCAAAAACATGTTTGCCGGCGTCTATTACGGCTGCCAAATGATCCGGCCTAAATGAGGGAGGAGTCGCCAACAAGACTACATCCACATCGGATTCAAGCAATTTTTTATAGGCATCGAATCCTATAAATTTATGATCTTCGTCTATAACCACTTTTTCAGGATGGATTTCCTTGATGGCATTGTACGATTGCTCTAACCGATCCGGGAATATATCAGCCATTGCTGTTAATACCACATCAGGGTCAGCGCTCAAAGCCTGACCTGCTGCTCCGGTTCCCCTTCCACCACAGCCAACCAGGCCTACTTTTAAAGTTTTCTCATTTGGATTGATACTTGGGCTGGCATAACCAATGTTGAAAGCAACCGAGCTCCCTAACATGGCGATACCTGTATCTTTAATAAATTTCCTGCGGTTTTTTTTGGTTGGCCTGGGATTATTATTTTTCATGGTTTTGATATTTTGCCGAAATCGTTTAAAAGAGGCATTAAGATACAAATGAACAAGTAGAATATCCAATATCATAAATATTGAATACTGTTTGAACATCGAACGCTGAACACCGATCAAGGAACTGCGACATTCGGAATTGGATGTTCGGCGTTCCTACCGCTCTCTTCTGACCTTAACAGTATTCAGGTTATAGATCAGTATCACATGCTTGCCTGAAATTTCTTCCAGCAGTGGTTTCAATAGCATTTCCGCATTTTCTTTGGCCTGTTGTAAAATTCCGGATTGAAGTGCTGATTGTCTTATTTGTTGTTCTGCTGTTTTATATGCTTTCTCGATGAGAGTTTTTTCACTGGTGAAAAGGCCCGTTTCGAGAGCGTATACCGTGGTTTTATCAAGATTTAATTTGAAATAACATAATTCTGGTGGAGGTAATTGTACAATAAGAGTATCACCTGTCAGCTGGATGTGTCTAACTTCCATTTTGGTGAGATCAATGCAACCTACGGCCTCACCTCTTGAAATTAAAACAGCTCTTGAGTCGTTTTCTAGTTTGAAGAGGTTATAAAACTCTTTTCCAACTTGTTGAATCTCAGTAATCTCCTGGAATTGATATTTAGTCAATTCAAGCTTGCCAAGTGATTCCATTTTTTCAAGCACCAAGATATGCGTTTGGATCTCACCCAGTTCTTTTTCAGGAAACAGATCAATATCCAACCAGTTATACCAGGCCCACCAGCCGATGGTTATTATAATCAGCCAGGGAAATAACCAAAAAAATAGTTTGAGTGCTCGCATTTCTATGAAGGTAAGACTAATTTGTGTCCCTCTTTAAAGGTAATAAAAGATGGATTGTTATTTCACATGAATTTAAGTTACCACGACGGTCTTAATTTTTTGTCTAAATGCACCCCAACCCGGGCATTCAATGCATTTAAGATTCTCATTAGTTATTACCTTTCAAGAGTCACCGGTTATACCCGCCCCTGGGGTTTGCCGGTTAGTATTTCCATAGAACCTACCACCAGTTGCAATCTTCGATGTCCTGAATGCCCGAGCGGTCTTAGGAATTTTACCAGACCTACTGGAATGTTAAACTTGAAATTATATAAGAGCATTCTTGATGAGCTGCACCGGTCTCTGTGGTATCTAATACTTTATTTTCAGGGAGAGCCGTATTTACATCCCCAGTTTTTCGAGTTAGTAAAAGCGGCTGTTGCCAAGAATATCTATACAGCAACATCCACTAATGCCCACTATCTTGATAGTGAAAATGCTCGAAAGACTGTTGAGTCCGGATTGGACCGTTTAATTATTTCTCTCGATGGAACCACTCAGGAAACCTACCAAAGTTATCGTATCGGAGGGAAACTGGACCGGGTAATATCAGGTACAAAAGAGGTGATCGCTTGGAAAAAAAAGTTAGGTTCATCAACCCCGCATTTAATATTCCAATTCCTGGTAGTGAAACCCAATGAGCATCAAATCCCTCAGGTGAAAAAACTAGCCAACTCTTTAGGTGTGGATGAAGTTGCCTTTAAAACCGCTCAGATCTATGACTTCCAACAAGGTTCTCCACTTATACCTGAAAATAATAAATACAGCCGCTACCGGAAAAATGATGATGGAACATATAGTATTAAAAACAGGCTGCTCAATCATTGTTGGAAAATGTGGCACAGTTGTGTGATCACCTGGGATGGCCTGGTAGTTCCTTGTTGTTTTGATAAAGATGGTAATCATTCTATGGGAGATATGAAAACCCAGCGTTTTAAAGACCTTTGGCATGAAGAAAAGTATATTAAATTCAGGAGGAGTTTAACCAAGGCAAGATCGGAGATAGATATTTGTAGCAACTGTACAGAAGGCACTAAGGTATGGGTAGAGTAAGGGTGTTAGGGTGTTAGCGCAGCTGGCCACTACCAGTACCTGCCTATAATATCCAGTACATCGGAATGAACACTATTGGCTGCAACGATCTCTCGCCCAAATATATAGTTGTTACCGCCTCGGAAATCAGTAACCTTTCCTCCAGCCTGCTGTACGATTAGGGCACCTGCCGCAACATCATAGGAGTTGAGATTAGGCTCAAAAAAACAGGAAACCCTACCACAGGCAACATAGGCCAAATCAGCAGCTGCGCTTCCCAAACGCCTCATCCCTTGAGTTTGCTGTAATAGGCTGGTCACTATATCCTGGTAGTTTGCTAACTTTTCAAAATGTACTGGGGGAAACCCGGTGGTAATCAGGCTGTCGCCAAGAGTTGTTGATGAAGATACACTTATTTCCTTTTCATTGCAGTATGACTTACCGTCTTGCAATGAGTAGAAGCACTCATCTTTGTTGATCTCATAGACCACGCCCAGTACTGGTACACCCTTGGACAACAGGGCAACGCTAACAGAAAAAAAGGGTATTCCATGTACAAAATTGGTGGTCCCATCCAGTGGGTCTATTACCCATTGCAACGGGGCAGGGTCTTGAGATACGGTGCCCTCTTCGGTAATGAACCCAGCTTGCGGTAGTAATTCTTGCAAACCTGATACCAGCATTTTTTCCGTTTCCCGGTCTACATAAGAAACCAGGTCGTAAGTTCCTTTGTATTCCAGTAGCTCCAAGCTAAAGTTTGCTTGCTCCTGTCGAATAAAATCTCCTCCTTGCTTAACAATTTTAATTACTCCACTGAGCAGTTTAGTTAGATCCATTTTTTTTGCCTTGTTACGCGATTTTTTACCCATGCCGCCAAAAATACCAATATTGATAACCAGGCGGCAGTTCTTCCAAGATAATCCCCATGCTTGGTATAGAAAGTCTTGGTAGTATTGGCCTGTAGTTTGGTTCTTATCACAGCTTGTTCCCAAAATTTGGTTGATTTCAAAATCTCTCCTTTTTGACTAATGAATGCCGAAATACCAGTATTGGCTGATCTAGCTATACTTCTTCTGTTTTCAATAGCCCTTAACACCGCATAGTGCAAGTGCTGCTTGTGACCTGGAGAATCCCGCCACCACCCGTCATTAGTGATTATGCCAATAAAATGGGCCCCGTTACGTACATACCTGGTCATGAAGTCACCATAAATTGACTCGTAGCAGATGGCGGGGGCCAATCCTATGCCGTTCCGGTTAAATAACACCGTGCGTTCACTTTGTTTACCCATTTGGCCACTGGTACCTCCAAAGTCAACCAATAAGTCTGACAAAAACCCTAAAACTTTTGGATACGGTATAGTTTCCGGGCCCGGTACCAGCTTAGACTTGTGGTAAGTCTGGAAGCTACCGTCGTCACTCAAAAAATAGGCGGTATTAAATACATCAATAAACACTTTTCCTCTTTTTCTTGCAGTGGCTGTAGATTCTGATTCATTTTTATAAGTAGTATAGCTGGTTAGACCTGTTAACAATGACAGCTGAGGCTGGCTCAATTTAAAGCTGCGAATCTTTTCAACCGGCTTCAGGTCATTTGCTTGAAGTGTCCTGCTATCCAATGTGATTTTCTCGGCCAATAAAGAGGACTCCTTGAATCCACCATCTATAGCTGATTCTGGCCATAGGAGAAAAGCAGTAGCATCGGTAATCTCCCGCCTCGATAGTTGTAGAAAACGGTCAACCTGCTGATCAAAATTGATGAAATTATCACTGTCAATAAATTTTTCGGTAAAAGGGTCAATATTTGGCTGAACCACTACCATCTCAACAGAAGGGCCGCTCTCCTCATAGTTTGTATAGATGGAATACGATATCAGAATTGGCAGTAGTAGCCCCAAACAGGTGACTATTCCATACACCCGTTGAGTACCAACACGGTTCGTCAACATATGATAAAAACCAATATTTATCAATAAAATCCAGATAGTACCGCCAAACACCCCGGTATATTCGTACCACTGGATCCATTCAGGATACATGGCAAATCCATTCCCCAGAGTTAGCCAGGGCCAGGAAATTTCCCAATTCAGATGGATATACTCAAAGGTACACCAGTACAGTATCCAACTGAGATATCCCAAAGGTACGCCGGCCAGTCTCTTTGTATATCGGAACAACATCCAGGGGACACTCATTAATAAAGCGTTCGCCGCAAAGGCTACCACACTTCCTACGGCGGTGGAATAATAGATCCACCAGGTGGTTCCAACATTCCAAATGAGGCAGGCCCACCATATCAAAATAAAGTATTGAAATCCTGAACGTCTGGTAGATAATTGAGCCTCAATCCAAAGAAGTGGTATCCAGGCCACAAACAGAATTGGCGCCCCCGGCCCCACCGGCCATGCCAGCCACAACAATAATCCTGTAAATGTAGATGCACCCCAAAGCGTGTAACCGTTGACAGGGATTTTACTTGCCCGCAATGACAATAACCAGTTCACCTTTTAATGTGTTAATTTTATAATAATTTAAAAGTTCCGCCAAAGATCCATTGATTGTTTCTTCATGGACTTTGGTTAATTCTCTGGAAATAGAGGCCTGACGATCATTACCAAGTAGCTCCCCCAACTGTTCCAAAGTTTTCAACAGCCGATGAGGGGATTCATACAGTATCATTGTTTTTGATTCTTCCCTGATTTTTTCAAGTCGGGCTTTTCTACCTTTTTTTGGGGGCAGGAAGCCTTCAAATATAAAACGATCACTGGGAAGACCCGAATTTACCAGGGCAGGGATCAGCGCTGTAGCACCTGGTAAGCACTCAACCTGAATCTGATGCTCATTGCAGGCCCTTACCAACAAAAATCCAGGATCTGAAATTGCAGGTGTGCCAGCATCACTGATCAGGGCCATAGTCTCACCCTGCCTAAGACGTTCGATTATAGGATTCAACCTTTTGTGTTCATTGAACGCATGAAAGCTTTCCAAAGTACTATTGATTTGGTAATGTCTAAGGAGTTTTAACGAAGTCCTGGTGTCCTCCGCGAGTATTGTATCCACCTCCTTTAGCACTTTAAGGGCCCTTAAAGTGATGTCTTCCAAATTTCCTATTGGAGTTGGCACCAAATAAAACCTCGCAGGAGTCTGCATGCTTAAAGATAAGCATACCCAATCGATTCTAAATGACTGACAAGGGCTAAACTAGCAATTCATCAATAGCTGCTGCAAGTTTGTGGTCTCGTTCAGTGACAATATCACCCTGATCGTGTGTGGACAATTCAATGGTGACTTTATTATAAATATTGCTCCAGTTAGGATGGTGGTCCATTTTCTCCGCTAGAATGGCCACTTTACACATAAATCCAAAAGCATCTACGAAGTTATTGAATTCAAAGGTCCGATTGAGTTTATTGTCTTCTTCTTTCCACATGACTTATAAAGCTAATACTCCATCAATATGGTAAGCCTTTTCATATATATCAAGTACGTCCTGCGACGAACTCATTATCATTTTTGCTGTGACACTGCGGTACTTGCCCTTGGAGGATGCTCTAATAGTAGCCTGACCTTCAGGGAAAAGCGCTACCACCAAATCTTCCTTGCCACGAGGAGCAATAAATTTGAACAGATACCAGGTGGGCCATTGATGTTCCTGGTCCAACATTCGTATAAAATCTTCGCTGGACTCAGTAAAGCCCATGTTTGAGTTGGTTTTGAATCAGAAGAACTTATACCTGCGGTCTTCAATTTCAGCATACTCTTTTACTGCATTGGCAATATTGAACCCAATGCGGTTTTCATACTGTTGCGTCAATTGCTGCTTGTATAATGAGTAATCGGCTATTTGTGGAGCTGGTGTGATGGATATCATTTCAAGTACTAATACTCCATTTCCAGCACCAAATGGCTCACTCCTTTCCCCACTTTCCAGAGCAAAGGCTTTACCTACCGCTTCCGGCGCAAACCCTACGTTAGGAAGTGAATTGCCACTTATCTTGAGGTCGCTGGTATTGTAGCTACTGGCATCGGTTCCATAAGCAGCTGCCATGGCATCGAGATCACCTTCGGTGTTTTTTAACTTTTCTATAATAATCTGTGTCTTTTTTTCATTCTTCACTTTTACCGTAACCTCATTTCGAACATCGTCGAGTGAAGCCGTACCTTTTTCTGAAGACCCGGTCATAATAGCTACCAGATAATTCTCATCTATCTCATATACACCTGAAACCCTGCCTATTTTGGCTTCTCGATACAACCAGCCAACCACAGAACGGGCATTTGCCAAGGTACCAAACCTTCTAGCATTTTTATCAACATTTGGTGCATCCTGAATCAGAATGTTGTCCTGTTGGGCATTGGCCTCAAACTCCTGAAAATCTTCACTGGTGCCGGCAAAGAAATCCGCTTTTCTAAAGGCCTCATCACGAGTGTTGTCACTAGGTATCAACAGTCTGCTGATAGTAGCGATTTTGTAGGCTTTGTTGGTTTTGACATTAGTAACTTCGATTATGTGATATCCAAAATCGGTTTCAACCAGGTTTGGCAAAAGACCTGGGGTAGCTGCGGAAAAAGCGGCTTCCTGAAAAGGTGCAACCATTGCACCAGCCCTGAACCATCCTAAATCACCACCTCTGCTTGAGGTTCCATCAGTTCCATGTTGTTGAGCCATTTCCGCAAAATCAGCTCCATTTTTAATCTGTTGCAAAACCTTAAGCGCTTGACTTCTGGCCTTAGTTTTAGCTTCATCGGTGTCATCAGCTCCTTTGAATAGAATATGACTAGCCCTGGCAGCATATATGGTGTCTTCCACTTCCTCTGAGATCTTATAAAGATTATAATAACCATTCTCTGTAAATGGTCCGTACACGGATCCTGGAGTGAGGTTTACATACTCTATTTGTAAAATTTCCGGCAAGGCATCTACGGAGTATTGATTAAAAGCTGAGCCAAGCTCAGTATTGGTTTGTGCA
>CAZAWQ010000459.1:0-3589 GCA_964488585.1 uncultured Roseivirgaceae bacterium
AGTGGTGGTCCTTTGGTTCCTGGGGAGAGAGCAGCAGCTCGGTCCTTTTGTAATTCTTTTTTTTCTTTTGTTATCCCTGGGATTTAGAGGAAGCGGCCTGCTAAAAGGACTATCCTTCACTGTATTGATCTTTGCGTCGGTATCCGCAGCAATGTTTTATCCGGATTTTTTTGTAAAACAGGGTAATTTCGAGTTGAAATTATTGATTGTTCCGTTGCTACAGATAATAATGTTTGGTATGGGAACCACTATGAGTTTGAAAGATTTTGCAGGGGTGATTAAAATGCCAAAAGGGGTGCTGGTGGGTTTGTTGTGCCAGTATTCTATTCTGCCAGTGGTTGGCTTTACCTTAGCTACATTGTTTGGGTTTCCACCGGAAATCGCCGCCGGTGTTATCCTGATTGGGTCATCTCCCAGCGGCTTGGCTTCAAACGTAATGACTTACCTGGCTAAAGCAAATTTGGCATTATCCGTTACGCTTACAGCAGTTTCTACCCTGTTAGCCCCGCTTACCACTCCTTTGTTAATGGAATTATTTGCCGGCCAGTTTGTACCAATTGATTTCTGGGCTATGATGTGGAGTATTACCAAGATCGTTATTTTGCCAATCATTGGCGGATTAGTCTTCAACCGGCTATTTCATGGAAAAGCGCCCTGGTTGGACAAGGCGATGCCCATTGTATCTATGGCTGGGATCGCCATCATCATCACTATCATTACCGCTGCTGGGAGAGACAGCTTATTGGTCATTGGGGTAGCTTTAGTGGCAGCTGCTATCATCCACAACGGGTTGGGTTATTTTCTTGGCTACTGGGGCTGCAAATTTTTGAAATTGCCGGAAAGAGATTGCCGCACTATAGCTCTGGAAGTTGGCATGCAAAACGGTGGACTTGCTTCCGGAATTGCCCTGGAAATGGGTAAGGTGGCTACTATAGGCCTGGCTCCGGCAGTATTCGGACCCTGGATGAACATATCCGGTTCTTCACTGGCTACCTGGTGGAGAGAACGGCCACCTGAAGACACACAGGAAGCGTCAAATATAGTTGAACAAGATTCAAAAGAGTAAATTACAAATGATAAATTCTAATAAGTTATTAATAGCAATTCTGGCCCTGGCACTTACAATACCTGTCTCTGGTCAAACTATAAGCAAAGACTTAATGGTGTTCTATACCTCTCAATGGGAGGGAGAGCGATTTGCTGATGGGCGACCGAAAGTTCCAGATGATATTTTGGAACGAATGGAAAATGTCTCAATTGAAGAAGCTTGGGGAGTATTACGTGGTGCAGGTTATCACAATCAGTTTGAGGGAGGATGGAAAATGCTTTATGCAGATAAGGCCATCGTTGGTAGGGCCTTAACCGCTTTATATATGCCAAATAGACCTGATGTCAGCGATGCTATCAACGCGAAGGGCCAGGATGATGGACGGATCGGTAGCCCCAATAGCTGGCCCATAGATATGTTGTCCACCGGGGATGTTTATGTGGCGGATGCATTTGGAAAGATTGTTGATGGAACTATGATTGGAGATAACTTAGGTAATGCTATTTATGCCAAGTCCGGAAACGGCGTGGTATTCAATTCCAGTTCACGGGACATGGACGGATTAATGAAGATTGATGGTTTTAATGCTTTTGTTCGAGATTGGCACCCTTCATTTCTGAAAGAAGTAATGCTTTTAGGATTGAATGTGCCTATTCGTATGGGGGCTGCTACCGTGCTGCCTGGTGATATAGTGTTAGCCAAAGGAGAAGGGGTAATTTTTATTCCCGCACACCTTGCTTCAAAAGTGGTGGAGACTGCCGAACTGGTAATGCTTCGGGACCAGTTCGGTATTCAAAAGTTAAAGGAGGGAATATACTCCCCCGGTCAGATTGATTCCCGATGGAGTGATGAGATTGAAAAGGATTTTTCTCAGTGGTTAAGTGACCATCAGGATGAACTACCGGTTCCTAAAGAACAGATCCAGGAATTATTAAAAACCAGAACCTGGTAATATTTGAAATTGAAATAAAACTTAACAAATATGAACAAAGAAGAAAAAAATAGTAGAAGAAAAATGGTAAAAACCATGGTGGCCGGGGCGGCAGCCATGGGTACTGGAGTAGTTGCCCATGCAGCAGCGGCAACATCATCCAATAGTAAAAAAGTAGTTGGCGAGGTAATTACCTTCCAACAGAAACCTTTATTTTCAAGTGCAGTGGCACATGGAAATACTTTGTACATTGCGGGTAAAGGCGCTCACTTTGATGGTGATATTACTGCACACACCAAGCATGTATTAGATGAATTGGAAAAAGCATTGGTGAAAAACGGTTCTTCCATGGACAAGGTATTAAAAGTGAATGTTTATTTGCATGATTTAGCGGATTACAAGGCTATGAATGAGGCCTATCGGGGACGTTTTGGTGATAACCCTCCGGTTAGAACTACCATTGCAGCTTATGGTGGTATACCAGGTGACAGCCTGGTTGAAATTGACTGCATTGCAGCTTTAGATTGATTAAAGACCAATATTATGATTAGTAGAAGAAAACTATTGAAAAGTATGTCCAGCTTACCTTTGGTAGGTGGATTATTTGGCACCGGATTTATTGCATCCGGGAGTGCTCCCTTGTCAGTAATGCGCAGGGATTATTTTAAAGAGCTTGGAGTTCGAACCTTTATCAATGCCGCGGGCACCTATACAGCCATGACCGGATGTCTCATGCCTCCTGAAGTTACCGATGCCATTAAGTATGCTACTGGTGATTATGTAAACCTGGATGACTTACAGGACAAAGTGGGTGAGCGAATTGCGGAGTTATTACATTGTGAGTATGCTACCATAACCGCAGGGTGTTTCTCAGCAATTACACTAGGTACGGCTGGGGTTATTTCTGGAATGGACAATGATAAGGTTATACAAATTCCGGACCTTACAGGTCTAAAGAGTGAAGTGATAGTTCAAAAATCACATGAGATTGGTTATCTGCACGCAGTTAGGAATACAGGGGCAGAAATCGTTATAGTCGAAACACGTAAAGAACTTGATGATGCCATAAACGATAATACTGCCATGATGTGGTTCTTAAACACCGCCAATTCCAAAGGCAATATCAAGCATGAAGAGTGGATTGAAGTGGGGAAGAAACATGGTATACCAACATTCAATGATTGTGCTGCGGATGTACCTCCGGTTGAGAACCTCTGGAAGTACACAAAAATGGGCTACGATCTGGTGGCATTTTCGGGGGGCAAAGGACTTAGAGGACCACAAAGCGCTGGTCTGCTGTTAGGAAAAAGAGATCTGATCAAAGCTGCCAGATTGCACGCGCCTCCACGAGGTAATACCGTGGGCAGAGGAATGAAAGTAAATAAAGAAGAAATATTGGGCATGTTGGTGGCTCTGGAGCTCTTCCTTGCCAGAGATCATAAGAAAGTATGGGCTATGTGGGAAAACCAAATCCAAATTATTCACGATGCAGCAGCGTCTGTTGATGGTGTAAATCCCGAGATTCATGTACCTGAGGTTGCCAACCACGTTCCGTCCTTGAAAGTATCCTGGGATCAAAAAAAGGTCAAAATCACTGGGGAAGAAGCGCG
>CAZAWQ010000460.1:0-3284 GCA_964488585.1 uncultured Roseivirgaceae bacterium
ATGCCTGAAATAAGACATGAATATGCCGGTATAGTAGTTTCTCTTAGCCGGTTCCAGCATCCTGATACATCCTCATTTACCGATCCTGAGATTTGCTGGCGCATGGACAAAGAGTGGCATATAGGGTTAATCCTGAAATCAGATAGCGCTTCCAGAGTCAGGGAACTTCTAGAACAATATACAAATCGTATCGCTGAAGGGTTTCATGCAAGTTTGGAGCCACCGGAAGCATCTCATCGGTAGATGTGGCCGCTTCAGTAAACAAATCCCAAATAACAGATGACAACTAAGTTCCAGCTCTCAAATACCAATGATCAAACATTTCTCAAGATAATTTTTCAGCTTCGATTTTAATTTGCTGGTCATTTGACTCTATTTTGTCTTTTGATGCTTGGGATTTGCTAGCCAGTAAGGCTAGCTCGGTTCAAAAAAGCCTACACTGGCACCCACCCAATCTTTGTTCTTATTGTATTTAACGCCAATCATGGCTCCTTTTGAGAGACGGACCAGATTATTTACAATTCGTGCGGTGGGTTCTCCATGTTCCCAGATCATCAGCATCCTGATCTCCACCTTAACGCCCCCATCGGGAGCAATTGGGAAGGGCTGATAGGTTACTTTTTTTTGCAGTATATAGTTTTTCTTGTCTTCAAGTTTGTCCAACAGAGCAGGGGTCACGTTTAGTTGAACACCGGAGCCGGCAAAGGAGTAAAGTGGTTTTAGCACATAGTCGCTTAGATTTTCCGGATACTTTTCTACCTGATCCAGGTATAAACAGTTGGGTACAAACCTGCTATGGTTAAGCATTGGCATGATGTACTTACTAATGCGAAAGAACCAATTTGGGTGCCCCACCCATTCCACATCTACTTCATCTTTGAAATAAAACTCTCTTTTCAGGTCCGGCCGTTTATTTAACTCATCAAAAATAACCCGGTTGTAGATCTTGTAAATCGGTATCCTGTTCCCATTATCATTAAGATAATAAAGCTTCTTATGGTCTTTTATAAGTTTGCTGATACAAAGGACTTTTATGCCCAACAACTGATGGGCCCTTATGAAATCAATATTAGTCACCTGCTTTTCTGGCTCCACTTCCAGCAACACTACATTTTCAGGGTCATTGTCACCCACTATCACCTTGCGCAACAGCTCGATATAGGATTGCTGGTCCAGGTCATCCACAAACACAGAATAGTCGTCGGGTATGTAGAAGTGCTCCCTGTAAGATTTAGAAAGCAGTTCCTGAAAAAAATACAACGATGGAAATCCCTGAAGTTCAATTAATTGAGGTATTGGCTGACCATTTTCATCCAGGCAGATGCCAAAATCCATTTGTAAGAATCGAGTGTGATAGTCTTCACCCGGGACCCTAAGTGTGGGGTGCTTGATGGCATCATCAGTGCGTTGTTTGAAATTGGGATCGCATACAATCAGGTTTATTTCATTGCAGGCTTCAATCAGCAAACCCTTCAATAACTTAGGGACAAACACGGGGGTTTCAGCTATCCTGAAGGGCGGTACATGGTCTACCGACTGTGCAATGGAGCCTTTGAAGGCCTGGTAGCGTTCCGGAGTAAATTGCCGGTTATATTCACGGCGAACTTCAGGCTGCATGCTCTTTGTAACCTACGGAGGTCAATGAATGGATTGCGCGATTAAGGAATCCTGGTATTACGGTTTCATATGTATGAGTAATAGCTTCCGGGTTATCCAGGGATTGCATCATTTTTTGGTACTTTTTCTCACTGAAGTTCTTGATCACCTTGTCCCGGTTTAATTTATTTTTAAAGTGGATCTTCATGCCTTCAGGGTCCGCCTCAGGGTGAAACTGAGTACCTACCATTTCAGGTGAAAAGCGAATGGCCATGATGGCCCGTTCATACTCTATATGTGTTCTTATTTTTTCCAGAGAAAGGATATTAGCGCAGTATTTCTTAAAGATGGCTCTTTTAGGTTGTATTAATTGCCAGTCCCTACTGTCTACGCCGTAATACGGATCTTGTAGGTCATTTAACAGTGGGTCCTTTTTACCTGATTCCGTTTTATGGATGGGATAAATCCCAAAGGAAGTTGATTTCCTAGGGGTTATATCACACAGCCCAAAATGATAGCAGGCCATCTGAAAACTGTGGCAAACGAAGAATACATACTTTTTATCTTCTTTGGTCTGATTGTGGCTCCAGATTTGGTCGATCAATTGGTACCACTGTTTTTCCTGACCTGCGATATTTTCTCTGGGATCTCCGGGTCCTCCACTTGATATATAAATTTGGTAATCCAATCCCGGCACATTATGTTCCTTCCGCACCTCAAATTCATCAACAATCAACCCCGGTTTTATTCCGGCACCCGCACGCTCCCCATAGCTTTCGGGACCGGTGTCTTCGGGTAGCTGAAATTTTTTTACAATATTCCTCAACCCCCTCATTCCCTGGTTAGCCACCCCATTGTTCATGTCCATTAATGCCAACTTCAACTGCGCCATATTAGGTTCCTTTGGTGGTTTGTTCCACTATGTATGCTACAACTTTTTCCAGGCTTTTAGTTTCCTCATAGACTTTCAACTGACGGTCAGCGCCGGTACCCATTTCAAGGATCTGATTGATGTATTCGAGTTCATGTCGGCACCCTAAATCATCCACTACATCATCAACAAAATCCAGCATTTCCAAAATCAGATTGCGGGTGTCTACTTCCATTTCCTTACCAAAGTCGATCAGTTTCCCATCCAATCCATAGCGGCTGGCCCGCCACTTATTTTCGTTGATTAAGGATTTTTTATAGCTGATGAAGTTTAGATTATCTTCCCGCAATTTATACAATTTGGCGGTAATGGCTTGTATTAAGGCTGCTATAGCTATGGTTTCGTCGATGGTCAAGGGTATATCACAAATTCGTATCTCTACGGTAGGGTAGAAGGGATGGACCCGGATGTCCCACCATATTTTCTTGGCATTGTCGATGCAGTTGGTTTTCACCAACAGGTTGAGAAAATTTTCGTATTCTGCCAGGCTGCCAAAAAGATCCGGTATACCTGTACGGGGGAATTTATCAAATACCTTTGATCTGTAAGACTTAAACCCGGTATTACGGCCTTCCCAGAAAGGAGAATTAGTAGAGAGTGCGAAAATGTGGGGTAAGAAATATCTAAGGGAATTGACCAGGTGCAAGCTTCTGTTGCGATCTTCTATGCCGACATGTACGTGTAATCCAAAAATCAGATTTGACCTCGCTGTATCTTGTAACTCTGCAATAATGTGGTCATATCGAGGATCGGGTGT
>CAZAWQ010000461.1:0-3483 GCA_964488585.1 uncultured Roseivirgaceae bacterium
AGAAGAAATTGAACATAAAAATCATATAATTTTCATATTTTTGTATAAAATGCAAGCATTGGGCGAATATGGGAATGTTTATTAATTCCACGGAACATCCGTGTACCTGGGGGATAAAAACACAGAAAGAGTAGTAAAGAAAATTTAGATGGTTCGTTTTCATTGGACGATATTATTAGTAGTTCTGGTTTACCTGGTTTCAATACCGCCTACACATGCTCAAGGCCGTAAAAAAAGAGCCAAAGAGGAGCAATCAAAGTCCAGTCAAAGAAATCTGCTTCAGGCAGAAGTGATATTCCTGGAAGGGGAAAAGTACTTCATGATAGAAGATTACAGCAAAGCCCTGATTTTTTTCCAGAAATCACTTGAACTCAATCCTGATAACGCAGCAGGTCATTATAAAGTGGGTCAAATATTAATGTTGGTAGGGGAGCCGGACAAGGCCCTGATCTATGCCGCTAGGGCAGTGCAAATTAACCCCAAGAACAAATACTATTATCTACAGAACGCTGATATATACCGCAAGCAATCCAATTTTGCGGCAGCGGCCCAGGTCTATGAAAATATGCTTGAAACGGTCCCTGATACCGATTCCTATCTATTCGATCTTGCGGCCTTGTACGTATATGGAGACAACCTGGATGCTGCAATTACCACATATGATAGAGTAGAGGCAAAATTTGGTGTTAGCAAAGAACTGGTTTTTTCAAAACAGCGAATTTATCTGAAGCAAAATAAACTCGATGAGGCTATCCACGAGATCAAAGAGATGATTATCCAGTTCCCAGAGGAGGCTGATTTCGTGTTCAATCTTGCGGAACTATACCTGTCTAATAACCGGGATCAGGAAGCAGTTCCCTACCTGGAAAACTATATGAAAGACCACCCTGATGATGCCCGGGCGCAGATGTTGCTTGCCGAAGTTTATAAGAAACAGGGGAATATCAATCTGGCCATTGAGCAATTAATTCTGGCGTTTACCAATCCTTCATTAGGGTTGACTCCAAAATTAAATGTATTGGTAGAATATATGAGGCAACTAGCCGATTCTACTGTACAGGAAAATTCTATCAAACTAGCTGAGAGTATTTTATCAGCTCATCCACACCATGGATCTGCACATGCAGTAAATGGAGATCTTTATTTGAATCTGGCCAATCATTTAAAAGATGACCAGTACAAGAAGCAAGCCCTGGGACACTACCAACAAGCATTAACACTGGATGATAGTAAGTTCGAGATATGGCAAAATGTATTGCAAATTGAAGCCGAACTGTCGGAATTAGACAGTCTGCAAAAACACTCTGAGCTGGCATTCTTGCTCTTTTCCATCTCCAGTCGTATCACTTCGGCGATCATTCGGTCCAATCTACCGATAACTTGTTTGCGCTTTTTTACATCCTTTTTAAGGTCTTTTTCTTTCAGGGATAACTGTTTCACTAAATTATCTTGTTGCTTTCTAGCGGTCATCAGGCCTTGGTTTTCCAACTCTTGTTGTGCCAACAATTTTTGTTGTTGATTTTTCCTATCGTTTATAACCGCGAGTTGTTCTTTTAATTCGATCTGGACTATTTGTATCTCTTTGACCTGGTCCTGCCTGGACTTTGTATATTGCTGCAGGTATTTAGCTCTCATTACCAATTGACTGAAAGAAGTAGCAGAAAACAAGAATGACAAACTTCCATAGTTGTTCTGCGCCTTATTTGCCTGATATATCATGTTAGCATATTCATCTTTTAGATTATCCAGGTCTTTTTCTAAAGATAATACCATGCTCTGGCTTTCCTTGATATCGCTATTAAGCAGACGGATGTTGTCTCTGTAGGTCCGAATTAGAGATTCCTGGCTGCGAATTTGCTGATTAAGCGCCTTCAGTTGGCCGAGGCTGTTCCTTTTTCGACCAGAAGTTTCCTTTAGTATTTTTTCGGCTTCGTTGATCTTAGCAAGATTTTCTTGCTTTTCCCTTTCCAATTGTTTCCGGTCCTTCTGACCCTGCACTGGATGCAAGAAAAATATCATCCCGATTATCAGTATGACAAGAAGTTTACTTCCGTACATATCGACTGGGTATTTCGAATGGAAAGCGCAATGCTGAAGCTAGTTCAGCACGTCCGTGTTTTATGTTTATCTCCGTGCTTATTAATTCATCTCCCTGTTCATAGTCCAAACTGATCAAACTGTGGAATGGAATTGAAAATGACTCGACCTGCTGGTGATTGTCAAATTCCAGAACCATTCTGTTCTTTTTTTTTGAAGCTTCTGATACTTCCACCTTTTGTAGTTTCATCAACTCCCTGCTGAAATAATTCTCAATGAAATAGGGCCCACTTTTTTGTTTGACAATGTAATAATGTTTAGAACTAACGATTTCGTTTAGTTCCTGGTATTTCAGAGGCATGTTTCCTAATATCATCGACTGTATTAAGTCGAAGCTTATTTCAAATTGAAATTTCTCACTTAGACTCTTAAAATCATAAACAATATATTCTCTGGTAAGCCGGTTCATAAGCACCATGGAGTCCTGGGTAATCATTGCTCTGGCAACTTCAATTCCCAAAAAGGGGGTCAATGACATCCATATGATACTGTCTTTTTTGATTCTTATGTTTGCAGAAGTACTCACATTACGATCAGCGTCTTTGAAACGAATTCTGGTCTTGGTATTGAGATACTCAAATTCGGGAATGGCAAATTCCAGTTTATTCTTTTCTAAAAAGTTGGGATCGGTTACCGTAACCTTGCGGCTACAGGAACTGGCAATAATCAAAAAAAGAAAAACCCAAAACCGGTTATTCATATAACTTGCGGTCCGCAATTTTTTTGTCGATTAAGTCGGAAGTGTCATCCATACCTTTGGCTCTGTTCCATTGTATGACAGCATTTTCAATATCACCCAGTTTAAAAAGTACATCACCATAGTGTTCGATGATGGTGCCACTGGTGTCTTTCTCCAGCGCCAGTTCTAAGAATTTTTTGGCAGCTTTATAATCTCCTTGCATAAAAAGGACCCAGGCATGGGTGTCCAAAAAAGTGGGTTCATCCGGATTGTTCTTAATCAGTTTAGAAGACATTCGCCGGGCTTTGTCCAAGTTCTGTTTTCGCAACGACAGGAAGTAGCTATAATTATTAAGCACATGATCATTGTTGCCATCTATTTCTAAAACAGCTTCATAGGCTTCTTCCGACTTTTGGTATTGCTCCAATTCATTGTAGGTATCTCCTAGTAGCGAATTGAGCACCACTTGCATGTTAGGGTCATTTTTGGATAATTTTTTTCCCTGTTCCAAAACCTCGGCTGCCGATTCAAAATTGTCATTGGACAGGTTAGCGAATCCGTTATAATAATAGAGAGATGGCTGATTGGGAAACAATTCAATTGCCAGCTCAGAGTGTTTTTGCAGACTGTCTAATTCCGACAGTTCGGCTTCAATTTGCAATACATTTTGCCATATCTCGAACTTACTATCATCCAGTGTTAATGCT
>CAZAWQ010000462.1:0-1931 GCA_964488585.1 uncultured Roseivirgaceae bacterium
CGAGGAAAACGATAAATGTACTTACTATGCTATATACACAGCTTTCAACGGTAAAACTATTCTTCCTAAGCTATTGGAAACAAAAGACTTCTACAATTTTCACATAAGGCCACTTCATGGTGAAGGAGTACAGAATAAAAACCTGGCTTTGTTTCCAAGGAAGGTCAATGGGCAGTATGTGATGCTAGCAAGAGTTGATGGGGTTAATAATTACATTATGTTTTCCGACAGCATCAACGTTTGGCATGATCCTCAAAAAATACAGGAACCAAAATACCCCTGGGAATACATTCAGGTGGGTAATTGTGGCTCGCCCCTGGAGACGAAAGATGGTTGGTTAGTCATTACTCATGGAGTCGGTCCTATGCGCCGGTATTGTATCGGGGCCACTTTGTTCGACCTGGATGATCCAACCAGGGAAATAGGAAGATTAAAAGAGCCACTACTGGTACCGTTGGAAGAGGAGCGTGAAGGATATGTGCCCAATGTAGTTTATTCTTGTGGCGGCTTGATCCACAATGAACAGCTCATCCTTCCATATGCAGTATCAGATTACTCCAGCCGATTTGCTACGGTACCGATAGATGTATTATTGAAAGAGCTTAAGGCATGAGTTGGTCTTTGATTAGTTTAGGATCTTTTGGTACACTTTCAAATAATTTTCCACCATTAGCTGATTGGTAAACTTTTCTTTGGCCCACTTGTGACAAGCAACGGGTGAGATGGAGTTTAAATCATCAAGTACACCGACACCTTCATCTTCATTGTCAACCAAAAATCCGGTTTTACCATGAAGGATTAATTCAGACATGGACCCTCTCCGGTAGGCCACTACCGGTGTTCCACAATACATAGCTTCCGCCACACTTAGACCAAATGGCTCATCAAAACGAATCGGATGTAGGAGTGCCTTGGCTTTTCTCAAAAGCTCATCCCGGTAGACCGGCCCCACATTTCCAACATATTGAATGTCCTCCTGATTAATGAATGGCTTTACCCGTTCTTCAAAGTAGGGTTTGTCCTGGATAAGACCCGCTATGATTAGCCTATATCCCCCCTTTTTTGCAATGCTAATGGCATCATGGGTTCCTTTGTCAGGGTGAATCCGTCCGAAATACAGCAGATAATCCTCTTTTTTTTCGCAGTAGGTAAAGTCTCTAGTATTAATGCCATTGTAGACGTTTGCAATATAATTCAGCTCAGGGGAGCGATCGGCCAAACTGATGGATGAGTAATGAGAAGTGCCATTATATTTTTTATAGATGTCCACGATTTTGACTGAGGAAAATCCATGAATAGTGGTAAGGATTGGTGTGGAGATCAATCGGCTGTAAGTTAGAGGAAGAAAATCGAAGTGATTGTGTATGATATCAAACTTGTGCGCATTTTCCATTAGATGGCTGATGTGCATGGCTTCAAACACCTTAGCATCTGCATGAGGTGTTTCCTCATAGCCTTTCGGGCAAACTGCCTCAAGTACGGCGTTAGTAATAGAATCTCCGGTGGCAAAAAGCGTAACTTCCAAACCTTTGGCAACCATTCCTTCGGCAACGTTAGCAGCTACCTGTTCCCAGGGTCCGTATTTTCGAGGAGGAGTGCGCCAAGCCACTGGCGACAGTACCGCTAACTTCATACAGTAGCGGTAGTTTCTTCAGAACTAGTAATTTCCGTTCCTTTTAATAAGTTAAGCTCAGCTTCAAAATGCTGGGCTTTCAAAATTCTGAAATAAGATAAAAAATAAGCCAAAGTACTTTCCGCGCCCTGATTTTCATTAATTCCTTTCTTTTCCAGACCATCATAGCATCCGGCACTTTTGTGATCATAAACTGGAACACCCAAAGCATTGTCTCCCAAAAACCATAGGAAAGTCTTGAACATTCGTTTTAGATATTTTTCATTTTTGGTGTTGTAAAAGGCCCTGTAGTAAAGGA
>CAZAWQ010000463.1:0-12003 GCA_964488585.1 uncultured Roseivirgaceae bacterium
TGTCGTCTGCGTTGTGGCATGCCCGATTGCAGTTATCTTCCATGATTGGCTGCACCACATCCCAAAAATGTCTTTGCTCCTTGGGCCAATCTGCTTCCAGGGAGGTAGATGAAAGAATAAAACCAACAAATAATAGTAAACAGAGGCGCATTTCGCTTGGTTTGTCTATTAAAAATAGTAAGAATTCTTGATTTTAGGAAGTCGGCTGGCAGAACATGGGTTTTTTAATTACTTTACCTTCAAACACTTAGAAATTTTATGTTCTTTATCTCTTGTTACTTATTGGCATTTATGGCTACGTGGCCACCAATTACCACCTCTTTGGATTCCACGGTTTTGGAACCATGGACCTATTCCGATGATTTTGAAGATAGGGACCTGGGTGCTTGGGCTTCTTACCCCTTATGGCAGGATATTGCCTATAACCAAAACTTTAGGGTAAATGAAATGGTACCGGGAGATTCCAATATTTCAATTGTCCAGAAGGTAACACCATATACTGCTGTCGATAATTATGCCGGCGCCCAGAAATTGCTTGATATGTATCTGGTTCCCGGAGCCACCATTAGTTTCAGGTATTATTTAAAAACCATCCAAATGGCTGAATCTTTTAAGGTAAGATTTGCGGCCGGGACATATGGTAAGCTGGATGTCACAATAGGGGATCCTGTAGCCAACCAATGGAACTGGGTTACTATAAGCTTTGATGATTTTCTCCAAGAAAACCCAGTGATAGCTGGCAAAGAAAAAGTCAAAATACATGCATTGGCATTTTTGGTAAAATTTCCCGATGCCGACCCTGATATGCCCATTTATTTTGGGTTAGATGACATAACCTTTAAAGGGGCTCGTTCAGTCCCATTCCTATTTTCCGAACCTAAGATGTTAAAGCTACCAGAGTTCAAACCATATATTCCACAGAATCACTATTTCCAAGGAGATGTATTCAATTTGAATGGGGAATGGTCGCCGGAGGCTAATGAAGTATTGCTTGAGATAGTGTATTATACCGATCGAAAGAGATTGGTGTTTGAGGGGAAATTGTCTCAAGAGGGCACACAATGGTCCTTGCCGCCACTTAAACTTAATTTCCAGGAGGGCCTATACTTGGGCACTCTAAAGGCATATGATGGCACCAACCAAATATCTGATACCGAATTTACTATTCATATTGCGCCTAAAAACATAGCTGGGAAACACCCCCGCTTATTATTTAATACTGAGACGAAAAAGGAAATCAGTAAACGGTTTCAAGAAGACCGATTTGAGCAGGTGTTTGAGGATATATCAGCGCGTGCAAAGGAACTACGAGATAGAATTCCAGCGGAGGGTCTGATTTTTGACCTGGACCAATTTCCAGATGAGGACTGGCTATCTACCTGGAGTGCATGGGGTTCGCATATCTATCACACCGGTGCAGCGCTGCGACAAAATGCCAGAGCTTATGCTTTTCATGGGAACCTGGAAGCGGGAGAATATGTAAAACAAGTGTTATTGCGTTTGGCCTCATGGCCTAATTGGACGCATCCCTGGCAAACCAAACGAGGGCGATTTAGTGAGCACCGCACTGGCAGCTGGTCACACCGGGTGGCTGAGGCCTATGACCTGGTCTATGATCTAATGAGTGACGATGAGCGGGCAACAATTCGCCAGGCCATTATGAAAAATATTGTGGAAGGGGCTCATCGCACCTATGTTTACAACGACAATATTACAGCAGCTACCTCCAATTGGTTGGCTATGATCGTCGGTGGATCATTAATGTGTCAGGCCGCGGTGTTTGAGGATGGAGACGACACCAGTAATATTGAACCCTATTTTACTGGCGCTATAATGAAGTTAAACCGATTCCTCAATAACGTGACTGATTCAAATGATGGCGCCTGGGGTGAAGGATTTGGTTATAATAATTATAGTTTATCAAACCTGTCTTATAGTTTGACATCGCTGGAGCGGGTGTTTCATATTGATCTATCTCAACCACTTATGGGTACTTACAACGAGTACATTTGGGCCGGTTTGATTAAGGATAAAAAGTGGTTTGAATACGGGGACTCAAGAGGACTTACTTCAGCAGTAAATTGGGCTTATTTATTGGATAAATATAAGGAACCACGCTTGAGTTGGTTTTATAATTTTCTAAACGAAAGCAGCTCAAAAAAAGTAAACTATGAGGATGTAGTTTTTAATACAGAAAATATTCCCCAAAAAGATCCATTTGAAGAAAATCCGGTAAAATTATTCCGGGACCTGGGTACCACTGTATTCAAAAGCGGTTGGGAGAAGAATGATTTCGTTTTTGTTATGAGGACGGGACCTGCCTATAACCATCAGCACCTGGATCAAGGCAGTTTTTGGTTGGCCGATCGTGGCAAAATATTCGTGGAAGAAAGGCCGCTTAACAGTTCTAATTATTATGATGATCCGATTTATGAATCCTGGTTGACACAACCGGTTGGTCATTCAACTATATTGGTCAATGGAAATCATCAAAGCCAAAGGGTAGGAGACCACTTAAACTTTGCTCCTGGATTTGATGACCATGCATTTGTGTCTCATTTCCTGGATGGTGCAGAGGCTGCTTTCACATCAGGTAACATAGGCAGATTGTACTGGGACAAAGTAAGCAAACTCAGCCGCAATGTACTGTATCTCAAACCTGGTACCATATTAATGCTGGATGTAGCGTTACCTTCAGCAGAGGATGCCGAAATCACCTTACTCTACCAAATAAAGCGTCTGGAAGATATACACCCAGGCGAAAAGATTTCTGCCATTATTAAGGACCAGGCAACAATGCATGTGCTGCATCTAGCCCCCTCCAATACCGTGGCAAAAGCTGTGGCAACGCCACATTATTTGCGGACATTACAAAATGTGCGACCATTGGAGCAAGAAGGTATGCTTACCATCAGTAGCCGTACAAATGGTGAGCCTTTAGTTATGGCGAATTTAATAACAACTACTGTTTCAGGTAATACTCCTGAAGTGACTAGTGAAAGCGGGGATGGTTTTGTTTCAGGAATTGCAATGGGCAAAAAGTTTGCATTTTCTACCGAACCCGGTCAAAAGTATCAAGTTGGGAATATTTCTACTGATGCGCTCACTTTTACCTGGGATGATGACCGGATTTTTGCAGCAAAAGCCCTTACTTATCAAGATGGTAATCTGAAGCTTTCATCTGACGTGCCCATAACTTTTGAATACACTAAAGATCGGTTAGCCTATTACGTTGAAGAGGCTGGGTTACTAACCCTCAATTTGGAGGAGGCACCAAAGGCCATAACTTTAAATGAGCAACCAGTAGAAGGATTCTCTTATGAGCAAGCTACCAAGGAATTAAAGCTTCAACTGCCCAAAGGGGAAGGTAAGATTATGATTAAATATTAGCAGGCTGACCGGTTTCGTCTTTCAAAATGCGTCCGGGGTGGACTGGTTTAAACATTGTCATGTTTCTTTCTTCTAATGGTAGTCTACTCAAATGTTCTATTATTCAATTGCTCCCACGTTCCCTACTACTTAAACTCAAATACAAAAAGTCCATTATCAATATCACTGACAAAGACATTTCCTGATGCACTGAAGGGATAAACCCCAAAGGCTCCCAGAAACCCATTGCCGATGCCGGTCCCTCCATTGAGATTGGTATTGAATTGGTCTAGCAGTCGAGGTTCGGCCGGGGTAGAAACATCAAAAATCTTAAAGCCAGCACCATAGTAAGAGACATAGGCAAGGTTATCAATTATGTACAGATTGTGGGCCCGGGCGGTGCTGTCGCTGATTTCCCCAACTAAAAGGGGATTCGTGGGATCAGCAATGTTCCAAACGGTGATATCTGCCAACGGGTCTGCTGCGGTCTCATCGCATATGAATAAAAAGTTATCATCCTCTGTTACCCAACCGCTGTGATGATAGGTGCCAGGGTTTCGTACTTCGCCTAAAAGCTGAGGGTTTGTAGGATCTTGTACATCATAAATATATGTGGCATCACCTGCGTGAAAATCATACAAGCGGTCACGGATTACTGCTACGTCATGTCCGCCGGAGGCATTTACATCTTCCCAAACCAATTCAGGCGCCGTCGGGTCAGCGGCAATATCAAATATTCGTAACCCTGGCGGAAACTCAAAGCTCATATACATATAGGAGCCCTCAATAAAAATATTATGCGCTGCCTGGAATGCGCCCACTAATACCGGGTTGCCGGGATCGCTGATATCTACCACCCTGCTGGAATCGTCAGTGGCGGACGGGAAATCACTGTTGGTCACATACAAGAACTGACCGGAAGTTTTCATATCAAAGCCAGTAATATCAGTGATGGTGGTGGTTAACTGTGGGTTGGTAGGATCAGATACATCAATCAGCGTGACATTACCATCGCGGAGATTGGAAAAGTCTCCCATTATGGCATACTCCTTTCCGGTGGACTGGTCTACATAACCCCAGACATCAGTACCTAGATTTCCGGCTATGGTTGTTTGAGAGAGCAATGAAATGGCCGGAATACCAGCTTCATCATCCGAGGCACATGCTGCCAGCATGATGCAAATTAATACTGAAACCAGATGACGGGTCACTTTATAGTTGATCTTAGATAACCAACAATGCTAAGGAAAAATAATTCAAAAAAATTACCAGTCTTCCAGCAATTCCTCGATATCATCCATTTTTTCCTGACTATAGGCTCCGGAGGTGGTGTGGACGATACTTCCATTTTCATCCAGTACGAAGAAATAGGGGGTGTCCTTGCGATCCAATTTTAAAGACTGCTTAAATGATTTGATCTCTCCTTTGTAGAAAAGTAAATGTGGTTCCAGCACAGGGTCTGAGTGCTTACGCATTTTCTTTTTAACCGGACCGACCGCGGCTTTGTTCACCCCTGCGAACATGGCTATAAAAAAAACATTGATATCATAGTCTGAGCCGAATAACGATGGTTTATCTGATTTGTGAATAAATGTTTGATACACCGGGTTAAACCAGGTAACCAGTTGATCTTCAGATTTTTTAGAATAGGACATTCCAATAAGGGTAAATTTGCCTTTGGTATCCTGTGGTAAATTTACTACTTCATCGTTAAGCCTGGTTACTTCCATTCGGGGGAAAGACTGGCTCATTTGACCGTAAAGAATAGGACCTGATAACATAATCAGGGCCCAAATGAAGTGAGTGATATTTTTCATTTTATTGAGAATTTGCCTGTATAACGACTATAAAGTAAAACTAATATACATGTACCACTTTTGCTCAGGAATAATGACGATCACCCGACTATGTAAGGAATTGGGAAAGATTAAGTATTCCCCAAGTCGTTTGGTTATTGAAAACTAGTATTTGAGATTTTGTTGTAATTTGGGCTTTGGAGCTTGTTATTTGCGTTTAGCTGGTAGAGCTAAGCGCGATTGGAGCAGCCAGCAGTTTGTCTGGAATGCTAAAAGCATTTACCAAATCATAGGCGTCTGTCCTTATTTCCTGGCAAAGTTCCGTTAATTGTTTCCTGATGGCTTTGCTTTTTACCCCTTCGAAGTAACCATTCTCTAAGTACCAGCCTTTATGTTGGTACAGCAGATTAATTGCAAATAACTGGCGCAATCTATCCAGCGTTTCTTTTAACTGAGGATTTTCTATGCTGTTTACTTTTACTACGAATTGTTCCAGAATCACCCGTTCAATATAGGCCTGGGCAAGCTGCAACAAATGATTTTGACATTCGTTAAAGGCCTGAAAACTATTCATTCCGGCATCAATTCTATATTTGAGGCGTTGACCGGCTCTGGTTAGCAGATGTTGCTCTCTATAAGTGAACGCCGCTAAATGAAACTCACTGTCCAAGAGGTGTTCTTTCGCGGTTTTACGGGTAATAATTGGGTTCATCTCAGCCAGAGAAGTCGCTGCTTGTTTGGCAATATATTTCACCAGTCCCAGAAACTTTACATCGTTGAATTCCTGTTTGAATTCGACTAGTCTGGATTTAGCCACCAACTGCATTAATACGGTATTATCACCTTCGAAAGTGGTAAATATATCGGTGTCAGCTTTAAGTTCTGCCAAGCGGTTTTCCCATAGATATCCGCTTCCACCACAAGTCTCCCGGCAGGTTTGAAGAGTGTGAGTAGTGTTCCATGTGCAGTAAGCTTTAATCCCCGCTGCTAATGTTTCTATTTCCCGGCCTTCACCTGGTTTCTGATCAAGATACCGGTCTGTCAAGTACTTTAATGCAAAGTCCAAAGCATAGACATTTGCCAGTAGGGGCATCAGTCTTTTTTGATGAGCTTGATAATCAATGATCAATTGCTCTGGCTGGCCTGGGGCTCCGAACTGCCTTCTTCTATGGGCGTATCGAACTGCTATGGTCAGGCCTGATTTAGCGGCGCTCAAGGCTGCCAACGGGACTCCTATCCGGCCACCGATCAGGGTCCCCAACATAGTAAAAAATCGCCTTGAGGGGTTAGCAATCTGGCTATTGAAGTGCCCCTCTGCAGTGATTTGTGCAAAACGGTCCAATAGATTGGTTTCGGGAATAGGGACATGTTCGAACCAAATACGTCCGTTATCCACTCCATTTAGTCCCTGCTTTTCACCACAATCTTCAATCCGGATTCCCGGCAATACTTTCCCTGTTTTATCTCGTATCGGTAAGATTATGGCACATATCCCATGGTTTTCTGCACCAATAATTAGTTGTGCAAAGACTGTTGCCATTTGTCCATGAAGCGCAGCATTGCCAATGTAATCCTTTCTGGCTGATGAGTTGGGCGTATGAATGACGAATTCTTTGGTCTCCCGATTATAGGTGGCGGTGGTTTCAATATCACGCACATTACTACCATGTCCGGTTTCCGTCATGGCAAAGCATCCCGGAACTGCCAGGGTACCAATATCCCGCAAATACTTCTCATGATGCTTTTGGGTGCCTAGAGATAGTATACTTCCTCCAAACAGGCCAAATTGCACGCCATATTTTATGGTTAAACTAAGATCAAAATGACTAAGTATTTCCATGGTGGCGAAATAGTCTCTCATATTGCCACTACCCCCGTAAGTTTCAGGGTAAGACAAAGAACCATAGCCATTCCGGGCCAAAACCTGACACCATGCTAATACTTTTTGTCTATAGGCATCACGATCGGCAGTATGCTCCTTGTTAAAATCCTCATTTTGAAGCAGCTGTCGGAGCTGATGCTTAGTGGCATGAGATTTCCCATCAAGAATTTGTGACAGCTGTTCGACATCAAGCCGTGAGGGTATCTCTATGGGATCGGGAAGGTCCCGGGGACCTTGGGAAAAAAGATCGTCCAGGGCCTCGGTAGTGATGACCCCTAAAGCCTCTTCTATTTGACTTAAAGCCTGTTGAGCAGTTTCACTTTGCCATTGCTCCCGTGACTGATCAGATATACGGGTAATCTCCAATCCAAGCGAGGCCAGGGACTTTCTCGAATCATTGGGTATATGCGGCGCCGCCAGCTTAATTACTGAAAGCCATTCATTCAGTTGTTTGGGTGAAGGAGGATGTTCTGGTCGCAGACATTTAGAAACAAATGATTTTTCATCTTCGGTCAGCCAATCCTGTTTTTGAATTTTCTGTTCAATTGACGTGATTTCTTCATCAGAAAGTACACTGTCCGACCAGGCTATATAAAGCATAGGTAAAAAGATCAACAGCCCTGGTGATTGCTCTATGGTGTGGATATCGGCCTGGCTTAGATCCCGGAATATTTGCTGTAATTTCATGTGGTTGAATTATGCTCTACTTGTCAATTTCTCTTTTTGCCAGATCTTGCTTCCCATTGTTGACGGGCCAATCGCTGCATATCCTCTACGGTATCTGACTCGTCCACAATTTCTAAACCTAATAGGGTTTCAAACAGGTCTTCCATTGATACCAGCCCAACTATACTGCCGTAGTCATCATTTACTATGGCGATATGTTGGCTTTCACGCCCCAGTTGTTCCAGTAACTTTTGAAGTGGGTCGGTGCTGTGAACGAATTGAATGTCTATGCGAATATCCTTTAACGGTTTGTCTGAGTGCCCTTCGACCAGCTGTGCTAAAAGTTCGTCTTTCAGGATCATTCCGGTAATGTGGTCAGCATTTTCTTTAAAAACAGGAATACGGGAAAAAGCCAAAGGCTTGTGTTGTTTATAGAATTCGTACAGCCTTTGTTGTTCATCGGCAATCAACATTACAGAGCGAGGGGTCATGATATCATTTACCTGGAGTTTTTCCAGGCGGAGCAGGTTTTGAATGATAGTGGATTCACCAGGGGCAAGGGCCCCGCTTTCGGCCCCGACCTGTGTCATTGCGGCAAAATCCGCTCTACTCAACACAGACCGTGACTTGTCTTTCTTCAGCGTTTTTGTAATGTGCTGGCTGAGCCATACAAACGGAGCAAAGATCCAGATCAAAACCTTTAAAGAACGCAAAGTAAATGTAGTCAGGGACTGCCACATGTTTGCTCCTATAGTTTTAGGAATGATCTCAGAAAGGAAGAGTATGGCAAGGGTCATGGCCCCGGCGATTACAGATTCATAAGAAATAGCGGTAAAGCCCAGATTTAGTTGTGTAGTACCGAATAACTTGCCGGCCTGTGAGCCCACACCAATGGCTCCTACGGTATGCGCAATGGTATTCAGTGTCAAAATTGCAGAAAGCGGACGGTCAATATCGTTTTTATAGGCCTGTAACTGATCAGCAAGAGGTTTCTTTTCATGAACGCAACGGTTGACATAGGAGGGGGTCACACTAAGGATCACCGCTTCCCAAATAGAACATAAAAATGAGAAAAAAATAGAAAATACAAAAAAGAAGACTAGTAGAGTCATATTCCAAAATACGCAATTATCATTAAAAATTAGTACAAGTTATAATGTAGTAAGCGATAACTAGATATGGTGATAAGTTCGAGTGGACTAGCTTGACACGCACCATTCTCTATTTAATGCACTTGACGGAATTTTTCGTAATTTGAAATACCCAACAGTATTTAATTATTTAGTATGAAAGATCTAAGATCCAACAAGAATGAATACCGCCAACAACTTGATAACGGTGTGCCACAGAATCACGATTAGGACGGTACTGCTCTGCGCGCATATTGAATAATTTTAAAATTTCAAGTCTATTTATCAACCGCTACAAATACCCCAGAAACTTTGGCTGTTTCCGGTGTTTGAGTGCTGTTTAATAGCACTAATTCCACCGGAATTTCAACAAATCGTCCTGCAATGAAATTAGCAACCGATTTCTACATCTAATAGATCATGACTAATCTTTGTCCCTTCAAAAAGTTGTGCATTTAATTGTGCTGCTGTCCCCTTTCTTATGTCGGATTTGGATACAAGAATTGAGGATATTGTTTCACTATTAAAACGGGTATTAGGTATATCTACTGACATAGTTATGGTACCAATAGGGCCACTGGTTGAATCATCTGTATTCAGAAAGATAAAACCTGTTGCTGGATCCCAACTGGTATCCACAAATTCACCTATTAGTGATGTTTTAACCCCGGTGGTAATATTATCTATCGTAATTAAATATACCCCCTTGTCAATAGAATTCGAGTTATCAGGTTCAGGAGGGTCGTCCTCGCAAGACATAAGGCCGAAAATAATAGCCTGAAAGCATGATTAAATTTTTCATATTCACTGAGTGTTCCATTAATGATGGAGTAGCCTAATTCGACTGGGTTTTCAATCAACTCTATGTATCTCACTTTCATACCTGACCTTCGCCACCCCTCGTACAGTGGCGGCAACCGAGCAATATTTATCTACCGATAAGGCAACCACTTTTTCAAGCTCTTCCTTAGTGGTGTCAGGCGAAGAAAGCTTAAAAGTTAAAAGGATATCGGTAAAATGCCTGGGATGTTCTTCACGACGCGTGCCCTCAGCAACCACCTGCAACCCGTTAATGGTCTTACGCTTTTTCTGTAAAATCTGAATAACATCTACTGCTGAACAGGCCGCGGTTGCCGACAACAGTAACTCCGTTGGTGATTGGGCCTTTTTTCGGTCCGGGTCGTACATATCGATCTGCACGGTATTTCCCTGTGGATTGGTTGCCTCATATTCCAACTCTGCTTTGTAGGTAGTGGTGATGGTTCTTATATTGCTCATAGTTAAGTTTGTATTACATATTTCTGCGGTATTGTCCACCCACTGCAAACAATGAATGAGTTACTTGGCCTAAAGAGCAGTACTTACTGGCTTCCATAATACCTTTAAATATATTTTTGTTTTGAATGGCTGCTTGCTTCAAGTTACCTAACCACTTTTCAGCGTTTTCATTATTGTACTGATGCAACCGCTCTAACATGGCTATTTGATAGAGTTTTTCCTTTTTGGTGGCCCGGATCACCTCTCGGGGTATGACCGTGGGAGATCCTTTTGAAGACAGAAAGGTATTGACACCCATAATTGGCAGTTCACCGCTATGCTTTAGGGTTTCATAATACAAACTTTCTTCCTGTATTTTCCCGCGTTGGTACATAGTTTCCATGGCCCCTAAAACGCCGCCTCTTTCGGTGATCCGGTCGAATTCTGTAAGCACCGCTTCCTCAACCAAATCTGTTAGCTCTTCGATAATAAATGATCCCTGCAGTGGATTCTCATTATTTGCCAGCCCCAATTCCTTATTGATGATCAACTGTATGGCCATGGCCCTTCGCACCGACTCCTCTGTGGGTGTAGTTATGGCTTCATCATAGGCATTGGTATGTAAACTGTTGCAGTTGTCATAGATAGCATAAAGGGCCTGCAGGGTGGTTCTTATGTCATTAAAATCGATTTCCTGAGCATGTAAAGATCGACCGGAGGTCTGAATATGATATTTTAACATTTGTGAGCGTTTGTCGGCATGGTATTTTAATTTCAGCGCTTTGGCCCATATCCTTCTGGCAACCCGACCGATCACCGCATATTCTGCATCTATTCCATTGCTAAAGAAAAATGAGAGATTTGGTGCAAATTTATTTATATCCATACCACGGAAAAGAAAGTACTCTACATAGGTAAATCCATTGGCCAGGGTAAAAGCCAATTGTGTGATGGGGTTTGCACCTGCCTCGGCGATGTGATAGCCCGATATAGACACCGAATAAAAGTTGCGTACTCCCTGGTCAATAAAGTATGCTTGAACATCTCCCATAAGCCGAAGGGAGAACTCCGTTGAAAAAATACAGGTGTTTTGGGCCTGGTCCTCCTTGAGAATATCAGCCTGAACGGTACCCCTGACAGCCTTTAAAGTTTTAGATTTTATGTTGTTATAAACATCCTGGTTTAACACTTGGTCTCCGGTAACACCAAGCAACAATAACCCTAAGCCGTTATTCCCTTTTGGCAGCTTACCTTGATATTGTGGTTTTAGCGCTTCCTGCCCCTGATAAAGTTTGGTTATCTTGTCTTTCACTTCCTCGACCATACCCTGTTCTCTAATATATAGCTCACATTGTTGATCGATGGCAGCATTCATGTAAAATGCCGTAATAATTGCTGCCGGCCCATTAATGGTCATACTTACCGAGGTTTTTGGATCGGACAAGTTGAAACCTGAATAGAGTTTCTTGGCATCGTCCAGACAACAAATGGATACTCCTGAATTACCAATTTTCCCGTAAATATCGGGTCTATGATCCGGGTCGCTTCCGTACAAGGTTACAGAATCAAAGGCTGTAGACAACCTTTTAGCGGGCATGTCACGGCTAACATAATGAAATCGCTGATTAGTTCGTTCCGGCCCACCTTCACCGGCGAACATCCTGGTGGGATCCTCACCCTCACGCTTGAAGGGATAAACTCCCGAAGTAAACGGAAAGGAACCAGGTACATTTTCCTGCAGGATCCAGCGCAAAAGATCGCCCCATCCTTCATACTTGGGAAGGCTAATTTTAGGTATTTTGGTATGTGAAAGGGACTCTGTATAAGTTTGTAAATTGATTTCGGTATTTCGCACCTCAAATTTGAATGTCTCGCTTTTATATCTCTCAAGCTTATCTGGCCA
>CAZAWQ010000464.1:0-12354 GCA_964488585.1 uncultured Roseivirgaceae bacterium
ATATAAATGGGTGGAATACCACAAAGTAATGTTTGATGCTTCGTTCTTCACCAGGGTCATAGGCGACTTGGTTATAAATGCACGGGCGCACCTTGGATTTTTGGGATCGTACAATGAGAAAACCGGAATTTCTCCTTTTGAAAGATTTTTCCTGGGCGGAGACGGTTTAGGGAATCAGAATTTTGGGATTATTGGAACCGATCAGGTAGGGCTTCGGGGATATGAGAATCAAGCCATTACACCCCCTAGATACTCCATTGATGGCCGTAGGTTGGGCGACGAGGAAGTTGACGGAGGAGTAGCGTTCACTAAATATGTCATGGAATTGCGTTACCCAGTGTCTCTGAATCCCAGCGCTACTATATATGTATTGGCATTTGCTGAGGGGGGTAATAACTTCTATACGTATGATGATTACGACCCATTTAGTTTGTTTAGATCAGTGGGGGTGGGTGCCCGGATCTTTATGCCTGCATTTGGTCTAATTGGTATTGATTGGGCTTATGGATTTGATACAGTGCCTGGACAATTGGAACCCAGTGGTGCTCAGTTCCATTTCTCAATTGGACAACCAATTCGCTAGAAAAATGCAAAAAGTTGGTATAATAGTTGTTGTGTTGTTGATGTCTCAGGAGATATACTCCCAAAAATGGGGTTATATAGATGCTACCTACATTTTACAGACGATGCCTGAGTATGAGGAGGTTCAGCAGGAATTGGACAAAGTGTCACAACTATGGCAGGAAGAGATTGCCAGTATGAGATTAGAAATACAAAGTTTGTATGATTCATACCAGGCGGAGGAGGTTCTACTCACTGAGGAGATGAAACAGGAGAGGATGTCAGCAATAAAGGAAAAAGAAGAAACTAGCCAGGTATATCACAGAAAAGTGTTTGGGTACGAAGGTTTGTTTTTTTTGAAGAAGAAGGAATTATTAAAACCAGTACAAGATAAGTTGTTTGATGCAGTCGAGAAAATAGCAAAAGCAAAAAGGTTAGAACTTGTTTTCGACAAATCTGGTGATTATGCAATTATATATTCTAACCCGGTTCATGACTATACTGACTTTGTCCTTGAAGAGTTAGGGCTTGGTGACAATGCAGATGTAATCGAATAAAATTTTATTAACTATAGGAGAAATGAAAGCTTATACAATATTACTCACAGTTACATTAATGGTGATGGGATCACTTGGGCTTCAGGCTCAATCGCTAAAAATTGGGTATACCAATACAGACTATATTTTAAGCAAACTACCTGAAGCAAAGCAAATAGAATCTGAGTTAAAGACTCATAGAGATCAACTTGGGGCTCAGCTAAAATCCAAACAACAAGAGTTTGAAAGAAAGTACCAATCATTTATTGATGGACAAGCGACCATGACTGACGTGGTTAAGAATGATGTTCAGAACGAATTACAATCCTTACAAGAATCCATTCAAAAATTTGCCACAGAAGCAGAAAAATCCCTGCAAAACAAGCAAGTACAATTACTGACTCCGGTGTATGAGAAGATTGACGGTGGTATTAAAGAGGTTGCTAAAGAGAAGGGGTTTAGCCATGTTTTTGCTAATGGCGTGCTTTTATATGCGACCCAGGAAAATGATATTTCAAATTTGGTACTGGCGAAATTAGGTGTAGAGACAAGTACTAATTAAAGAAGATTTAAACCAAAAATATAAGCAATGAAATTTATCAAACTATTTTCTATCATAAGTATCTGCTGCTTGGTAGTATTTTCTGCAGAGGCTCAATCCACAACTCTGAAGATTGGGTATACCAATGTAGATTACATATTAAGCCAGTTACCTGAAGCGAAACAAATTGAGTCCGAATTGAAGACCCATGAAGAACAACTGGGAGTACAACTTCAGTCCAAAATGAAGGAATTTGAAGGGAAGTACAAGTCCTTTATGGAAACTCAGGAATCCTTGGCTCCGGTAGTGCGTACTGATAAACAAACAGAGTTACAGACGCTACAAACCAACATTCAGAAGTTTCAACAGGAAGCGGAAAAATCATTGCAGCAAAAGCAGGTAGAATTATTAAAGCCTGCCTATGAAAAGATTCAAAACTCTATCGATGAAGTGGCCAAAGAAAATGGTTTTACCCACATTTTCAGCAACGATGCCGGTGGAGTACCCATATTACTCTACGCAACAGAGCAAGACGATATTTCCACTTTGGTACTGGCAAAATTGGGTGTAAGCATAACTACTACCGAATAAATATTTGAAACTCTATTTAAAAAGCCACTGGTACTGCTAACCCCATGTCGCTTGCAATACCTCCCAGGTTAAAAATCGGAGATACCGTAGCAGTAGTGGCTACTGCTAGGGTTGTCAACTACGATTCTGTGGAAGCCGGCATTAAAATCTTAATGGGATGGGGTTTAAAAGTGGTACTAGGGAAAGCACTTTACCGCAGTAATCAATTGTTTGCTGGAACCGATCAGGAACGTTTAAAAGATTTGCAGGAAGTTCTCGATAACCCAGTGATTAAAGCTATTTTTTGCGCTCGGGGTGGTTACGGAACTACTCGTTTTTTGGATTCTTTAAATTGGAACGGATTTATGCAGAATCCGAAATGGGTATGTGGCTACAGTGATATTACCGCAATACTGTGTCATATTCACTGTATAGGCTACGCATGTATGCATGCCACTATGCCTCAACTATTCAGCGGGGACCATGCTGCTCAGGACTGTGAAAGCCTCCGGTCCGCGTTGTTTGATCAAGATGTGAGTTTAGAAACAGTTGTTCATCCGGAAAATCGAGCTGGTATTGGTGAAGGTCAACTGGTTGGTGGAAACCTGTCATTAATAGTACATGTGATCGGAACCAGATCAGAAGTAGACACATGCAGAAAAATCCTCATAATTGAGGAAACAGACGAGTATTTATATCATTTGGACCGAATGATGGTACAATTAAAACGAAGCGGTAAACTTCAGCAATTGGCTGGGGTGGTAGTGGGGCATTTAACCAAAATGAAAGAGGGGGATTTAAAATTTGGAACCAGCGCGGCAGGTGTGATTCGAAGTCACCTTCAAGATGATGATACGCCTATTGGGTTTGGATTTCCATTCGGTCATCAATCACCTAATTTGGCCATACCGCTGGGAATAACAGGCAGACTGGATGTGACTGAGCAAGGGAGTAGTCTTACCTTAAAATATGAATCCAGCAATCAACCCACCAATGATTATTAATGGGGCTGGAGTTTTTGTGAACATTAATAGTATAAAGGTGCCTACCAAAATAGTAATGTTGACCACATTTGCATTACTTTCAATCGGTTGAAATAGAATAAAAGCAGCAGCTATTACCAACCCTGAGCTGGCAGCATTGATTCCCTCAAGAGATGCTTTTACCATCCGGTATTTTTTCAACTGTTCCCAAAAACGAATCACAAAGAAGATAAGAAATGTACCAGGAAGAAAAATCCCTGCTGCAGCGATCAACCCTCCGATAATCTCCCATATTATTCCATTTTGACGCATTGCCAAGGCCCCAATGTAGGCTGAAAAAGAGAACACGGGTCCGGGTAAAGCCTGAACAATACCAAAACCTGATAGGAACTCTTCAGAAGTAAGATAACTTTTGAACTCCACAAATTCCGTATACAAAAGGGGTATTAGTACTTGTCCTCCCCCAAAAATCAAACTGCCATTCCGATAGAAATTCTCAAACAGCAAAACCGTACGCTCGCGGGTTATTCCTCCTAGAATAGCGAAAAATATCAGAACCGCAGCCCATAAAATGAAGTTTCGCCAGTCAATTTTAATTTGCTTGTCCGATTCTTCCGCGTGAGTCTTAAAGTTCATGGCCGTGACTGAGCCACTGATCAACAGAATGACTGGAAATATCAAAGGGTTTTTAACAAAATAGGAAACCACCGCAGCTATGATCATCAGTCCCATGGCCGTTCTGGTATGAACAACCTTTGAACTTATCTTATAAGCGGCATAGGTTACAAACCCAACCGCCATAGGTTGAATGTACTTGGTGAAATCAATGGAGATAGATCTTTCTTGAAGTGTAGCAATCACAATGGCAGCAGCGATCATGAAAGTAACTGCGGGGAGCACCCAGATAAGCAATGTCAGATAGGCCAGATTAGGGCCCCCAATTTTAAATCCAAGAGCTGTAATGGTTTGAGTGGATGTAGGACCTGGTAGTATCTGGCATAGTGCATGTAGTTCAATCAATTCATCTTCGGTAAGGTATTTCCTTTTGCTGACCATTGTATCTAATAATAGCGCCAGATGCGCCTGTGGGCCACCAAAAGAGCTAATTGAGAGTATAAATACATCTCTAAGGAATATATAATAACGGATCTTCTTTGCTTGAATCATCTAAAATTAATTGTCCACAAATACGGGCATCAATTAAGTTGATTTAATTATCTAAATTTATAATAACTTTACTCACATCAAAATCAAACCATAATGAAAATGAAGTTCTTCATTTATATACCAGTCATTTTTATTGCCGTTGTTTTTCTAAACTGTGGAGGAAATCCATCATCAAATAACCAAGACCAAAGCGAAAAGGATGCTGCAGACATGATATCGTCTGACAACAAGGTCTCTTTGTCAGAAGTGGTCTCACCTCAATTTCCAGAGGCTGTTTTGGAAATGAACGAACCTCTAGATGGTATGAACTATGATCAGGGGAAAATTAACTTTCAATTCAATGTTAAGAATTATCAATTGACCAATCAGACGTTGGACGCTGATACCAAGCAATGTGCCAATTCAGGCAAAGGCCAACATATTCACTTTATTCTAAATGGGGATCCTTATAAGGCTCTTTACGAACCTGTATATGAGGCTGAGTTGAGTACGGGAAATTATGTGGTGTTGTCATTTCTTTCACGGTCATATCATGAAAGTTTAAAACACTATGGTGCGTATGTCCTTAGTCAGTTCTCGGTTGGTGAGGTCGATGCGGAGCAGGTTGATTTGACTGCCCCTCATATGTTCTACAGCCGCCCGAAAGGCGAGTACAAGGGACTAGATACGGAAAGAGTAATTCTAGACTTTTATCTGGTGAATACCGATCTGTCACCCACTGGAGATAAGGTTCGTGCCATAATCAATGGAGAGCAATTTTTGATTGACAAATGGGCTCCATATTTCCTGGAAGGATTGCCAATGGGGGAGAGCACCATTAAGCTTGAATTAGTAGACAGTAATGGAAATGTTATAGATGGCCCGTTTAATACTGTCGAAAGGACCATATCCTTGGTTTCGGGTAATGCTATCTAAAAACCTGGGTTAATACTTTTAGAGATTTTACAGTGCCAAATTGTTCCATATGCCATCGGTACAAGGACAATAGGACCTTCAGCAAATTAGCTCTTTGACTGTTACTTAAATCGGGGGAGTCAGAGTAACCACAAGACAATAGTTGATCCATCCGTCGACCTTCATCACTATTCAACCAATCCTCGCTCAACTCATTTTTTATTTCCTCATTCAATTCATTGGCATTTTGGGGACGAAACCCCAAAAATTTGCTTAACTGAACCAGAAATACCAGATGAAAATTCTCAGTGGACAACTCTCTGGAATCAAATTTTAGAATTGAATTCCATATAAAATGGAACAGTTCTTTGTTTTCCGTCTGTTCTTTTAGTGTTTTTGATAAGATCTCTACTAAGAAAAGCGCGATGGCCGATTTTTTAGGATTTAGGGAAATAGAATAAAAGGGATGTTGACATTCGGCCTCCGAAAGGCGCTGCAATTGCTTTTCCGAACGGTGGTACACTACCAGATCCAACAATGTTAATGGTTGGTATAGGGCAATCTTATTCCTTTTAGTTCTGAAGGAACGAATTCCGTTTAGGATATAGCTTTGCAACCCCAGGTGTTCTGTGTATATGTTTACGATAATCGAGGTTTCACGGTACTTGATAAACTTCAACACCACGCCTCTAGTTTTAACCAGCATATCAGTTAATTACGGCAATTTTTCCAATAAACGTTTCATTTCCATCAGGACTACTACTGAATACCAAATACACTCCCGATTGGACCCTACGTCCTTGAAAATCACTAATGTTCCAAACTGCAGTACCACCGGCAGCTTTAAATTCATTCACCAATTTGCCTGTAACGTCAGCTATTTTCACAATCGCATTGTTTACCAGTCCGGAAATACCCACCAGACCATTAAAATCACGGGTAACCGGATTTGGGAAGATCTTGACCTGTGTGTGCTCTGGCGGACCTTCTGTAGATGTGCCTCGAAAAGAAACTGTTCCCAGGTCAGTCACTATAAATACTTCACCACTCATGTCATTTACTTCAACATCCAGTATCCTGTTTGATGGTAACGGGCTATTTTCTTCAGTAAAGTGATATAACACACTATCGCCCTGTGCAGTAAACAACCATATACCATTGTCAGTACCAATCCATTTCTGATTACCTCCATCCACCGAAATACAGTTGATCGGTTCATCACGCAGCAATGGGCGGCCATCAATCAACACCGGACTGGCATTAACTACGGGGCTTTCCAAAATATCAAAAGGGAATGGATAGTGTGAAACTCCTTTATCAGTGCCAACCCACACTTGACCGTTTTTGTCAATGACCAGATCCTTTACTACTCGGCTTGGTAGTCCACCATTTCCGTCGACATCAGTTAAATGTTTTTGAAGAGATGACTCTGTATTGAAAACCAGGATTCCGCCTCCGTTGTTTGGATCCAGTCGTAGCCATAAATCATTATTTTCTGCAATTTGTAGATCAAGCGGAAATCTCCCTCCTGGTAAAGGAGTAGGGTAAGCCGTCCAGGTATCATCTTCGGGATTGAACCTGTGAATCGAAGCCGGATTCCCAAAGTTTGTGGCCCATACAGCACCAGCATTGTCTGAGTGGATACTGCTCACAAAAACATTACGACCACCAGGTATGATGTTTTTTAGGGTACTGCCAGGAGTAGATTCATCCAGGATCCTCACATCTCCCTCAGGACCCCATTCAATAATCCCTTCACCGAATGAGGCAAAGTAATATTTCTTATTATGCTGGTTATATGTGACATCGACCAGATCGGTAACTACTGGGAAAAATTCGGTATCCGAACGGTTAGAAGAGTTATAGTTAGTCCATGCTCCCTTTTCAAATAGATAAAATCCCAAGGTTGTCCGGAGTGGACTGCGTACAACGTCATAACCCGGAGGTAAGGCCATTATGATATTCCCCTGATTGAAAACCAGAGAAACACTATCAGAAAATGGTCCGGAAGGAAATTGGTTAGTTAATGCTCCAGATATTGGAACTACCAGACCGCTAGTACTATCTGCTACCCATAGCCCATCAGAGTCCATAACACTAGACTGAGGATCTGGGTAAACAGCATCTGTAAGTTCATCCACTTCCAGGTTAATGTTAACTGAAAGAATCTGATCTCCAGTAGTTAGTAAAAACGGACCGCCACCTGAATTCATATGTATTACCGGGCTTGTCAGGTTATAGTCCACTTTATCCCAGAATCCGTTCTGGTAAAAGTACACTCCATCGGTTCCCACGGTTGCTAACAGGTGACTTTCAGTGGATCCAATGGTTGAAACCGGCAGCTGTGGAATCCCGGTCTGGGAATCATGACGTTTCCAGTTTTCAAAATCTTGTAAATTAACCGAGGGATCCAGACTTCCACTGATGACCCCTTGATCGGTAGCTAGAAACAAAGTGTCGCGATGGACTGTTCCGAAGTTAATACTGATTGTTTCTCCATTCTCTCCGATATGAGTATAGGCTTCCATTACTTCATATTTTATAAGATCCAATACCACCACCCCAAAATCTGTGGAAAGGTAAGCGATGTCGTTATAGAAAGTAATGTGTGATATAGTCTTGTCCTGGTTGAAGGGAGTTTTTTGGATGGTGCTGATATTTGTAATCAGGTTATCTGCCAGTAAATCGATGTTGCCATTCCGGTAAGCAATAACCAGCAACTCCAGAGGTTCATGATAAGCGATGGTTGATATTTCAGCGTCACTAAGTCCATCGATCTTACTGAGTCGATTTAAACTTTGATCTAATAAATTTAGAAAGAACAGAGTATTTGAACCAGCACAGAATGCACCGGTTCCCGTCAGAGCAACACTATGTGCGTCCCGGTAGCTAAAATGGGTTCTCCATGATTCAATGGGAATTTCATTTTGCGCTACCAACGAAGTAGTCAAAATAAAAAAACAAAAGATATACCTGCTCCTAATCATGGACCGATTTTCCCTTGAAAAAGCATTTTCTACCACCGGCTTCATAAACATCAGGCGAATTTAGTCACATGTAGCAATTTGCCGAGCAAAAATGTATCCAATCTATATAGTGGATTTGGATAATATTTAAAACACTTATGGAGTTATTATTCAAAATGAAGTAATTTTAATTTCATTCGGTTATGGACAAGAAAGGTACAATTAACAAGGATTATATTAAATCATATAGTGCATCCTATACTAACAATATTCTTGACACAGCGTTTAAAGAGGGCCCCTATTTGCAAGGGAATGATCTGAAAAGATTATGCAATCTAGAACAGATAAATTACAATCTACTTAAGGCAATATTTCTGCAATGGGAAGCGGAAGTTAATAAACTACAAAATCCTTATTTTGATCATTCTGCACCGGCGGTACAAAATGCTTTGAAGACCTACATGGAAGTATTGTCCAGACATATTAAACTGGATAAGGGTAGCTTGCGGCCATTGCTGCAACAGGCTGTCGAGGAGACGCTCTATCAGGTGTTCACCCCTTTGTATTTTTTCGAAAACTTTCTATGGCCTCCTGAAATTGGCAGCTTGACGTTTGATGAAATCACTAAACTAAGAAGATTTGTTAAAATCAATCAGGCATTCTTAAAGGAGTTAATAGGTCAGTGGAAAAAGGAAAACAAATCAGAAATTAAATTTTCCGAGTACAAAAGTGAGCTGCGACGCTTGGGTGCGCAGTGGGATCAAGAATGGGAATCTACAGAAAATTATGAAGCAACTTTTTCCAAAGTAGTAGCTTTGCATGTTCAGACCATTTGGAAGCAGGAAAGGGAGTTCGAACAAGATGTAGATAAAGAGATTCCAAATAATGTAAACCAACAATTTGCCCGAAAAGTAGTATCGCTAAACGAAACCCTCCAAAAGGAGCAAACAACGTTGGCAGATCATTTGAATAAAAATGCCGAGCATGTTGACAACATAAGAAAAAGACTAAATATCAACCAAAAATTTAGGTTCATCAATGAGTTATATGGCGGCAACTCCAATGAGTTTAACCAAGTTATAGATAAAATTGATCGATGTAAGAATTATCAGGAGGCCATTCAAGCATTGGACAACCACTCCACTCTTAGATCTGAATGGGATATGGAAAACTTAGCGGTCAAAGAGTTAATTGATCTGGTTTCAAAAAGGTTTAGCGAACCAGGACCTGCATTCGGTGGGCGTCCATTTTCAACAAAATAAAGATTAGAATACTGAATGCCAGCAGGGACGAGCCCCCATAGCTGAAAAATGGGAGCGGAATGCCAATTACCGGAAACAACCCAATGGTCATTCCTATGTTAACTGTAAAGTGAAAAAATAATATGCTTGCCACACAGTAGCCGTATATCCGGGAGAAATTCGATTTTTGCCTTTCAGCAATAAATATTATTCTAAGCAGTAGTGTTACAAATAGTGATATTAATAAAAAACTTCCCATCCATCCATGTTCTTCCCCAATGGTGCAAAAAATAAAATCTGTACTTTGTTCCGGGACAAAGTCAAATTTCGTTTGCGTGCCCTCAAGAAAGCCTTTCCCAAAAAGGCCTCCCGAGCCAATGGCGATCTTAGATTGCGTTACATTATAACCATATCCCAAGGGGTCTGCCTCAGGATTTATAAACGCTTTGATCCTATTTTGTTGATGGGGTTGTAATGCATTGTTTACTACATAATCCACGCTCATAACCACCCCCAAAGTAAGTCCCGCAATTGCCAAAATAGCCAATACTCTTTTCTTGATACGTTTACCTGTGGCTAGCAAAATGGCTGCCACCGCTATTATTCCTATTATTATATACAGTTGACCTAAAAGCAAAGTAAGTACAAACAGTGCTACAGCTACTATGCCTACTAACATTAACAGTGGAGAAAGTCCTTCACGATAGAAAACCAGTACAAATGCGCTAAATACCAGTGCCGATCCTGTATCACCTTGTACGATTATAAGCACAGCCGGGATGCTTACAATAAACCCAAGGATCCCCCAGGTTTTAAGGTTGTCAAGCTTGATTTGAGGTTTGCTTAAGAATTTTGCCACTGCCAGGGCTGTAGCGAATTTAGCAAATTCGGCAGGTTGAAAACGCATAAAACCCAGCTCAAACCAGGACTTCGATCCACTTACTACAGTTCCAAATACCAATACAGAAATTAGTAGAAGTACTACAGTTCCGTAGATTAAATAGGAAAATGAGTCAAAGAACCGAAAATCCAATATCATGATTAAGGAAACCACCAAGATCGAGATGCCAAACCAAAGTAATTGCTTCCCGGAATTGAGAGACAGGTCAAAAATGTTTTGATCTAACTGGCTATCGAAAACCACTGCATAAATGTTCAACCATCCCGCCAGAGCCAGGACCACAACCACAAGAATGGTCAGCCAATCAAGTTTACTGGCATTTATGTCATCAGCGCGCTTCAATATATAAACTCCCCATTTAATACATACTCCTCCATATGCGAGCGATCAGTACATCCGTTTATATACTTTTCTATCATTAGTCCGGCGATGGCTGCACCTGCTCTAGCCCCTTGACCACCAAACTCGACATAAACTGCTAGAGCAATCTTTGGGTCATCTTTTGGAGCAAACGCAATAAATACTGAGTGGTCCGGGGTATTACTATTTTGTACAGTTCCAGTTTTTCCACATACTTCAATGTCTGGGAGTTTAGCTCTGTACTGACCAGTTCCGCTTCGCACTACTTCAGCCATCGCTTCAACGGCTACATCAAAAAACTTAGAATCTACCATAGTATGGTGTTTCACTTGGTATTCAGGTAAGGGTTCATCATTTTCCCCAATTGCTTTGATAAGATGAGGTTTAATGTAGTATCCACGATTTGCCACAATGGCGGCAAAATTGGCCATTTGCAAAGGAACCACTAGGTTTTCCCCCTCGCCAATTGAGATAGACTGTATATTGGAGAATTTCCAGTTTTTACTCTTATAGGCGTTATCATAGTAGGATACATTTGGAACCATGCCGCCCTTTTCATTAGGTAAATCAATACCTACCGGCGAACCAAGTCCGAAACTGGCAACATGGGCTCGCCACTTCTCTAATCCAATCCTGGTATCTTCATAAGTGTTTTCCGAAATTCCCTGATTAATCATTTTTCTTGAAACCTGTACAAAATACGGGTTGCATGAATTGGTAATGGCGCCTTGAAGGTTTTCGTAACTATGGGATCCGTGACACCCAATAATGGCCCTATTGCAACGCAACCTGGTATTTTCAGTAATTACACCCTCCTGCAATGCTACCAATGCCTGGATTATCTTAAAAATGGACCCCGGCCGGTACATGGCCATTAATGGACGATTGTATAGCGGTTTAAGACTATCAATTGAAAGTTGCTTAAAGTACTCACTGTAGCTCCGTCCTGTGAGTAAATTAGGATCGTAGGAAGGAGCAGATACGAAGGTGAGGATCTCACCAGTTGAGGGTTCAATAGCCACAACGCTGCCTACCTTCCCCTTCAAAAGAGTTTCGCCGTATTCCTGAAGATTAATATCGATGGTACTAATCAGGTTTTCTCCTATCTGGGGTAAGGTATCCAGTCGTCCGTTTTTAAACGAACCTTTCTCAATTCCTCTTACATTTACCATTCTGTACTTAACTCCTCTTTTGCCCCTGAGCGGTTCCTCGTATTTTGATTCCAATCCACTAATACCGATATAGTCTCCTTGTCGATAGTATCTGCTGGTGTCCTTTTCTAAACGATATTTACTGATTTCACCTATATATCCCAAGGCGTTGGCCATTCCATGATAGGGGTACGCACGGACGGTTCTGGGAATGATGTAAAATCCGGAATAATCCACCAAAAAATCCTGCATGGAAGCAAAATCTTCATTGGAGAATTGCTTAAGGAAAATAGACGGTTTGTACCAGCTGTAGGATTTGGCCTTGAACATTTTTTCGCTAAAGGCATCTTCACTAATTCCCAGTTGTCGACAAAAGTTCACCGTGTCCTGAAGTTCCACTTCTCTGGGCACCACCATAAGGTCATAAACCGGCTTGTTGTATACAATCAATTTACCATTCCGGTCATAGATTAGGCCTCTGAA
>CAZAWQ010000465.1:0-6718 GCA_964488585.1 uncultured Roseivirgaceae bacterium
TAAGTTTGAAATCAAGATTTCCTTTTCCGCAGATTCTCCAACATATCCCACATTTCAGGAGTGACCTCCTCAAGATGATTGAATTCTCCAGCTCCCTTAAGCCATTCGCCCCCATCTATGGTAACTACTTCACCGTTGACATAGGCTGAGAAGGGAGACATTAAATACGCTGCTAAATTTGCCAGCTCCTGGTGCTCCCCCACCCTCTTAAGTGGAATTCTCTTGGCCGGATCAAATTTTTTGGCCAGGTCTCCTGGTAGTAATCTGGTCCAGGCCCCTTCCGTTGGAAATGGTCCGGGAGCAATTGCATTGGAGCGTATCCCATATTTAGCCCACTCTACCGCCAGAGACCGGGTAAGGGCAAGCACTCCAGCTTTTGCACAGGCGGATGGCACTACATAGCCGGAGCCGGTCCACGCATAAGTTGTAACAATATTCAAAATAGTTCCACCAGTATTAGTTCCAATCCAACTTTTACCCATTGCAAGAGTCCAATTGGTGGTACCTTTCAATACAATATCTATCACTGCATCGAAAGCCCTGTTTGAAAGTCGTTCAGTTGGGCTTATGAAGTTTCCGGCGGCATTGTTAACCAGGCCCTGTATAGATCCGAATCGAGCAATGGACTTTGTTATTACCTCTTCAATTTGTTCATAGTTTCGAACATCACAGGCCAATGGCAAAATCTCGCCTGGCCCCGCATCATCTAACTCTGCAGCGGTTTTTTCCAACACTTCCAACCTTCTGCTGGTTATTACCAGATTAGCCCCTAATTGTAAAAAATACCTGCCCATGGATTTACCCAGTCCGGTTCCTCCCCCGGTAACAACAATGGTGTGACCTTTTAATGTACTTTCTTTTAACATTCCCTCCATAAAATTCTTTCCTTTGGTTTAATCAATATAACTGATGGATCCTTTAATTAAAAGAAATACTGGCAGACGCTTCAGAATTATACTATTTTTGAATCGATAGTGGTGTTGCTATTTATTTTTTAACTTTTGACAAGTCAAACAGTACAGCTATGTTTCTACGGAACTGTTATTTTCTGCTCCTGATATGCTTATGGTTGGGAAGTTGCGTTTCTCAACAAAAATACAATTCATTGCTCCTCGCAAGGGACAATATGGAATTGAAAGCAACGGAGTACTCCATTTCATTGGCCCAGGAAAGGACCAAAGCCATAAATCTCAGCAAAAAGAATGAAGATTTTAACCGTAAGTTGGTGCAAACCAATTTGGATAACCAACGTATGACCCGCGAACTTGAACGTCTTCGAAGCGATGAGTCGGAATTGGTATTTGAACATGTAAGGTTAACCAGCAAGTATGAAGACATGCAGGATTACTTTGAAATTGTATTGAGTGATTGTGACAAGACCAAAATTGAGATTTCCAGGAAAGACAGAAGATTGCAAATAAAGGAAGACAGTTTGCTTAAAGTGCTTATCGACCTTCGACTATTAGAAGAAAATATCCGAAAACGGGAAAACTCTGTAGTGGTCCTGACTCAATTCGATTCGGCATCAATTAATACTATATATAGAAATATTTCGCAAGATCTAAACAATCTGGTATCATCCGGGTTTAGGATTTCTAAGATTTCCCACGGCGTACAGATATCAGTGGATGAAACGGTGATATTTGATAAGGGAAGTTTAAATGTAACTAGTAATGGAAATGAAGTACTAAGACATCTGGCAATCGCATTGAATGCCCAACCAAATATTGAAGTGATGGTTCTGGGTCATACCGACCGAGTGAAAATATCTAGAAAAACCAAATACCTAACGGACAACTGGGATTTAAGCGTGTTGAAAGCAACTGCTGTAACCAGAGCCCTGGCTAATGCAAAGCTTGATCCCGAAATTATCACGGCATCTGGCAGGGCAGCCTTCAACCCCAAGGTTTCAAATAATACCAAAGCAGGCCGGGACAAGAACAAACGAATTGAAATAAATATATATCCAAAAATCTCTGGCCAGGCAAGTATTCGTATGGGGCGATAAACAAATTGAGTGTGAGTGTGCTGCGCCCGTCATAGCCCTTCGGGCGTCGACGGGAGTGTGAGTTTGAATGCGCAGTTTTGGAGTTTGAATTTGGTACTTGGAGCTTATTTGTATTTTGTATTTTGAGATTTACCTGCCTGGTCAGATTTTGCCCTGTCAAATCCATGAGTCACTTGCTTCCAGAAAGATTTTGGGAAACGCTCCACTCCTGGAAAACCTAATTTAATGTCACGACCATCATAAGGAATGTAGTTGGTGCCCCAGAGATAATCCCAAATACTTAAGGTTAAGCCGAAATTTATTCCTTTGGGCCTGTCTGGTGGAAGGTGCTCTGCATGATGCCAAATGTGCATTTGCGGGTTGTTGAAAATATACTTGAACGGCCCTAGATCCAGTTTTAGATTTGAATGGTTAAAATGACCCACAGCCAAAGTAAAGATATGCACTATAATAAAGTCATCAATGCCAAAACCAATCATAGCCAGAGGTAGATACTCTATACTTCGATAGACCAATGTTTCCATCCAATGATACCTCAAATGAGCGGCAAATCCCATTTGTTGTACACTGTGATGTACTTTATGAAACTCCCAAAGAAAATCCACCTGATGTAACAACCGGTGTACCCACCACTGAATAAAATCCCTGATTACCAGTAGGGTTAATAACTGGGCCCAGACGGCCCACTGCTCAATATGTATGGCCACTAGATTTCTAATACCAAAAAGAGCCAAGAAATCCTTGAATAGATTTACCAGTACGTCGGATGCTGCATTGTATATGATCAGGGAAAACAAAAAGAAATTAAAAAACATGTAAAAGAAATCCAGCCAGAAGTCTTGTCGGAATTTTGCCTGATCTGCACGCCATGGTTTGGACCACTCCAACACCAAAAAGAACATACTGATCCCTATCAGCCAGTAGAAATAGTTATGCCAATGCAAGTGGGTGATTTCACCCCACAGGTAAGAAGCGTAGCCCTGATATCCGGACAAAAATAACTCCAGGTAGTCTTTCACAGCTATTCCCGTAAATAATACCAATCAATTTTGGTCAACGGAGTCCGTCGACCCTTCTTCTTTGTACCATAGTGAAGAGATAAGTAGTCCAGAATCAATATTTCATTCTCCCCTAAATCCCACAACCCTTGATCCTTTTGCATCCAACGGATCATCTGCTCCCATCCTTCACGACTTGCACTATTTTGAGTGATGAGTTTCGCCGAATGACAAGCAGTACATTGTCCCCGGATCAATTCAAAATTCTTGTCTAATACCAGTCCGGTAACACTATCCACAGCAATTTTGGAATCAATGTTGACTGGCGCTGACGTATTTGACTGGTCCTGTGTTTGACAACTGACCGCCAATATTAAAAAGCCAAACAGATATTTGAGCATTGACTTCATTATTCCACTCTAATGGCAATTCTGTGGCAGGCATTATTAAGATATCCCTTTGGATTCCAACCTGGTACAACCATTGGCTGACGATTGCCCAGATTGTCAGTAGCTCTGACCCATAATTCATAGTATCCCGAATAAGAAAACTTAAGTTTACCCCTCCAATGCTGCCAAGCCAGTGGATTTACGGGCTTTTGTAATTCCAGGTGGTGCCAGCTATTTCCAAAATCCACGGAGTAGTCTACTGAAGTAACTGAATGGTCCCCCGCCCAGGCATGTCCATTAAATTCCAACATTTTATTTTTCTTAATTATTGCTCCAGTACGGGGGTAACCTATTATAGACTTTACCGGCATCGAATTGATGATACACATGTCGTTGTCGGCCACCTTACTTCCGGGAGCAACGGGTTTACAGGGGACACGGTAAGACTGTCCGCCCATCTTGGCTCCATCGTGCACCTGGTTACGGATTACTATACGACTCAACCATTTGCCCGAAGTGCTTGCCGGCCAACCACCAAACACCAGTCTGAGTGGGTAGCCATGCAATAATGGCAAATCCTTGCCGTTGGCCGCCCAGGCGATCAATGACTCATCTTCAAGTGCCTTTTTAATAGGTACTCCACGACTGATAGACACCTTCTGAGGATCACCGCTTAAATGTGTGTCTTTCCCATAATACCCAATGTATACGGCATCGGGCTTCAACCCAACCCTCTGTAATACATCCTTTAACCTAACACCGGTCCATTTTGGGGCGCCAATAGCACCAATAGTCCATTGATTTCCTTTGGCGGGAGGGTCAAATTCCGATCTTCCATTTCCCCCACATTCTAATACCAGCTGATAAGTATAGTGTTCAAAATCAGACTTTAACTGAGCAAGTGTAAAGGTTTTTGTGGTAACGGCGGATTCACCAGATATTTCCAGTGTCCACTTTTCAGGATCAATTTCAATTGGGACCAAGCCATTGTTTCTCACAAAAAGCCTGTCCAGTGAAGTAACCTCTTCATCAAGAAGGTGGGCAGGTGTTTCAGCGTTCCAGGGTCGGTCGTTTAAAACCATCATATCCGGATGTTTTCCTGGTAAACCGGGCTGGGGTATTCCGCTAGCTTGCAGGTGATTTCCAACTAATATTGTTGGTGCCAGTAAACTGCTAAGGCCAACTGTGGAAGTGGTCTGAATAAACCTCCTTCGTGACCACCAGGAATATTCTTGCAAGCCTCTGTTCATAAAAGCAATTTACTAGGATTTCTGTAAATTCTTCAGTCACCAATGAAGTACCCTATATTATTGACTATGTCAATAAAAGAGTACTTTTCAGTTGCCACCACTTGTTACCTAACCGAAAACGGTCGGATCTAGAAACGCATTAGCGATAATTTAACAGAGATTATGTTCATTTATGCGCACAAATATGTCCGAAATAGTACAGAAACTCAAGTCCATAGATATTAATTTTCTGACAATCAAATACTTATGTATTTGGCATTGCGTTTGATCTTAAAAAGACAATCCAATAAAAAATTATAGATGAAAACCCCATCTGGAAACCGAACTTTTGATAAACTGATCCTGGCCATAGGTATACTAGTGGCGATATTGGCGGGTCTGAATGGTTCGAGCGTCGAGAATAGCCGAAAGGCTTCATTGTATGAAGTCAAGGTTGTAACCAGCGCGGAAATATCAAGCAAAGAGAGCTGTAAATTTCTTAAGGTCAGAAATAACGATAAACTAGTAGAATCCCTTTTATAGTGGATCCCTGTAACCCTGTAGAAAAGCTATCGGGTTACAGGTTTTTTTCTCTAATATCTGCAGTGCCCAAAAGCACCTCACAGCATAATAGTAGTCAACCCATTTTAATATTCAGGTATCCATTTGATTACGTGCCCAGAAGATTTGGCTTTTATTTCTGCAGGAAGTGACGACAAAATCTCATTCTGTAACACCTTAATCAAACCCCTTTTTAAGAAACTCCTGTGCATTACCAAACAAACTTCCCTAACCGGTTTTTCTCCCTTGAATCTTCTTAGTCTTTGTTTTTCCTTGGAGCCCCAACTAAGGGTAGCCATCTCAGGCAGCAAGGTATAACCAAGTTTTTGATCGATAATATTCTTTAAAGTCTCAAGACTACCACTTTCTAACTGTATGGATCGTGTTGAATCTTGACCAAACTCCTGGCCACACAAAGCTTCCACCTGGTCTCGAAAACAATGACCATCCCTAAGCAACCACATATCGCTGGTATCCAGGTCTTTTACCGCTATTTCTTTCTTGTCTCGTAGCTTGTGATTTATTGAAAAATACAGTAGAAATTGATAAAAAAAATTGAAGTTCTTTTGGAAAGAAGTTAGTCTGAAAGGTGACAAACCTGGATGAGTATACTATCGACACCGTCCAAGAGGGTGTATGCATAGTTTTGGTTTAATTTTAAAGCCCTGCAGTTATTGTAACCCAAACAACACAACCTGCAGGGCTTTATTTAATCTTAAGTATAACCTTTCCGCTATTTCTGTTCTCCTCCAGGTATTGATGAGCTTCCTTTACACTTCCCCATGGGAACACCTTGTCTACAACAGGTTTTATCCTCCCGGTTTTCAAATAGTTATAACAATGTTCACGGAAGTCACTCACTAACCTCCCCCGGTATTGAAGTGAACGGGAACGTAGCGTTGATCCAATAATGGTCAGTCTCTTGGTTAATATTGGGATCAGGCTTAGGTCTTCAGATCCCTTTCCTCCAAGGAACCCGAGCATTACTAATTTGCCGTCAACAGCTAATGACTGCAGGTTTTTCTTAAAATAGGATGTTCCTATAAAGTCAATCACCAAATTAACTCCGGAAGGGGTCTGCTCCTCAATTATTTGATTGAATTCAGCCTGACGATAATCTATGCAATAATCAGCACCCAACTGCATACATATTTTATGCTTGGGCTTAGAGGCAGTTACCAGGACCGTTGCACCCAATATTTTGGCCAATTGAATACAAGCGGTACCTACTCCACTGGCTCCAGCATGAATTAATACTTTTTCATCATGTTTCAATCCTCCCAACCAGCTTAATGCCTGCCATCCGGTAAGAAATGCCTCCATGATTCCAGCTGCCTGATTCATTTCAAGATTATCAGGTATTCTTAAGATCAGGCTCTTATGCACTGCTACATTTCGGGCATACCCTCCACCTGAAAGCAATGCCATGACATTGGCACCTTCCCATTCCTGTGCCCCGTTGGAAGTTTTCACTACTCTGCCAGCAATTTCCAATCCTAGTATGGGAGAAGCGCCTGGAGGAGGAGGGTATTG
>CAZAWQ010000466.1:0-1643 GCA_964488585.1 uncultured Roseivirgaceae bacterium
AGAACTATATAGAAAACTATATAGTTTTTGATCACGAAATGCACCAATGGATTAGTTCCCACATTAGAACCCGGGGCCCGGAACCTGTAACACGCGACAAGAACTTATCACTCATCACTTAAAATTCATAACTATTCGTCCTTCGCCCTTTGCTATCACCCATTCTACGGGATAACGCAAAAATTACTAGATTTGGGTATGAGGGAGTTGACGTTATTGCTTGGTTTACTATATTTAACATCCTGTTTAGATGACGATGCCTCCTTTAGCCTCACACCAAATGAAGCCCTGGAAGGACAATGGCAGGTTGACAGGGGAGTTTTTATTTGGGACAACGGAAATAGGATCAGCTCCATAAACCCTCTGGTAGATTCATTGCCTGCGGTTCAATTCCAATTTGCAGGAGACAATAGATACAAGGTGCAGTATGCATTTTTTGTTACCAACAGCTTTGATAAGGATACTGTAACCCTCGCTAATGGTATCCAGGAGGGAACCTATGAACTGATGACCTCGGAGGACAATATCCTTGAATATAACGGCAGGATCCTTTTTACTGAAAACATTACCAACACCATCGATGAGGCTGGTATCCGCTATCAACTAGGAAACAGCGTAGATAGTCTTTGGCTACAAGGTGTACAATTAAACAGCTTACTATTCGGAGAAATAAGCGGGACATTCTTCAGAAATACCCGTTGACTTAATCAGTCCTTACTCTACGGTAATATAACCCGTTTTAGTTTCGGCAGCAGTATTATTTGCGTCAGAAGCTTCAAGAATTACATCATAAACTCCGGCAGCGGCATAGGTCACAGACACATCCTGTTGATCTGAAGTAGCAGGAGACCCACCGGTGAAACTCCAATTCCATGAGTTCGGAGACCCATTGGTTTCGTCAGTAAAAAACACCGTTTCTCCCGGCTCGATTTCCGTTTTGTCAGCCGAAAAGTCGGTTACAAAGGTAACTGTAATGTAGTCCTCTTTGGTTTCAGTGGAAGTGTTCTGTGCGTTGAGGGCAGTTAGGGTTACATCGTAAGTCCCTGGAATACTATAAGTAATTTTAGCTTCTGTTCCATTAAAAGTAGGCGGTGTTCCACCAGGGAAGGTCCATGTCCGAAGGTCGGGCACACCGATGGTTTGATCGGTAAAAGTTACCACCCCACCACTGGGTATTGTGGTTACGTCTGCTGTGAAATCGGCCTGAAGGACGGAAGCTTCATCATCACTACTGCATTGAAGTGTAAAAAGAGCCAGAATCATCAAGCCTGCTTGAATTAAAAAAATTGATCTGAAAAATTTCTGAATTAGTTGCATGGCGAAAATTACTTATTTTAAGCTGTTCAGCAATACTTCAGTTGATCAATTCCCGTGATTTGGGGTATCAAATGACCGTAAACTGATCAAACTCTTAAGTTTCTTTTTGGTATCTTGTTTTAGACCCTGAACCCATGAGAGAGTCATTTTTAGGCAGGTGCAGCAATCCTTCACTCCATCAGTCCCTCACTCCTTGCTATCTAAGCAAATCAAACATCCTGCTGTATTTGATGGTAAAACTGCGATTGTTGGTGGTGCCATCACCATTGACCTGGTTGAATACTACAAACAGCCCGGTGTTGGCTTGTTGCAGCCAGCCAAAGCGG
>CAZAWQ010000467.1:0-4097 GCA_964488585.1 uncultured Roseivirgaceae bacterium
TTGTATCCTTTACTTTTTAAAAGCGACATGATTTCCTTGACCTCTTCCTCTGAAAGTTTATCATCGGGTTTTAGATTTGGAAACTGTTTGTAGCTTTCCGTAGCTTTCATTCCATTTGACCTTATCTGATCGGCTATTTCATCTTCAAAAGATACCCTGGTCAGTTGGTGTTCAGCCCTGGCAATTACCAAAATATTCTGATCCCTAATGGTCTTTATATTATCTCCCTTCCAGGCGTCGATGACCTTGATACTGGAACAATTGGTTGATATTGCTACCAGGGTAACTATGATTAACGAGCTATATGGTCTTTTCATGCCGGATATTTTTGCCAAAAATACCCAAATACTGATGGTAAGTTTGAAATGTTATAGAAATTTTCAATCTCAATTATACAAACCGTTCAAAGGTGAACGAAATACCTATAGAGGCCTTAATTTTTTACTGCCATCATTACTACCATCAGGGTATAAATAAGAACTACCAAAGTGATTAACATAACCACCAGCGCACCGATTACCGTCGAAATAAAATAATTATCAGTAATTAAATACCCCTTTGATTCAAAGGTGGAGATTGATTGGTCCTGGTTGCTCCCGGATATTCCCAATTGGGCTGCTTTTGCATTTTCGCCTGACTTTTTGGCCGTAGCAGGCACAGAAGCCGTTTGCGGAGGATAAAGCCGGGCCAATTCACGTATGTAGTGGACCAACTGCCAGCGTTGCTCCTCCGAGAGCGAGTATTTAAAGCTAAGCATGGGTGGATTTCCCTCGGAGATCTTCCAAAACAATGCCCGTCGATTTGTGCCTGTACGGTGGCCGCGGTGAGGTCGGCAGGAGGCCTTTCCAGGTTAGGGGCGTTGAGACCATCTCCCTTACCCTGATCGCCGTGGCACACAAAGCAAATAGCTTCAAAGGAGGTCTTCCCGGATGTAAGGGCTTCACTATTTACAGCTACGGGATTTTTTATAAAATTGGCTGAATCAGGGGCTACCCAGGTTGACTGACCGTGACTGAGAAAAGTAAAACCAAAAAACATTAACGCGATGTACAATTTCAAATGGCTCATATGCGATCAACGGCTGACTACAAAGGCTGGTTCTTTACCTGGAATTTAATTGAATAATTGTCTCCGGTGGGATAATCAGGTGGTCACCCAAACGACATTTGTAACCATCTTTGCTTAATTCCGTTCCTTCATATGAAACCATCAAATCACTAAACACATGAAAAAAGTCTTATTAATCTGCGCATTTTTTGTAAGCGCTACCGCTTTTGCACAAAATCAAGTGCAAACAGAAACTACCAACATGATTACTTTTGCTTCCGGCCATTTAATGGAATTGGCAGAAGCCATCCCTGAGGATAAATATAGTTGGGCCCCGGAAGACGGAGTGAGATCGGTCGCTGGAGTAATCCAACATATTATATCCGCCAATTATTTCTTTGGCACTAAACTGGGAGGAACCGTCCCTGAAGGAGTAAATATGGAGACTCTGGAGCAGGACCTCAAAACCAAAGCCGATCTAACAGCGGCCTTAAAACAATCCACTGATTTTATTGTAGAGACCATCAAAGGAGTAAGTGACGATGTTTTGGCCGATAAGTTAGAATTCCCATTTCCCGGAGAATACACTACCATGTCCGCCATACTTATTGCACAATCACACTGCAACGAGCATTTGGGGCAGTTGATAGCCTATGCCAGATCAAACGGTATTACGCCACCCTGGAGTCTGGAGTCAACGGCTGAAAATTAACAATTATCAATTAACGATTAAGAATTAAGGTCCCGCCTCTGGCGGGATTTTTTTTCATTATGCCGTTACCGTATTCGTTTTTTTAGTCCGTCATTTAGCCAAATTTTTAAATAAACTATATAGTTAAATATGAGTAAACTATATAGTTTATTCACTATGGCAGGTTCAAGAATTTAGTGCGACACACTGGATCGAATAGCTTCGGCAACAAAGCTATTGAGAGAGACTTTTCTCTGTATAGCCATTATTGCAGCCTTCTTATGCAATACTGAAGGGATCCTAATGTTGAAACTTCCCTTAAATTGTTTTATACGTGTCATTTTTCAAGGAACTCCGTCTAGTATGGTATTTGCGTATAATAAAGCAGGAACAGCCTTCAAAAAGAGGTATATTTGTAGCAATGTTCTTTGCCAGCCGCCGCTAAGCTCCGGCAGGCAGGAAAATATGGGGCCGACTGGATTTGACAGGAGGCGTAAATACGTATGTAAGCATGCAGGCTCATGGGGTGAGAGCCTTAAAAGATAGTCCTAACACATGATTGGCGAAGATTATTCTTACGCTATGGCTGCATAGTCTGATTTAATATCGGATTAGCATTAGGTAACCAATAAGATTGGTACCAGCCATCATCGCTCCCCGCCTTGGTACTGTGGGTAAGGAATCAGCGGTGTCAGATAACAGATACTGGTTTCGGTAAGGCTGCGCATCCGGAACGAGATTAAAGCAACTAAGGTAATGTTTCGGTGGTGGTACACCTGGCATTATTCGAAAACCCAAGTACCACTAAGCATGTAGAAGATCCGTGTATTACCTTCACTGGACCGGGGTTCGAATCCCCGCGGCTCCACAAATTCAAAAGCCATACCAGTTAACGGATGGCTTTTATTTTGTTCCGCCTTGGGGGCTCACCCTGCAGGCTGGCTCCTCGCTAAAATGATCCACCGGATCATTTCTTTACGCTCGGCCCCCCTCGCGGCTCCACTATAAATACCACAAACACCTTATAATTAATGTATTATAAGGTGTTTTTTATTTTTACGGACGTATTTACGGAAAGAAAGACACTTGCGGTCTTGGGAAATCTTGTTAGACCGAATGACCGCTTTCAGCTCACTTCACTGTCAGCTAAATAAAACAAAGGCACTACCTTAGTTGGTAGTGCCTTTAATTGTATCCTGACTTTTAAAATATCGTTAGAATCTTCTATTGAAGGTCCAGTTTTAAACCTGCACTTATTACCAACTGGTCGGTACTGGCTCCTACATATTTCAACTCAGTAAATGGTGTGAAATTTTGTCGAATTTTAAAATTGGCTCCAACTCCCAGATTAACTCCAACCTCGCCATCGTCAGCTTCAAACTCCGCTTCTACTATACCTGAGCCTATTTCAGTTTGCTTATACTTAACCCCAACATGAGAATAATTAAGTCCGCCCAGACCGTAAAAAGCAATATTGGAATTATTGACAAAATAATAATGAACATTGCCGTTCAATTCCCAAAGTTTGCTCTTTACTTCTATTTCACTGCCAGAAAATACCTGGGATTCTTTTTTTGTGAAATAATATATGAAATCAGGAGCAATGGACACCTTGTCACTTAAAAAGTATTCAGCTCCCACAGTAATCCCAATGCTTTCTATTTCTGATCCAAAAGCGATACCGGGGTTGATGCTTACTTGGGCATATGAGGAGAAAGAAAGTACTCCTGTTAGTAAAAATGCCAAAATTATAATATGTGTTTTCATGATATATTGTTAATTGAAATTATTATGCGCTTCAAAACCTACGCAAGGTAGGAACGATTCCTTCTGAAAGCCGTTTAAGGATAACTGGAATATTACATCTGTGACAAGTAGAAGCTTTTTATCGGGCTCAATGTCAGTAGTATAGCATGAACAAGATTACTTTTTGTACTACGTAAAGTGAGTCCGACCGGTAGTCCTGCTTTCTATATAGCCATGACCTGTGCCCAGATAGGGGAAATTAACACAGCTTTTTAATGGCTCGAAAAAGCCTATTAGGACCATGAGGTAGAGATGTACTGGCTGAAAGTGGAGCCACCAATTGAACCACTTCGAAATGATCCACGCTGGCAGGAAATGCTGGATAAAGCAGAGTTTCCGTAGTGCATGTCAACGGCCGCTTTTGGCCCAGGCTGTGTGAAAACCCAAAAATGGCCGCCTGAAATCGTTTTTGAGCTCGACAAGATTTTGGAGGAAGTTGGTTACCCACGGATAGGGTGTTATCGGCTCTAAAGCCGGTCAATCGCGTGTCAACCTACATTTGATGTCGACTTGTGCTGCCAGACGGCTACGGCGTTTTTACACAGCCTCGGCC
>CAZAWQ010000468.1:0-9657 GCA_964488585.1 uncultured Roseivirgaceae bacterium
GTGGAACGGTAATACCCCCCAGTCATCAGGTCCAGCATATCCCCTATATTACAAATAAAGGTGTTTTCTATATACGGGGCGTCTGTCCATTTTTCTTTAGTATACACCTGTAAACCACCGGCGGGGTCTTGTTTTAAGATAGTAAGCACTCCATAGTCAGTATGTTCCCCCACTCCCCACCGTCTCTGTGCAAAATGCTTTTGAGCAGGTGCCGGGTAGTGAAAAACCCTGAACAAAATAAGCGGATGAGACATGTACTTTCTTTCGAAAAAATCTGACGGTAATTTCAAACTAAGTGCCAAACCCTCCATTAGAATAGCGCCAAGTCTGTTTAAGGCGTTTAGATAGTCTAGTACAGCGGTTTCGAATCCCGGAATTTCTGGAAACAAATTCGGGCCATGAAGTGGTGTTTGGGCTTTAACCATAGGGTGGTCCAGGGACATCTGTTCACCAAAATATAGCCCTTCCTTGAGGTCAGGCTTTCCCGAGGTAAGTTCGCCACCTAGGGGAAAATAACCCCTCCAGGCCTTGCCATCTTTATCCATGGAAATTCCAATTTTAGAAGTTTCTGGCAGGTCAAAGAATTTTCGACTAAGCCGCTCAAGGTCCTCCTGTAAAGCAGTGTTCACTCCATGTCCCCTGATGTAAAAAAATCCACTGTCTTTACAGGCAATTGATATTTCCTTGGCGACTGCAATTTTATCCCCTTTTGGGTGTAGCAATGGTTCAATATTGATGACAGGAATAGACATAAATTACAAATTACAAATTACGAATTACGAATTACGATTATTTGCGATTTGCTCAATGTTCGCTAACAGCTCTACCATCAAAAGTTGGTGAATGATTTGATCTTTAAGTATTTTAATTTGAATACCTTTCATTAATGATTAAAGGTATTTGGACTTCGCTACTTGGAATTATTTTAACCTTAGGTGCAACAGCACAACATTCCGACAAATTGCATATCGGAGTATCCACAGGCATCGCCGGTGGGTGGTGGATTTACACATTGGGCACCGGTGCTGGAATCGACCGTACTGATTATAAGCCAAAAATAACTTTTGAAGGAGAGATTTTATATAGGTTAAAGAGGTTTGGTTTAGGTGCAGGACTTGGCTATAGCTTACTTCTGGTCAACACCATGGATGCCTTCGAAGATACCAGAGCTCAGAGGCGTAAATACTTCATTGCAGATAATCATGTTCAATTCCTCCTATATCACCTGCAAATGGAATATGCGCTGTTTTCAGGTTTAAAATATGTCCTCAGCCCTCAAGTCAGGATTGGAGGATTTAGTATCAATACTATACATCCGCAAAAAGAGAACTTTGACAATAAGATGTTCATTGAGTTAAGTGCGGTCAATGAAATAAGCCTTTCCCAAAGATTGTGGCTCACCATAAGACCGTATTACCAGTCGATGTTGATGTCGGTAAAAGAAGAGACATTGCCAGGGGAACAGCACCGAATTTCCAGTTTAGGCCTGTCTTTTGGGGTTAGGTATGGCATTTAGCGCGTCCTCCTAGGTCTTTTTCTTTTTCTTTGCCTCTTTCTTTTGTTTTTTCTCGGCTTTTTTTTCTGGGTTTCCCACTAATAGTCCCATGGCTCCTGTTGGTACAATATATAGCATTCCTTCCTTTGCACTCTCCCACATGAAATTAAAAGGGCCTCGATAAATATTCCTGAACGAATTATATTCTGGAACATGATAATGCTTGGTGTCCGGCATATTTGTTTTGCGAATTGCTGAATTGGCTATGGAGGAAATTAAACCACGCTTGTTATGAGCATACCCATAATCTTTCAATACCGTCAACCCCAGATTATCATAGTCTACCCTTAATACATTGGCAGCTTCTGTTCTCCTGGCATTCATCTTAAAGTCAATTTTATGGGCTATACCTGAAGTTACCTCCATATCTGCCAGAGGAATGATGGTTGGATTTAAGTCACCTAGGTTGAATCTACCTATGGTTACATGTAGATTGAATACTTCCTTTTCATAGGGCACTTCCAATGCTATTGACATCTTTGCCCCCTGATTCAATTTAGTATTAAGATTCGCATTGAATGACTTGTACTCTTTCTGAAACTCAGGAATGGTGGTTACATTTACGATACTTCCATTCAGTTCAGCAAAGTGGATGGTCCCTGGCTTTGATTTGTTCTCGCCAAGCTCCGTATAGTAAATGTCAGAGTTTCTAATAATAATACTATCCACTTTCAATGAGACCTGCATACTTTTTACCATTCCTTCGAACATTGGTTTTTCAGTGTCAGGTGGTCTTGATTTATTCTTATCTCGGAAGTCTTTTAATACTAGTCCATCAATTACTATTGACTTCGCTCGTATATCCAGATCACTGTACAAATTGCTTTGAGCATCCAGTTGACTTATTTGCAATAATTTTATCTCTGCTTCAATTAAATCGGTCTGCTCACCCACGATATTGCTAACTTCCAGTTTATCCTTTGTGAAGGACATGGAAATATTGTTCAGCTGAAATTCAGAGTTATCTGCGTGATATTCAAGGTACCCTGTTCTCAATTCCGTGTACTCATTTAAATAAAAATAGGTGCTATCCAATGAAATAAAGAAACCGGACACTTCAAATGGAATAAGGTTTTTCACCTGTATTAAATCTGTCTCAATATTCTTGGCCTCCAGAATCAGGTTATGAACTCTTGCAATAAGTAGGCTGTCAGACGCATTTCTCGCTTCAACTGATCCCTGCTCAAGTCTGAATGAGCGAATTTCTCCTCTTGTAAGTATATCCCCAAATAAATCTTGTATACCCCTTTTCGACTCTTTCTCCTTTTTCCGGTGTTGATCTGTCGGCTTGTGAACCACGGATATTTGAAATTCGGGGCGGATGAAAATTAGTTGCCTAATATTTGCTTTCTTGGCAAAAAACAGTTCTCTCCATCTAATTCCGTTGATCTCTATATGTTTTACTTTTCCATGAATGGTTGTCGAGGTATCGCTGACATGAAGGGGCGTGATGGCTGCGGATTCCAGGGTTAAACCTTTAAAAAAAGTGTGTAAGTCTAGATGTTCATAAGAAATGTCATAAGCTCTGTCAGGATTCTTATTGATAATATCAAGAAAAATTGCTTCTACCCACCATTCTGCTATAAAGAAAAACCCCACCACAATCAGTAGAATTGAAATCAGGATGATTTTAACCTTTCTCTTCATAGGATAGATATTCGGCTAGTCTTGAAGGTTTTTTATCAGAGATTCTCAATTTAGCATTTTTACTACAACAAAAAAGGAGGATTTTATAAATTAAGACTGAGATTGCCAACACTACCTTTTCGGAGATATGCTTTACCGATCAACCATCCTATGCCTTTTTTTGGGATTTCCATACTTGGCAATGCCTCAGGGAGCCTTAAGTGAATACTCCAGGGTGGCTCGTATGATGGGCTCTCGTTTTGAGATCATTGCAGTAACTTCTGACAGTTTGAGTGCAATAAAGGCCATTGACGCAGGATTCGACGAAGTAAGCCGTATAGAACAATTGATCTCCTCCTGGTTGCCATATTCTCAAACCAGTAAAATAAATGATATGGCTGGTCAATCTCCTGTACAGGTAAGTCCGGAGCTTTACGATCTGATTTACAGGAGCATCAAAGTTTCGATACTAACAGAAGGGGCTTTCGATATTTCTTTTGCTGGCATGACACCACTCTGGAAATTCGAAGGCCAGGAAGTTACAGTACTCCCCGATTCTGTTCGTGTAGCCCAGGCAGCTCAGATGGCTAACTATAAGCATGTACTTTTAGATAGTGAGCAGAAAACTGTGTTTTTGACTGAACCAGGAATGAAAATCGGGTTTGGTGCTATTGGAAAAGGATATGCCGCCAACCGGGCCATGTCAGTTATGAAAGCCCAAAAAATTAATTCAGGCATGGTCAACGCAGGTGGGGATTTGATTACCTGGGGTAAAAGCCAAGATGATAAGGACTGGTCCATAGGCATCGCAGACCCCAGCAATAAAGACCAGATTTTCGCCTGGTTATCATTACCGGACATGGCGTTAGTTACTTCAGGAGATTACGAAAAGTACTTTGTTTACAATAATGAACGGTATGGGCATATTCTGGACCCCAGGACCGGTTACCCTTCAAAGGGCATTAAAAGCGTATCAATTCTATGTCCAGACGCAGAATTGGCGGATGCCTTGGCCACTGCAGTCTATGTGATGGGTGAACAGAAGGGGATGACATTAATAGATCAACTAAAGGGAATAGAATGCCTCATCATCACTGAAGATGACCGGGTACTGCAATCAAAAAATCTTGCCTTGAAGTACTATACCATACAAGATTAATTTCTAATTTGTTATCCAGTAATCACTAAAATCCATGAACAAGCTTGCTAAGATTTTATTTACCTTTATTCTATTCTCTATAATACAAAGCTGTGTCTCTGTGGAGGCTTATCAAAAGATGTATGTATATGACCGGGACATGGTTTTACAGGATCCTGAGATACAATCGCTTGAAAGCAATTTCCAGAGCTACAGAGAAGGAGCGGCAGGCGGGAACGGTGGAAAAACCGGTGGTGGATGCGGCTGCAACTGATTACCATACTTTGTTTATATTTTCTATTAACCAAAGCCTGGGGCCAGTCGCTTAATACTCAAAGTACTGACACACAAAATGCTAGTGATCCCGTTTCTGAGGATCAGAGTGCTACCGTAGATGTTAATTTTCTATTTGGGTATTATGATCAAGATGGTAACCATTCCGCTGTTACCGGAGGGATTGGAACGGAAGAACTCACTGATCATGATTTTAGATTTTTAATCAATATTCCTCTGGACAGCGTCCGCTGGCTGAATATTGATGCCGGTTTCAATTATTATTCATCTGCCTCCACCGATAACATTGATACCAAAGTAAGCTCTGCATCAAGTGAAGACCTGCGCTCCAAGTTTTATTTTACCTACACCAAGTTTCAGCCCAAAAGCCGTTCCTCCTACTCATTAGGATGGGGAGGATCCGTGGAGTCGGACTACATTTCAACTTCAATCAGTGCAGCCTGGAACAGCACCTCAAAAGATGGCAATGGGCAACTAAACATTGGAGTACGGGCTTTTTTTGATAACTGGGTGTTAATCATACCCGAAGAACTCCGAAAGCCCGAAACGGAATTACCACGCACCGATAAGAGAAGATCCTATAGTCTAGCCATTACCTACCAACAAGTGATCAATACCCGGCTACAAGCGAGTATAGCCGGGGAGCTCATTTATCAGAACGGCCTTTTGTCCACTCCTTTCCATCGGGTTTTCTTTGTTGAACAGGATACAGCAAAAATTGAGAAACTACCCTCTGATAGGTTCAAAGTCCCCCTGTCTTTACGTCTGAATTATTTCATTGGAGACTTTCTGGTGTTGCGATCCTTTTTTCGATACTACCGGGACAGTTTTGGAATTGATGCAATCACCGCAAGTTTGGAGCCTCGCTTCAAACCCAATCCCTTTTTTACTGTTTACCCCTTTTATCGGTACCATTTTCAAACAAAGGTTGATTATTTTGAACCATTCAAGCAGCATCGATTGACTGCAAAATACTACACCTCAGACTATGATCTTTCGAGATTTGAAAGCCAAACTTTTGGCTTAGGCCTGCATTGGTCTCCTCTGTATGGCATCGGTCGGTTCCGACTGTTCAGCAAAAAAAGTATAACCATTTTTCGAAGCATCGACTTACGCTACACCCATTATCGCAGGAGTGACGGGTTAATTGCCAATCTAATTGGATTTGATTTTGGGTTTAGCAAGATGGGGAAGTGAGTACTAGTTCCAACTGCGCTTGATTCGTTGTGTAAGGCTAATGGCATTCAAACAAAGTAGGAAGTGAAATAACCGGGAAATCGGTTGGGATCATTATACTATGATATTACAAACTACTTCTTATCCCACCATAAAATTCCTTCATTTTCTCCAAGTCCTTTGTCCAAATGGCGATGTGTTCAATTTTCATTTAGGTCCAAATTCTAAGTGAAAACTCGTTCGATGGTCATCCCTTCTTCCTAAACTCAAACTTAAAGATACTCCACTCATTCCAGAAAATTGGATACTTGCGACCTTTCAATGTGTGGTACGGCAGCCCGTATTGGCTACAGATCTCTTTTAAACCCCTCCATGCCCCTACAGGGCGTTGCTCTTGTGTGATAACCAGAATGTGACGTTTAGATGCCATTTGCCTTTGTTCCCTATTTCTTCTCTTTATAAATTTTGTCACAACAGATCCCTCGCTCTATTTTAATAAAAAAGCCCCAATTAAGAGGCTTCTTTTAATTGAAAGAACGTGATCGGCTGCTAAATTCTTGTGGGTTTGATCTCAACCAGAGTCAATTTGAAGAACTTATACAAGCAATCGCCAATCAACCCGAGCAACATAAAATACAGCCCTATGAAAAGAATCTTATGAGAGATAGTATTAAGACAAAAACCACTCAAAAACACAACCCATAACTTGGCCTGAAACAAAATGAAAATCACAAACAATTGACAGTAAAGTATTTGTGCTCTTACTAAGTAGCCCGTAGGGGAATCGAACCCCTGTTACCAGGATGAAAACCTGGCGTCCTAACCCCTAGACGAACGGGCCATTAATTCACCCCTACAGTGTCCTCCAAAGCCATGGCGAAGGAGGAGACTGTAGGGCCATTAAAAATGTGACGCAAATATAGAGGCCTTTTTACTTTTTGCAAAGGGTAGCAATGGATTTTTGTCCCTATTGTACACAAATCTATCCGTATCAATATATGCCCTCAGAGTTTCAATCAAGCACACTGTTGCTCCACACTGGATTTGTACTTGGCTATTAATATTAATCTCCCTAATTTAACAACCCAACAATAACTGTACCCCAGTGAAACAATTCAAGACGCACGCATTAACCCTATTCTTCTCATTAACCTGCCTCTCACTAATTGGCCAGCTATTAGATGATACCCTTACAAATTATAATCCCAAAAACCAATCACACGTAATAATCGCTTACGAACAAGCATTTCAATCCGTACGCACCATTAAAAATGAATGGCAAGTCAAAATTGATGTATCTGGGGTCAAACAAGGTTATGAAGCCACTCTGGAGCGATTGGAGTCTTACAGGCGTATTGGAGATTACAATCTTCAAGGTTCCAGCTTAGGTCGTTTGAATGATCTTATCACTATTTTTGAACCACAGCTAACCAAATTAGAAAAATGGCAAGACAGGTTAATGGAAGCAATCCATCAACTTAGTAGCTACAGGATCGCCCTGGTCATGCACCAGGAGCGATTAACCATTGATACAAACCAATTAAATGAAACAGGGAAGCAATATTATGAAATTAGTTTTATACCACTAATTAATGATGCTGATAGTCTGCAGGGCTTAGTGGAACAAAAAATGATAGAGCTTCTGAAGTTAGAGCAGGATATTTCTCAAAACTATAGCCACTTGTATAATCGAGTCAATGATTTAAAGGCCCATATAGGTCTGTATTGGGATCGTTTGATGTACAAGGAAGAAGTGAACTGGAAGTTGTTGGAAGCGGATAAAATATTGTCCGGATCAAATGATCAGTTGTCAAATACAGTTTGGCGCATTGTTGAGTTCTTCCAAGTCAATATATTAAATGCGGTGTATCTGTTACTCGTTTTTGCAGGTACTTTTTACCTGTTAAAACGTATTAAAAAGGAAGATCAGAAAATATCAGATGAAAATGCCCGACATCCCCGCTTGTATCAGTCCCCAATAGCAATTTCCTTACTTTTATCTGGATTGCTGTTTCCAGTGGTATTCCCGCCTACCACTTCCCTGATGTATGATTTTGCACTGATTGCCAGCTTCATTCCATTTTTATACATCCTGCGCTCCAATCTGGATGCAAAACACTTTCGAACCTATGCCATATTTTTCTTTTTTCTTTTGGTATTAAAAGTACAGAGTATTTTTTTAGGTTCATCCGGCTTTTTTGCAGTTGTAGTAATTGTTTGTGGAGTTATTTTTATCTACACCATTATACCTCAAACCCTAAGAAAATATTTTAACATTCGTTGGAAATGGATTGGTGTATTTAATTGGCTGTTAGTGGCAGTTGTGCTAATCGGTATTACCAGTATTCTTTTACAAAGGCTCAGGCTAGGTAGCATTCTGATAGACGGTGCTGGTGAAACAGTCGCTCTTGCCTTTATCCTCTTGTATTTTGGCAATTGGTTTGATCAACTTATGGATTTTCTTCGCCAACACAGTTCTTTTAGAAATCTGGCCACTAATAAGGCGCAACTGGAGGAGTTTTGGCTTAATTGGAGCAATCGTGTTTACATGTTATTAATGGTAATATTCCTGATTTCCTTCTTGAGAAACTTTAACTTATATACCCCTGTAAAGGACGCAGTACTTTTTTTCTTCAACTCTCAGCGGGTGCTGGGTGATTTAACATTTACCTATGGTGGGATAGCGTTATTCATATTGGTGATATATCTCTCATCAAAACTTTCCTCTACCATCAAATTTTTGGCTGAAGATAAGTCTTATTATAAAAATCGAAAAGAGACTGCAAACATCGCGGTAATTATGCGGTTTTTCTTAGTAACCGTAGGATTTATACTAGCACTGTTGGTATCAGGAATACCAATTGACCGGATTACCATTATCATAGGTGCTCTTAGTGTGGGTATTGGGTTCGGGTTACAGAATATTGTAAACAATCTAATATCCGGAATTATATTAATTTTTGAGCGGCCCATTCAAATCGGTGATCTGGTAGAACTTAAGCAATATACGGGCTTTGTTAAAGACATAGGGATCCGATCTAGTGTAATTCGAACCTATGATGGCGCTGAAGTGATCGTACCTAATGGCAACCTGGTTTCACAGGAAGTAATTAACTGGACTCTTAGCAACAGGCAACGCCGGGTTGAAATCCGCATAGGGGTGGCTTACGGCAGTGATATCAGTAAGGTAACCGATGTACTAACCAAAATATTGGTCGCACATAAAAAGGTCTTAAAGTACCCTCCCCCATCAGTGCTAGTGGACGGTTTTGGTGATAATTCGGTGGATTTCAGGCTTCTGATCTGGACCTTGGATATTGATAATTGGTTAAACACCCGCAGCGAGTTGTCAACAAACATATATAATGCCTTAGATGAGGCAGGAATTAGCATACCGTTTCCTCAACGTGATCTGCACATCGTTTCCTGGGAAGTACCAAATGCTGTCATCAATCCTCAAACTCCTGAAAACCCGGAAGATGAAGAGTTAAAGGCACCTAATTCTTAGCCCGTTTACCAGATTTGACACGTTTTCCCTTAGTGACTGCTGCTATAGCTCCTTGGATGGCTGTTTTTACCCAATAATTGATGGGGCTTTTGTAGGTGATTCGCTCATTGAAAAATTCGGCCTGGGCATTTTCCTTGGAGTGTTTCAAAATTATATTATCCACCAGTAGAGTCAATAACCCGGACCCAAAGTTTTTTTCACCTGGGGAATTTTTCTTAAATAGTTTTACGTGCAGGTCATCATATGTAGTAATTGCTTGACCAATTGCCTCAGTGCTATCTGCAAGAATTTCGAACTCAAACTTTGACAAGTAACCTGATTCGATCTTGGCAGCTTGTGTCGGGTTAAGCATTTGGTTAA
>CAZAWQ010000469.1:0-2548 GCA_964488585.1 uncultured Roseivirgaceae bacterium
CCAAAATACCCCAATGATAAGCCTGGTCTGCCACGCTGAGAAATTTAAATGCAAAGGCCAATTCAAGGAATCCGAGGACTACTTTCACCGAATTTAGCCAACCTCCGGATTTTGGTAATGACTTCAACCAGCCTGGGAATATGGCAAATAGTGTGAAGGGTATAGCGAATGCCAGTGCAAAGGCCATCATGCCCAAGATGGGTTTTAGTATCAGGCCTCCTGCAGATTCCACCAGGATGCTTCCTACTATAGGTCCGGTACAGGAAAATGACACAAGTACTAACGTGAAAGCCATAAAGAAAACTCCAATCAAACCACCCCGATCAGATTGGCGGTCCATCTTATTGACTAGCTGATGAGGAATTGTAATTTCAAAAAGCCCGAAAAAGGAAAGCGCAAAAAGCACAAAGACAAGGAAAAAAATAATGTTTGGTAGCCACCCGGTGGCAAGGTCATTGGCAATTTCCGGTCCCATAAAAGGAGCTAATATTGACCCCACCAGGGTATAGATCAATATGATACTAAATCCATAAAAAAGAGCTTTCCCTTTGCCTCCCTGTTTACCGGTAAAGAACGTAACCGTCATAGGGATCATAGGAAAGACACATGGAGTAAGTAGCGCTGCTAATCCTGCCAGGAAGGCAACGATCATAAAACTCAGAAGAGAGTATGGATCGTTGTTGTCTCGTTGCAATAAAATTGACGATCCTGGATTTTCAGCATCCTTCGTGGGAGTATCTTCAATCATTTCAACTCCTATATCAGCGCTGCTGATTTCATTTCCAGGCGCTTGACCGAAAGCTTTCAGGGTTGCTAAACCTTCCGAGGACGAGGTGTTTTTAGAAGCAATGCCAAACACAAACTCATCATCAAATGGAATACATTTTCCATCGATATCGGAGCAAACCTGGTACATGTAAGACCCTGAAACGGAATACTCCTCTTTTAAAATCTTAATAGTTTGCCTGAATTCTCCTTTTTCTTTGAAGTAGGTATACTCCCCTTCCCATATTTCATCATAGCTTCTCTTTGATCCAATTGGTCTGATACCACCAACAAGTTCGTAACTGTCATGTGGCTCAAAGGTGAATTCCGTCACCAGCGGGCCAAGTTCGGGGTCGAAATCTGTAGAATAGAGATACCAATCCTGGTCAATGCTGGCATAAAAAATGAGGTCAATTTCGTCGCCTACTTGCGGATTCTCATGGGAAACATCATATGACCATTTTGCGGGTTGCAAGATCTGACCATAACATGATAGTGCAAAACCAAGAAAGATAATTAACGCGAGAATATATCTGGTATGCATACTTTAGACTCAGAATAGTATTGATAACAAAACGTATTGATCTTCAATTAGTTCAGTTCGCTTCACTTAGATGTAATTCATATGACAATTATGCTCCTGCCATTTCAGCAAAATGCTTATGAAAGCCAATCATTGTCTGAATGCCTTTATAATAATTAAAAATACCAAAATTTTCATTTGGCGAATGAATCGCATCTGAATCCAGACCTACTCCTAGTAGAATAGAATCCAGGCCTAACACATCCTGGAAAAGAGCAACTATCGGAATACTGCCACCTTCTTTAGTAGGAATAGGCACCTTACCCCATGCTTCTTCCATGGCTTTGGATGCAGCCTGATAACCAATGGATGATGTAGATAGCATCGCAGGTTGTCCACCGTGATGAGGAGTCACCTTAATTTTGACCGTTTTAGGTGCGATTTTTAAAATGTGTTGAGTAAACAACTCGCTGATTTCTTTACTATCCTGGTTTGGAACCAGGCGCATTGAAATTTTAGCGCTGGCCTTTGATGGGAGTACAGTCTTTGCACCCTCACCGGTATAACCACCCCAAATGCCGTTGACATCAAGAGTTGGCCGGATTCCGGTTCTTTCCAGCGTAGTATATCCTTTTTCCCCAAAGACATCATCCATGCCAAGATCTCTTTTATATTCCTCAAGATTAAAAGGTGCTTCATTCAATTTATTACGGTCTTCGTCACTTAGCTCAACTACCTTGTCGTAGAAACCAGGGATGGTGATGTGTCCATTTTCATCTTTAAGCGAAGTAATCATCTGACAAAGTACGTTGAGTGGATTTTCAACTGCCCCTCCGTATACACCTGAATGCAAATCCCGGTTTGGTCCGGTGACTTCAACCTCCATGTATGACAATCCTCTAAGTCCAACTGTAATGGACGGATCTTCATTTGAGATGATACTGGTGTCGGAAATCAAGATAATAACACCTTTAAGCCGGTCTTTATTATCCCTGATAAAAACCTCCAGGTTATCAGAGCCCACTTCTTCTTCACCTTCAATCATAAACTTGATATTGCAGGGCAAAGAGTCAGTTTCTATCAGTGATTCGAACGCTTTGATGTGCATATACATTTGACCCTTGTCATCACATGCACCTCGGGCGTAAATTTTTTCATTCTTAATTACAGGTCATCCCATCGTTTATGGGGAAAAAATCATTGATCCCGCTAAGCCTACAGTTATCGTTTATGGTCATTATGATGTCCAACCTCCTGATC
>CAZAWQ010000470.1:0-4392 GCA_964488585.1 uncultured Roseivirgaceae bacterium
GATCAGAATAAGTGATGATGATATCAAATACAGTATTAAATATGATTCGGCTGCTTGTACTACGAAAACTAAAACAGTTTTTGGGAACATCAATACCTCATTAACACGCGGTGTATGGCATCACTTCGTGGTAGAAATTCATTACGATTATAGGATAACCAAAACAAACGGATATGTCAAGATATGGTATAGTGAAAACGATCCAGTGACAATTGCTGACAGTGTCTTGAATTATCAGGGTCCTGTAGGGTACAATGATCAATTGTGGCCTTACCTTAAAGTTGGGCTTTACAAATCTGAATGGAAATCAAAAGTAAATCGGGAGATTTCAGTCAAAGCCGGTGTCACCGAACGAAAGATGTGGATTGATCAAGTTGGGATCATTGAAGGAAGGTGGCAAAATATACCTCTTGAGGCAACCGAACCCACTGAAGAGATAAACTGTACCAAGTTACAGGTTACAGCAGAAATAAATAATGAATCTTGCAAAGGTAATGATGGCTCTATTGACTTGCAGGTAACCAGTGGAAATGCACCCTATACCTATGTCTGGTCACATAATGATCCAAGCACAAGATCAACTCTTTCAAACTTATCAGTAGGCAACTATGAAGTTACAGTAACCGATAATCAAGGTTGTGAAATCAGTAAAACATTTACTATCAATACTCAGCCTGGACCGGCTAAACCGGTTATTACTGAAAATGACGGATTCCTGAAGGTCCATAAAGTCAATAACGCCAAATATGAATGGTATTGGAACGGGTCAAAGATCAATGAATCTCATAGTGGAGAGTTAGCAATTAGCCAAAGTGGGGATTATTCTGTGGTGGTAATTGACACGAATAGTTGCTTTGCTGCTTCTGATATTTTCAGAGTACAGGCTCCAACAAATGACTTGAACCATTCAATAATACTAGATTTAGATGTGTATCCTGTTCCGGCATCAACCATGCTGAACATCGACCTGCATTCAAGTTTGGCAGCAGTAAATACAAGCTATCAAATCTTCTCATTAGCAGGAAACTTGGAAATACAAAATGATCTTGGAGAGACAGCAAGAACTACTTCATTTTCTATTGATATTAATAATTTGCCCCCGGGAGTTCATATATTAAAGCTTAAAGTTCTGAATGAAATTATTGTAAGGCGTTTCATAAAGAACTAGTTGAAAAACAAATGTATCTACTTAAGTAGTCCAAATCTTAATTGAAAATCCGGCTCTTGATTCATGACAGAAATACTTTTAGGATAATTCTCCAGAAACCAGCTCATAAAGCTGGAGCCGTCGATTTTATTACTCAACAAAGTTTTGTGAGGTTTTGAGAACTTTTTTCTTAAATCATTGCTACTCGTTAGTTCAAGAACTTTGTTCAAAACTCCCTGATCGCTCTTGAAATGAAATAGTATTTTACACGTCTCGGCTTCACGCAAATATCCCATTAATGGTAAACTATTTACATAAATCACAGGAGTTCCCAGTAAAGCGCTTTCACTGGCCATGGTACCACTTTCTCCAATAAATAAAGAAGCAAACGACAACAGATCATGTACCCTATTTGGAGGTAATGGCAGGTGATAAGGTTTGAAATACTCAGGCAAAGGTTTTTCTGAAGAAACAAAGACTCTGTAGCGTTTAGCTAAAGCTTTTACAATTTGCTTCTGAACCAGTTCACTAATTCCAGTTTGACCAACATCATGATGCCCACCCCAGGCCACCAGTCTTAATACTACATATGGTTGTGATGGTTCAATGCCCAACATTTCGTAGATACCTGGATCAGGTTTAAATCGATTGGGGTGCAGATAGTTCAACTCCAAGTTGCTCTTAAACCTGATCTGTTTTCTTCCCAAGTCACGATAGAAACTATTTGGAGTCAGAATAATACTGCAAAATGGGTAAGTAAATCTATCATGTATTTTTGCGTGTTCAGTGTCGTCAACCACCACACATGGTTTTCCCATAAGTTTTGAAACTTGTGCAGCATAGGGGGACATAAAACAAAGGAACAAATCTGGCTTAAATTTCAAAGCTACCTTTAGCAACTCATAATCACCCCTAATAAAGTACCACGCCTTGCCCCACATTGAGTTAGAACCTTTACCACGATCAATAAATGGAATATTTTCTGATCTTAATAATTCGAAATTGGGTGGACGATTTCTGGCAGTTACAATAACTTCATGCTTGCGTTGTACTAAATCCTTAATGATATACTTAGAATAATGCACATGGGCCGGATGGTTTATATCAACTAATAGTCTCAACGTTTCCTCGGTCAATATTTTAATTTAAAAATTCTCTTGTATTGGAACTTTCTGGTAAACTTCTCTACATCAGGTTCTACACATTTGGGTGTCTTAGTTTTCCAGGCTTCAAAAAACCCTTTCATAAGGTATATTTCATAAGGACTACCGGAGGAATAAAATTTTGACATCATCCTAATTACAGTCAGGATTAACCCGTATCCTCGTTGATAATAGGACTTTCCCTGTCGTATCCTTAGTTCTATGGGATCCGAAGCCTGGCCAGTGGGTCGAAAATGCTTTACAGCCAGCCTGAGTTGCTTGGTCTCCCAGCCTTTTGACATCGCGGTAATATCATCAATACCATCCCATCCCATTACTTCTTTAATACCTCCAATGCTTTTAAAACATTCACTCCGGTAAGCTTTAATAGCTCCTCTGGTATGCCAATGGGCAACTTTCTCCTCCACCCATTGACCGTTTCTGGGAACTATACAATAACCAGAACATATTCCTATTTTCGGATGTGAACGGAATGCTTCTGCTACTTCGCTAAAGTAATTCAATGGTAACTCCAAATCTGCATCTAACTTAACAAGAAAATCGAATTCTTCAACTGAAACATGATCCAGACCATAGTAAAAAATTCGCACTATCTTCGCTCCTATTTTTCTGTCATGTTCATCCCGCTTGTTTACTAGTTTAATCCAGGGATATAGTTTTGCATACTCTTCGATAATGGTGGCAGTATCATCTGTACTATTGTCATTGACGATTACCCATTCCAGGGGAAGTAATTCCTGGTTCACCATGGATTCAAGAGTTTTCCTGATATACTCTTGCTCATTATATGCAGGTGTAATAACAACGTATCGCATAGCTTAAATTTTCAAGATTTAGTTAGCACCAAATTTCTTCTTTTGAAATAACCATATAGACTTCGTACGATCAACGCAAAAAAGGCTGGTATTCTCAACAGGAAACCATGGCGCACTTTACACAACTCCCATTTGTCAGGCAAATATTGACGGGACTTTGGTTTGACGAACGACTTCAAAAATGTGGATATTGGCTCACCGGTAAAGCTTGACCCCTGTCCAGTAAGCTCAGTGTATCCAAAAACCTGTGCATCCCATGAAATATAACTTAACACATTGTGCTTTCTGTAAAGCTTGGTAATATATGAAAAATCCGCACCATACTGTGGCAGGTTATCTTCATCATATAACCCGTATTTTTTAGTAATTCGAATCGGAATTAACACGCCCCGCCCGGGCAAAGCAACACTTGGATGTAGACCAGTAAGCTGTGATCTGTCTGCAATTTCAAATGGATTATGGTATCTGCAACCATTACTGGTAAACAACTTGAACTTTTTTATTCCTGAAAAAAACACTCTATGTGGCTTTTCAAAAGTCAGGTTCAATGAGCCAACTATACAATCAGGTACACGTCTTTGAGCCTGCCAGATCTTTACCAGGTAGTCTGGTTCAAAAAAAGTGTCATCATTCATAAGTAATACATGGGTACAACCCTTATTGGTCATGGCATATCTGATCCCCTCATTTACAGATCTAGTCCACCACCAATTGCCGTCGCCGGCCACAATTTCAACATCCGGATAATGCTTTCTAATCATTTCCGAGGTGTTATCACTTGAGCCATCATCCACCACTACCGCCTTAAATTCCTGATATTGCTGTGTGTACAAGAGATCTAAAAATTGCAAAGTTATCTTCGCTCTATTAAAAACTGGTACTATTACATAAATCATTTGTTAGTTTCACCTTTTTCAATGATTCTTGCCGGATTACCTACCACCAAAGAATCTTGCGGAATATACCTGATACTTACCACACTGCCAGCGCCTATAATTGATCGGGCGCCAACATGTACACCTTTCAAAATAAGGGCACTGGTTCCAATAAAAACATCATCCTCAATTAAGACAGGGCTACTTTTAACGTTTTGTCTGTCGCGTTTACGGTCTTTCCTGATTTCAGGGTCCAGGGAATGATAGTCGTGATCAAAAATTCTTACATTACCACCTAATATCACATTATTCCCAATCTTAACTTTGCTCATACTTGATATAACCACAGCTGAGAAACCGCAATTGTCACCAATTGATATACTACCTCCTCC
>CAZAWQ010000471.1:0-2243 GCA_964488585.1 uncultured Roseivirgaceae bacterium
TCTCCTCACGTAATGTTGGTGGGAAAAGGAGCAGATGTATTTGCAAAGGAAAGAAATTTGGAGATCGTGGCTAAATTGAATCAAACCAAATAATTGGATTTTCTACAGAATCATATAGAAGCCCTAATATTCTGTTCCACCAAGCCTATTAAAAAAGACGAAATTAAAAACTGTCTTGATGAAATGTTTGAAACCAATATCCCAGATAAGGATATTGCTGATGCTTTGGAAAACATTTTAAAAAGATTTGAAGATGATAGCTATGCATTTCAAGTATTTCATACTGGTGGAGGCTATCAGTTTTTGACAAAACCATCTTATCAAGCCAGTATTGGTATTTTGCTTAAACAACAATCTAAAAAGCGATTGTCCAACGCTGCCCTTGAAACGCTATCGATCATTGCATATAAACAACCCATCACCAAGGCGCAAATAGAACAAATCAGGGGAGTGAACTGTGATTACTCCATCCAGAAGTTATTAGATAAAGAGTTGCTGGAGATTAGGGGAAAGTCAGATACCGTAGGCCGACCTCTCATTTATGGAACCACACAAAACTTCATGGATTATTTTGGCATTAACGATTTAAACGACCTTCCTACTCTAAAAGATTTTGCCGTAGATGAAAACGAAATCGGGGAGGGAACTTAGGGGTAAAACACCCGATACGGAACCCATCCGTCTCAATAAATTTATCGCCCATGCCGGTGTATGTTCCAGAAGAGAAGCGGACCAGCTAATCCAAGATGGAAAAATTCATGTCAATGGAAAATTGGTGAAAGAATTGGGTGTTAAAATCTACCCTCAGGATAAAGTCATGTATAAGGGCAAGATCCTACAAGACCAAAAGCAAGTATATCTCTTGCTTAACAAACCCAAAGACTTCATAACCACCACCAAAGATCCGGAAAACCGGAAAACAGTAATGGACTTGGTTAAGAAATCAGGAGAACAGCGACTATTCCCAGTGGGAAGATTGGACAGGAACACCACCGGACTGCTACTGTTTACCAACGATGGAGACCTGGCAGAAAAACTTAGCCATCCTTCCAATCAAATAAAGAAACTGTATCAGGTAGATTTGGACAAACCACTAAATAAGGATGATCTGGAGAGGTTGGCTCAAGGTGTTCAATTAGAAGATGGGATTGCTTTTGCGGATTCTATCGCCATTGTATCAGGAGATAAAAAAAGCATAGGGTTGGAGATACACAGTGGTAAAAACCGGGTGGTGCGCAGAATGCTCGAAGCCCTCGACTATAAAGTAGTGAAATTAGATCGGGTGATGTACGCGGGTTTAACCAAAAAGGACCTCCCTCGTGGGCATTGGCGTTTCCTCACCAAATCAGAGGTGATCCACATCAAGCACTTTCAATCACCCAAAAGAAAAAGCCCCTCCTAAGGGAAGGGCTTGGGAGGTGGTGATGAGTGGATTCGAACCACCGACTCACGGATTTTCAGTCCGATGCTCTACCAACTGAGCTACATCACCAACCTAATGGGTTGCAAATCTACTAAACCACTAATTAATCACAAAATTTGCCTATCACTTTGTAGTATACCTTATTTGATAATTTTTCAGTAATTTTAGAGACGCGGCTTGCTTGAACTCCACCAACTAAAAAGTCCTCTAATCAATGGGAAATCAACTGGTATTCATAACTATCACTGCCCTAACCATTGGCATCTTTTCCTTTAGTATTTACCGCATTTTTTCCTTCATGAAATTTACCCAAAAGGGTTATCCCATCCGGGATATCAATCAAAGAATAAAGATCACCCTTGACGTGGCATTGGGGCAAACCAAGATCATGCTCCTTCCGGTAATTGGATTGATGCACGCCTTAGTATTTTGGGGATTTGTAGTGATTTCCATTGGCACCACTGAAATGGTGATTGATGGCATCTTCGGTACCCACAGGATATTTTCGGTCACTGCTGGTTTCTACAAATTCATCACCGCCTCAGGTGAGATTTTTGCAGCCCTTATCATTATTTCATGTTTGGCATTTCTGATCAGAAGGCACCTCTTAAAGGTGAAGCGATTTAGCGGCCAAGAAATGACCACCGGCTCCAGTTTAGATGCCACCATCGCCCTGACCCTCATTATATTATTGATGGTATCACTTCTAGGAATGAATTTAGGTTATGTTTTGTCAGCACCGTCCGCTTTGGTAGGCATGTATCCTGTTTCCAATTCTATAGCCTCTATGATGTCCGGTTGGCAAACCTCTGCTGCTGAA
>CAZAWQ010000472.1:0-7722 GCA_964488585.1 uncultured Roseivirgaceae bacterium
ACTACTGATCATGGAACCATCAGGGTAAAAAGGCCATTCAAAATTGTGGGTGATAAAAACACCAACACAAATTTGAGATATAAACAGGGTAAGAATCTTGGGTACCATGGCAAGAATATTTTCACCGTTAAACAACCGGAGGATATTCATCTACCCAAAGTAAACATTAGCACCTCATATGTCTTTGCAACGGAGGATAATTTTTTCGCTTATCCCAACAATTATAATTACTATGTTAACTATTACCGGGATACTTTTCAGCATGGTGGCGTATCACTTGAGGAAATGATAATTCCAATAATTTCCTTAACTTCGAAGAATGGTTAATTATCAGGAGGTTGAGGTGCAATTCGTTGCAAAGGACCCTCAACACTTACGCTGCCTGGTCCCTAAATTAATTGATATAGCCGGAGACCATACAATATGGCTCTTTCATGGAGATATGGGTGCTGGCAAAACTACTCTAATACAAACAATTTGTGAAGCAAAAGCAGTGGTAGATCAGGTAACTAGTCCCACCTTTTCGTTGATTAACGAATACCATAATTTAAAGAATGAAGTTTTCTACCATTTTGACTTTTATCGGCTAAATAGGGTTACTGAAGCACTGGATATCGGATGTGACGAATATTTTGATTCAGGAAATATATGTTTCATAGAATGGCCCATTAATATTTCATCCATCCTTCCTGATAGACATCTTTGCATTAACATCCAGGTTAAACAACATGAAACCAGGCTAATCACAGTACAAAGGAATGACTGAATCTGAAAAAGGCAAGCCGTCTCAGCAGGAAAGTATCTATCCCCAGGAATCTCTGATGAGGGTGCCCAGTGGGTCTACCGCTCTTTCTATTGGCATACCCAAGGAGGTGTCAGTTCAAGAAAACAGAGTATCACTCAATCCGGAGGCTGTCGGACTTTTGGTGGCCAATGGACATCAGGTAAGTGTTGAGAGTACTGCAGGGGCAAAAGCTAAGTTCAGTGACCGTGAATACAGCGAAGCCGGTGCACAAATCAGCTATGACACCGGGGAAGTGTTCAAGTGTGATATTGTTCTGAAAATTGAACCACCAACTACAGAAGAGATTGACTATTTGGTCCCAGGAAAAACGCTTATTTCTGCCCTCCAGATGGGATCTAGGACTGTTGATTATTTACAGGTTTTAAACGAAAAAAGAATTACCGGGATTGCCATTGAACATATCGAGGACAAAGTCGGTGGGTTGCCAGTAGTCCGTGCCATGAGCGAAGTGGCTGGTAGTACGGTGATGTCGATTGCTACTGAATACCTTAGTAGTGTAAATGGCGGCAAAGGAATTTTACTTGGTGGAATTACCGGAGTACCGCCAACTAAAGTGGTTATTCTGGGCGCAGGGACCGTGGCGGAATATGCTGCCAGGGCAGCATTAGGATTGGGAGCTCAGATACAGGTATTTGACAATCATATATACAAATTACGACGGATCAAACATGCGCTTGGGTATCAGATATATACCTCTACCATCGACGCAGCCACACTTATTGAATCCCTTAAAACTGCCGATGTGGTAATTGGAGCGGTGCGGGCTGAAAAAGGCAGAACCCGCTGTATTGTAACCGAGGATATGGTGGCATCCATGAAACCGGAATCAATCATAATCGACGTAAGTATTGATCAGGGCGGATGTTTCGAGACCTCCAAGTTAACTACTCATAGCAATCCGGTTTTCAGAACATTTGATGTTATCCATTATTGTGTGCCAAACATAGCATCGAGGGTCGCCCGAACAGCCACCAACGCGTTTAGCCATATCTTCACTCCAGTGCTGCTTCAGATTGCTGAGGTGGGGTCTGTCGAGGATATGATTTTTGCAAATCGCTGGTTTATGAAGGGAGTGTATACGTTTAAAGGTAACATTACCAACGCGGACTTGGGTAGAAAATTCAAGCTCAAGTGTAAAGATCTAAGCTTATTTATTGGAACCCGATTCTAAAATCTACTTAGACTTGCCTCAAGGGTTTTGATCTTGGCTGCTGCATCCTCCTTCTTCCTGCGTTCATTGGTGACCACTTGTTCTGGAGCATTGTCGACAAACTTTTTATTTTTTAACTTCTTTTCGACTGAAGCCAAGAACCCGCGGGTATATTCAAGTTCTTTTTCCAGCAAGTCTTTTTCCTGTTTAGGATCGGACTTTTGAGGTGTAAGCAATAAGAATTCATCTTCCCTGACCACAAACTTGCTTCCTGGAGTGTCCGGGATTGACTGGCAAAACTGAATTTCATCGATATTTCCAAGTTTTCGAATCGCTATGTCATATTGTCGATATAGCACTTCACGGGTTGTTCGCGCAAATAAACCTATCTGTTCATGGGGTGAGGTTTGAGTTTGGCTGCGTACATGTCTAATCTGTGAGACCAATTCAAATACCCGTTCCACATTTTTCAAATTATCGGAGTTATATGGTCCAGGTTTTGGCCAGTCAGCAATAGTGACACAATCATTTTGGTCCCGCTCTTGAAGTTCGTGCCAAATCTCTTCAGTAATAAAGGGCATAAATGGATGCAACAACTTCATTAGAATCTCCAGAAATCCAATGGTTTGGTCATAAGTTTGTTTATCGATGGGTTGCTGGTAGGCAGGTTTGATCATTTCTAAATACCAGGAACAAAAATCATCCCAGACCAGCTTGTAGATGGTGATCAGTGCATCAGAAATTCTGAACTTTGAGAAATGGTCTTCAATTTCTTCAATAGACTGTTGACATTTGTTATTAAACCACATTATGGCCTGATGATTGTCAGGAATATCACCCGGCATAACCTCCCAACCCTTAACCAGTCTAAGGGCGTTCCAGATTTTGTTAGAGAAATTACGACCTTGTTCGCAGAGTTTCTCGTCAAACAGTAGGTCATTGCCGGCAGGAGAGCTAAAAAGCATGCCGGTTCTAACACCATCGGCACCATACTGGGCAATCAATTGCAAAGGATCCGGGGAGTTACCCAAGGACTTTGACATTTTACGCCTTTTTTTGTCCCGGACGATACCGGTTAGATAGACATTCTTGAAAGGCATAGACTCCCTATACTCGTAGCCGGCCATGATCATTCGAGCTACCCAAAAGAACAGGATCTCTGGTGCTGTGACCAGATCCCTGGTGGGGTAGTAATAATTAATCTCCTCGTTCTGGGGCTTTGAAATGCCGTTGAACACCGCAATAGGCCATAACCAGCTTGATGCCCAGGTATCCAATACATCTTCATCTTGCCGAAGGTTATTATCCGTTATACTCGGGTCTTTTTCCCTGGCTAATTGCAGTGCCTCATTCAGATTTTCTGCAACTACAAAGGATCCATCTGGAAGATAATATGCCGGGATGCGATGCCCCCACCATAATTGCCTTGAGATACACCAATCTCTGATGTTTTCCATCCAATGACGATAAGTATTCACGAATTTTGAAGGATAGAATTTAATATCTTGGTTTAGTACATGCTCCAAAGCAGGTTTAGACAATTTTTCCATATTCATAAACCACTGCATGGACAACTTGGGCTCAACAATGGCGTTGGTTCTTTCTGAAAAACCAATACTGTTTACATAGTCTTCCACCTTTTCCAATTGGCCGGCTTTTTCCAGGTCCTCAACAATCAAATCACGGGCCTTAAACCGGTCTTTACCAACATATCGTTGGGCACGTTCATTTAACGTCCCATCATCGTTTAGTATGTCAATGCTTTTTAAATGATGTTTCACTCCTAGTTCGTAGTCATTCAAATCATGTGCGGGAGTGACCTTCAAACACCCGGTGCCAAACTCCATGGAAACATATTCATCCTCAATTATTGGCACTACTCTATTTATCAAGGGAACTATGGCCTTTTTTCCTTTGAGGTGATCATATCTTTCATCGTTGGGGTTGATGCAAATTGCGGTATCCCCTAAAATTGTTTCCGGACGGGTAGTGGCTATGGTGATGGTTTCATCTCCCCCTTCCAAAAAATATTTCACAAAATATAAGTTGGATTCCACTTCCCTATGGATTACTTCCTCATCAGATAGTGCGGTCATTCCCTGAGGGTCCCAGTTGACCATTCTCACACCCCTGTATATCCACCCTTTACGGTAAAGGTCCACGAAAACCTTGATCACGTCTTGGTAGTACTGGTCATTCATAGTAAAACTGGTTCTGTCCCAATCACAGGAGGCTCCAAGTTTTTTAAGTTGCTTCAAAATTATCCCGCCGTACTTGTTGGTCCAGTCCCAGGCATGCTTTATAAACTCATCTCTGGATATCTGGCTCTTTTCAATGCCTTGTGCTTTTAGCATCGCCACAACTTTGGCTTCCGTGGCAATTGAGGCATGGTCTGTGCCCGGCACCCAGCATGCTTCTTTCCCTTCCATCCGGGCTTTCCTGATCAAAACATCCTGTATGGTATTGTTTAACATGTGGCCCATGTGCAATACTCCGGTAACATTGGGAGGGGGTATTACAATGGAATAGGGTTCCTTGTTTGGGTTTGGAGTAGATTTAAAAAATCCACGTTCTGTCCAGTATTGGTACCATTTATCTTCAACCAGCTGTGGTTGGTATTTTGATGACAGCGTCATTTATTCTGTTGTTATGGGTCAGGCAAAATTAATTAAAAAAGTTTTGAGTTTGAAGTTCGTGGTTCTTAGTAGGGTTGAAAGATAGAATCCCCGGGCGAGAATAGAAATATTGTTTATTTTTGGCGAATATATTAATCGATTATTTCCATGTTGGACGCATTTATTGTTGGAGCCGGGCCTATTGGTCTGGCATGTGGAATTGAAGCGGAACGCAAAGGTCTAAGTTATATAATTGCGGATAAGGGCTGCCTGGTGAATTCCCTTTATAACTATCCCTATAACATGACCTTTTTCAGTACCTCAGACAGACTGGAAATTGGGGGAGTACCCTTTATTTCACATGGAAACAAGCCAAATCGTTCGGAAGCTTTGGAGTATTATCGAAGAGTGGCCTCCAGTTGGGCGTTGAAACTGAGACTTTTCGAAAAAGTAATAAATGTGGAAAAAGAAGGTGAAGGATTTTTCATAAAGACCGATCGTAGTAATTACCAAGCCCGGGCGATGGTAATTGCCACCGGATTTTATGATTTACCTTATTTGCTTGATATACCTGGTGAGAAACTGTCTAAAGTAAAACACTACTACGATGAACCACATCCATATTTTGATCAGAATATCGTAGTGGTTGGTGCAGCCAATTCCGGAGTTGATGTAGCCTTGGAAACCTATCGCAAGGGTGCCCACGTGACTATGGTACTGCGAGAAAGCGAAATCAGCCCGCGTGTAAAGTATTGGGTAAAACCTGACATTGAAAACAGGATTAAAGAAGGATCAATTAAGGCGTATTTCAGTTCGTCAATATTGGAGATTCGGGAAAGAGATGTTGATCTTATTACCCCAGAAGGTCTGCTGACCATACCCAATGACTATGTGTTGGCGATGACCGGTTATCAACCCGATTTTGACTTCCTGAAATCAATGGGAATCAAGTTGAATCAGAACGCCATCAAATCCCCAGTCTATAATACCGATACTCATGAAACCAATCAAGAAAATATATATCTGGCCGGAGTCATTTGCGGAGGTCTTCAAACCAATATTTGGTTTATTGAAAACTCCAGAGATCACGCGGTAAAGATATTCGAGACCCTGGACGAACGATTTAGTAAGACAAAATCTAATTCATAATTCATCACTCATCATTTATAACTAACCAAGGCGTTTTGCATTAGACCAAATTGATAGTATTATTGTAACAGGTCCTATGAGTCAGTCACTGACAAATATACAAGCTCCCATCGCTCTGGAAATGAAGGAATTTGAGAAGAAATTCCGAATGCTCATGAAAAGCAAAGTCCTCTTGTTGGACAAAATCATGGGTTATATAGTCAAACGTAAAGGAAAGCAGATGAGACCGATGTTTGTATTCCTTTCAGCGGGAGTCACCGGTAAGATTTCCGAAAGCACTTACCGGGGGGCCGCCCTGATCGAGTTACTGCATACTGCTACTTTGGTTCACGATGATGTGGTGGATGATGCAAACTACCGTCGCGGGTTTTTTTCTATAAATGCCCTGTGGAAAAACAAGATTGCCGTACTGGTAGGAGACTACCTGCTATCAAGAGGTTTACTGTTATCGGTAGACCACGGAGATTTTGATCTGTTGCGGTTGGTATCGCAGGCAGTACGGGATATGAGTGAAGGTGAATTGCTTCAGATGGAAAAGGCGAAGAACCTGGATATAACGGAAAGCATATATTTTGATATTATCAGGCAAAAAACAGCTAGTCTTATTTCCTCCTGTTGTGCAGTAGGCACCACCTCAGGTGGGGCTGATGAAAAATCCATCTCCCAAATGACTCTTTTTGGCGAGAAAATTGGCATGGCATTTCAGATTAAGGATGATTTGTTTGACTATGGAAGTACCCAAATTGGTAAGCCCCTGGGAATTGATATAAAAGAGAAGAAAATGACCTTGCCTTTAATCTATTCACTGAGAGAAGCCTCCTCGCAAGACCGGAAAAAGATTAGGAGCATTGTTAAAAACAATAATCATCGAAGTAAAAACGTGAAGGCGGTTATTGAATTTGTAAAGAAATCCGGCGGCATTGATTACGCCCATCAAGTGATGCAGCAATATGTAGATGAGGCCTTGAAAATATTGGATGGATTTGAAGACTCATCATATAAAAACTCATTGCAACAAATGGTAGATTTCACTATCTCCAGGAATAGATAACCTACCCATTTTAATCGCTGAGGTGCCATCTCCTTTGTCATCATTAATGGGTCTCCCACTTTTTACCACATTCTCTTAATATTTGAATTTATTGACATGATTTAAGATGAAATGATCAATTATTGTGATAAATAGTGGTAAATAATGCTTATTTCCGTTATTAGCTTATCGGAAAATCGCATTGATTCACCCCCACAAGTATTAAATTCAGTTGATTATTAGCTGGTTTTAAACCGTTAACAAGAAAGTGGGAAAAAGTGTCAAGATGTGGTGGAATATGTCAAATATTTTTCTACATTTGTTTTGAGCAAAGGATTGTTTGGAAAAGTTATGGCATTCTTCTCCGGTGAATACGAATGTAAGCTAGATGCAAAGGGCCGCTTGGTGTTACCTGCTAAAATCAAGGTGCAACTACCTGAAAGCAATGGAACTGAGCTGATGTTGCGACTTGGATTTGAGCCTTGTCTGGTATTGTATCCATTGCTTGAGTACAAAAAAATCTACAATAAAATTGCCGGATTGAATGAATTCAATGAAGAGTTTAGAATGCTCCAGCGAAATTTTTTTAGAGGGAATGCTTTGGTGGACTTGGACACTATGGGCAGATTTTTGATCCCAAAGCCCATGATCAGTTACTCTCAGCTTGAAAAACAGGTGATTGTAGTTGGCATGGGCAATCGCGTGGAGATATGGAATCCGGACCTTTATGAAAAGTATCGAATTGACCAGTTGAAGCTTTCGAAACTGGCTCAGAAACATTTAGACGAGTAATTATGATTGACCTTAGAATGGTACCGCAACGAATAAGATCAAATTGTTGACTATATGGGCTATCACCAACCGGTTTTGTTGGATGAGAGTATTGAAGGACTGGCTATTGATCCGGATGGAATATATGTTGATGCCACATTTGGCGGTGGAGGGCATTCAAGAGCAATGTTAGAGAAGTTGG